>CAYTBK010000110.1:0-13135 GCA_964436005.1 uncultured Acidobacteriota bacterium
CGTGGTCGGGGACATCGATCCCGTCACGGCCATGCCTTTGCTGGAAAAGTACTTCGGCAAGGTTCCGGCCGGTGAGAAGCCCGGCCGCGTCATCACGGTGGAGCCCCCCCAGCGCAGCTCCAAGCGCATGGTCATGGAAGACCCTTCCCAGCCCTTCCTGATCATCGCCTACCACGGCGTCGACATCAACGACCCGTCCTACTGTGCGTTGGAAGCCATCGCCGACATCCTGTCCAACAGCCGCTCCTCCCGCCTCGCCGAGCTGATGGTGAAGAAGGACAAGACGGCCCTGATGGTCCAGGCCCTCATGCTGGGCGAGAAGTACCCCGGCGTGTTCGGCATCCTGGCCATGCCCAACCAGGGCAAGACCGTGGCCGAGTGTGAGAAGACCATCTACGAGCAACTCGAGAAGCTCAAGGCCGAGAAGGTCACCGACGAGGAACTGGCCGGCTACAAGGCGCGGTGCAAGTCCCGTTTCATCAACGGGCTGAAAAACAACACCGGCCTGGCCATGGGGCTGGCCCGCGCGCAGAACCTCCGCGGCGACTGGCGCAAGCTCTTCACCCGCCTGGAGGAGATCGACAAGCTGACGGCCGACGACATTCAGCAGGCCGCCGTCAAGGTTTTCAACGACAACAACCGCTCCGTCGGCGAGATCGTCACGAAACCCGCCGCGACCGCCTCGGCGGCCAAGTGAAGCCGGTTCAACGAAGGAGCATAACCATGAAGAAAACTGTCAAGCACATTCTCGCCATCGTCACGGTCCTGGCCCTGAGCCTGGTGCCGGTCCTCGGGCAGGCCAAGGAGACGGCCAAGCCGGCCGCCAAACCGGCCGCCAAGCCAGCCGCCGCCAAGCGGTACGTCGAACAGCTCAAATTCCCGGCCCTCAACAAGATCACCCCGCCCCAGGTCGAGCGGTACACCCTGGCCAACGGTCTGAAGGTGTTCCTCTGCGAGGACCACACCCTGCCCGTCATCAGCTTCAACGCCACGGTCCGCGGCGGCGAACTCGCCTCGCCCGCCCAGCCGGCCCTGGCCGGCGCCTTCGCCGAGGTCCTCCGCAACGGCGGGACCCAGAGCATGAAGGGCGACGACGTGGACCGGTTCCTCGAGAGCATCGGCGCCCGCATCAGCGCCGGGTCGGCCGACGAGTACGTCGCCGTCTCCGGGAACACGCTGGCGGAAACCCGGGACAAGGTGTTCCCGCTCTTCGCGGAATTCCTGCAGAAACCCGGCCTGACCGAGGACAAGCTGGAACTGGCCAAGACCCAGGCCCGCAGCGGCATTTCCCGCCGCAACGACGAGGTCATGGACATCGCCGTGCGCGAGTTCCAGAAGCTGCTCTTCGGAGCGAAATCGCCCTACGCCCGGCAGACCGAGTACGACGACGTCAACGCGCTCAAGCGCGACGACCTGGTGCGCTACCACGCCACCTACTTCCGCCCGGACTTCACGTCCATCGCAGTCTGGGGCGACTTCCAGACCGCCGAGATGAAAGCGGAGCTGGAAAAGCTCTTCGGCGGCTGGCAGTCCCACGGCCCGGACCCGGTCGTCGCCAAGCCGGAAATCCCCGTGAACAAGGCCTCGGTCAACTACATCGCCAAGGACGACGTCAAGCAGAGCTTCATCCTCTTCGGCTTCCCCGGCATGCGTTTCGACAACCCGGACTACCCCGCGGTGATGGTCATGTCGGACGTCCTGGGCGGCGGCTTCGCCTCCCGCATCTTCAAGAAGGTACGCACCGAGAAGGGCCTGGCCTACTCGGCCGGCGGGACCGCCTCCCCGGCCTACGACCACGACGGCGCCTTCTACTTCTTCACCTCCACCAAGCCGGCGAGCACGGCCGACGCCATCTCCACCGTCATCGAGGAGATCAAGGGCATCACCCTGGCCCAGGTCACGGACAGCGAACTGGCCATG
The DNA here is from genome assembly GCA_964436005.1 of uncultured Acidobacteriota bacterium. Taxonomy (GTDB): domain Bacteria; phylum Acidobacteriota; class JAAYUB01; order JAAYUB01; family JAAYUB01; genus JAGNHB01. The sequence goes on from CAYTBK010000110.1 coordinate 1,921, forward strand.
GCCAAGAACAGCTACCTGAACTCCTTCGCCTTCCAGTACGAGGATCCCGGCCAGGTCATCAACCGCCTCGTCCATTATGACTTCTTCGGCTACCCGGCCGACTTCAACGAGAAGTTCCGCGAGAAGGTGGAAGCCGTCACCAAGGAAGACGTACAGCGCGTGGCCGCCAAGTACCTCAAGCCCGAACTCCTGACCCTGCTGGCCGTCGGCAAGGCCGCCGAGTTCGACAAGCCGCTGTCCACCTTCGGCGCCGTCAACACCATCGACATAACCATCCCCGCCCCGAAGGCGACGGAAGTGATCCCCGAGCCCACGCCCGAGACGCTGGCCCAGGGGACCGAATGGCTCCGCAAGGCCGCCGCGGCCCGCGGCGCGGCGCTCAAGGACGTGAAGGCGCTCCAGGCCACCGTCAAGATGACGCGCAGCATGATGGGACAGGCCATCGTGCTGGACGGCAAGTCCATGTTCGTTCTCCCGAACCGCATGCGCCAGGACATCTCCACGCCCATGGGCAACATCGTCATGGTCATGGACGACGCCTCCGCCTGGATGATGATGGGCGAGCGCGTCATGCCCATCCCCGGCAACGACGCGGCCGAGCTGCAGTCGGCCTTCATCACCGCCTTCGGCTGCACCCGCCTGTTCCAGGACGCCCTGGCCGGCAAGGTGGAAGGCCAGTTCCTGGGCGAGAAGGAGTTCGCCGGCCGGAAAGCCGCCCACCTCCGCGTCAAGCTCGGCCCGAAGGACCTGTTCCTCTTCGTCGACGCCGAAACGGCCGACCTGCTGGGCACCCGGCAGATGTCCAAGACCGAGAAGGGGCCCGCCATGGTGACTGAAACCCTCTCCGAGTTCAAGGACTTCGGCGGGCTGCGTTTTGCCGCTTCCAACGTCCAGACGGCGGAAGGGGAGGAAATCGCCAAGGTCAGCTTCTCCGAGATCACCCTGAACCCGTCCATCGACCCGAAGATGTTCGAGAAACCGGAACAGAAGTAGACCCCCGGCGGGTTTCCCGCCAAGTAAAAAAAAAGAGCGCCGGCAATCGCCGGCGCTCTTTTTATCCGCCAGGGCGCCACGCCTTCGCGCGACGCCCTTTCCCGTTCCGTCAGGGCGCGGCCGGCGCTCCCGGAGCTTCCGGCATCGACGGGGTCGCCACCAGCGTGTACTTCTTGGTGGCCTCCATGGAGGCGGTCATAAAGTCGTCCATCACCTTCTTGATCTGCGGGTCGTTCTCGAAAGCGCCGAACGCCCGCTCCGCCTCGTCCTTGCCGGAGAAGTACTTCCGGGCCAACTCCTCCATCTTCGCCTCGAATTTGGGTTTGTCGAAGGTGCCGCCCGGGAACATCTCCGCCATGGTGGGCGAGTTGGCGAAGGCGATCATGTCCCGCAGGCAGTTCAGGACGCGGGTGCGCTTGGCTTCCATCTCCTTCCACTCGCTGACGGCCGTCTGCCCCTGGAAATTGCTCAGGCAGAGCAGGAAAGCCTGGTTTAGCCCGCCGATCTGGGCATAATCCTTCTTGTTGAGGCACTCGCCGGCCTTGTTGACGAGGATGTACTTGTCGCGCTCCTTGACCACGGCCACGTTGCCGACGAAGGGGAAGATCTCCTGGTACTCCGCCTTCAGCACTTCCTTGTCGGAAAGGTCCCGGAACCCCCACTTGCCGCCGTCCTCGATGCACACCATGCCGCCGGCGTACAGCGCCGTCCCGTACTTGGCCCGGATGACGGTCTCGCCCTGCCGGTCGATGACCCCGTACCGGCCGGCGTCCTTGAACGTCGCATATCCCTCGATGAAGGGGCCCACTTCCTGGAACTGGCTCTTCGGCTTGATGGCCACTTCGCCCTTCCGGTCCTTGTAGCCCCACTCCTTGCCCTCGTTGTCGGAGAAGGCGATCAGCCCCTCGGAACAGAACTGGTACTCCACGCCCGCCTTGAGGGGGATGACCTCGTTGCCTTCCTTGTCGATGAACCCGGACCTTTTCTCCGACGGGCCGTTCGGTTTCCGGTCCACCAGGGAAACGAGGGCCAGCCCTTCGCTGAAGTTGTCCGCCGAGTCGTACTTCGGCTTGATCACGACAATGCCTTTATTGTTGATGAAGCCCCACTTCCCGTCCAGCGTGCGGAAGCGGGCCATCCCCTCCTTGAAGCAGCCCCCCTCCACCGCGGCCACGCCGTCGACGTCCTTCAGCTCGAACACGGTGTTCCCGGCGGTGTCGATGTAGTAGACCCCCGACTTCTCCTTGACCACGGCGGCCAGGCCCTCGAAAGGAAGGGTGGCCGCGAGGTACTTCTCGCCGATCTGCCGGGTCTTCTGCTCGGCTGTAAAGAACTCGTATTTGCCCTCGTTGTTCCGCACCCGGACCAGGCCCTCCACCACCATGGACGGCTGGTTTTCCCACTCCTTGTCCACCAGGACGTTGCCGCTGAGGTCCATGAGCCCCCAGCGGTCGGCGGCCGCCTCCTTGAAGGGGACGTAGCGCAGCCCCTTCAGCAGGCCCAGGGTACCCCCCCCCCCTCCGCGCAGGAGAAAGACCGCGGCGACGATCAACCCGGCCACGATGACGGCGACAAGGATCCAGATGAGTGCCTTTCCTTTCATGGAACCGCTCCTTGCAAAATGGTATGGATTCCGGAGAACCGGCGCACCCGACTCGCGCGAAGGCGTTCTGGGCTTGAGGCGATTCGGGTTGGCTTTTCTATCATCGGACAAACCGGCATCGCTTTTCAAGGCAATATTGCAAACCGACTGAGGTATATTGGCAGCCTGAGCCGAGGGGAACATGCCAGAAAATCGATACGGCGGGACGGAAAACAGGCAGGCGAACCACGAAGCCATCTTCGTGCATTCCCTCTTCCGCTCCGGAAGCACCTACCTTTTTCAAGTCTTCCGCCGCTCCCCGGCAGGATACTGGTGCTACCAGGAACCCCTGCACGAACTGGCCACCCGGAAGGAGAAGGACCTCCTGCTGGCCCAGGACAGCGACCGCCTGGCCCACTGGCTGCGGCACCCGCAGCTGGAGCGGCCCTATTTCAGCGAACTCGTCGACGCTTTCGCGGGCTGGAAGGACCTGGATTTCACGAAAAGCTGCTACCAACGCTATTTCCAGCCCGACGACCCCGACCTGGTGGCCTATTTTTCCGCCCTCCTCTCCGCCGCCCGGGGGAGGCCCTTCATCCAGGAGTGCCGGACGTGCCACCGGATCGGCCTGTTGAAGAAGGCGCTGGGGGGCGTGCACGTCTACCTGTGCCGCAATCCCTGGGACCAGTGGTGGTCCTACAAGGCGGACGACTATTTCGGGGCGGGCAACCTGATGATTCTCGCCGGGGACAATCCCCCCCTTCCCTTCGAGCGCTTGCGGGGGCGACTCGACCTGCGCTGCCCCTCCGGCGGTTCCCTGTTCGACCGGTTCGCCCGTTGCCACGAAATCCGCCTGAGCCCCGAAAACAGCTACCGCCTGTTCTTCCTGCTGTGGTGCTTCGCCTGGCGGGAGGCGGCCGCCCAGGCCGACCTGTTCCTGAACATCGACCGGATGGCCGCGGACGGCGAATACCGCGCCGCGGTACGCATGCAACTGGAAGACAGGGGGGTCGCGGGTCTCGACTTCGAAGATTGCGCCATCACCCGGAACAAGTTCGGCGAAGGGGACCGGCGTTTCTTCGAGCCGGTGGAAAACGACGTCTTCGACGCGCTGGCCAGTGCGGGATGGTCGGCTCCCGAAATGGAACGCCTGCGGGAATTCCGGACGGCCGTGACGGCCGACACGGGCGGCACGGCGATGACGGCCCCGGGATCTTTCGGCCGGTCCGGCGAGGAGCGTTTCCGGGAAATCGTCCTGCGCAACGAAGGTCGCGAAGCCCGGAGCTTCGCGGCCAGCGAAGCCGCCCTGGCGGAGATTCGCAGCCGGGAGGCGGCGCTCGGGATCCTTCTCGAAGCCTCCCGAACGGAACTGGAACGGACTCGGAAGTCCTTCTCCTGGCGATGCACGGCCCCGCTGCGATGGGTCCGGGCACTGGCGGCCCGCCTGTGCGCCCCAGGATCAACGCGGTGACAGAAGCGGAACGCCACCTGAGGCGAATCGGACTTTGGCAGAGACAGGCCGATGATACTTTCCTACAGCAAAAAATTCCTGTTTATCAAAACAATGAAAACAGCGGGCACCAGCATCGAGGTTTTCCTCTCCCCTCGCTGCGGGCCCGGCGACGTCGTCACGCCGATCTACCCCCCGGAGCCCGGGCACGTCCCCCGAAACCACGAGGGGTTCTATAACCATATGGCGGCAGCAGAAATACGCGACCGCGTACCCCCGCTGCTATGGGCCGGGCTGCACAAATTCTGCGTCGTGCGGAATCCCTGGGACGCCGTGGTGTCCTTTTACCACTGGCAGAACCGGGAGAAGACCGGCGCCGACCGCCCTTCCCTCGAGCAGTTCCTGGCCGCCGGGGAATGGCCCCTCGCCCACGAACTGTACACCGACCCGGCGGATCCCTCCCGGCTGCTGGCCGACGATGTGCTGCGCTACGAGTCCCTGGACAGCGAACTGGCCCGGACCTTCGCGCGTTTGGGCATCCCTTTCGGGGGGCGGCTCGAGGTGTTCGCCAAGGCGCAGGCCCGAACCGACCGCCGACCCTACCGGGAGTGGTACGCCCCCCGCCTGCGGGACCTGGTGGCCGCCCGGTACGCCCGGGAAATCGAGCTCTTCGGGTATTCGTTCTAATTCCCGATGCCGGCCGGGACGAGGCGGAGACCTTTTGAAATAGCACCGAAAAAAGAAACCGCGGAGGGCCGCGGAGCACCGCCGAGGGGTGAAACAAGCGGATTGTTGTGAACAAAGAAAGGGATCGCCCCCGACAGATCCGGCTTCCGCTCTGGCGAACCGGGCAGAAACCGGACAAGTCAATCAGATTCCCCCCCGTGCTTCTCGCCTCTGCGGTCCTCGGCGAATCTCCGCGGTTTCTCTTCTCCCGTGGCGGGCCGGTCGCCCGCGGCGCCGGAACTACGCGCAACCTTTTTCCCATCAATCTGTCAAAATTGCCGAGAAGATGGCCCGACATTTTTCGATGAGTCGCCCGCTGCGCGGGCTCCCGCGGTATTTTCCGACTTTTTCCCAGGGCTCGGGCGCGGCGCCCTCGCCCTGGGCTACACACAATCGCCCCGCGTTGCGGGGCTCGCAATCGGGGAAACACAACCACCAATCGCCCTAATCATTCATTTTTAGTGAGATTAGTGGTTATTTATCTTATGTTTGATCTGGTAAAAAGGTGCCGGGCAGGCACTACCTAACTCCAGCATTTTCCCCTCGACATACCGATTTCCCCTCCCAACTGGTTTCCCATCAGCCAGCCATAACGCAAGCTCCCGAGCCCCGTTCTCCTTCGTGGGCTTCGTGCGCCTCGTGTTGCAAATACACGTCATCGCGCTGGTTGGGCATGTCGCGGCCCGTCAGGCCGCTCGGATGGTTCTGTGCTCCCCCGTCCCAGGCCGGCGGCCTGGGCTCAGGAATCCGGCGCCGGCGGCGCCGCTCCGTGGTCAATCGACAACACGAAGGTCGCGAAATTCACGAAGGGCAGACCGGGCCTTTTGCCCGGAGGGCATAAATGTCCATAGCCCGAACGTTTTCCCCGCCGCATCCTTGCCCATAGGGCATCAAGTCCTATAACAACAGAATTTTTCAACGGTTCACCGCCCGGAGGGCACCCACGGCCATCTGGATCCTACCGGTTGGGCGGTTGATTCCCTACGGGAAACGAGCGAGACTGCCGTTCGGACGGGCTATGGACATGAATTCCCTACGGGAAACTATGGATCTCCTTCCTTTGCGGGTATGATATATGGCCCCCCTTTCGTGCTCGTCGTGACCTTTTGAAAAAAAAGCCGAAGAGAGAAACCGCGGAATTCGCACGGTTTATGGTTTTCCATCCCCTGCGGGCAAAAGACGCGGGCCCCGGCCCGGCGGGTCCCTCTGTGTTTTCTGTGTCTCCGTGGTTTCCGGACGCGATGGCCGCCGGCGGATCAGCGCCGGTAGGACTTGCCGGACTGCTTCAGCGCCCAGTCCACCTGGCTCAGCAGGCCGTGCAGGATGGTCACCTCCCGGCGGTCGGGCACGGCGCGGGCCAGCAGGCGGCGGAAGGTGTAGACGATGCGCTCGGGGTTGTTCTCGTGCAGGTAGCCGACGTCCAGGAGCACTTCCTGGAGGTGGCGGTAGAGGCGTTCCAGCTCCTCCACGCCGGCCAGGTCGCGCCGGGGCGGGGCGGGCGGACGGGACTCCAGCCCGCAGCGCCGGTACAGCTGCGCGAAAAGGACGGCCGCGGCGTGGGAGAGGTTGAGGGAGGGGTTGCGGTAGTCGGTGGGGATCCGGATCACCCAGCGGCAGAGCTTCAGCTCCTGATTGCCCAGGCCGTGGTCTTCCGGGCCGAAGAGCAGACCGAGGTGGCCGCGCCCGGCGGCGGCCAGGATCTCCCCGAGCACTTGAGTGGGTTCCTCGGGGACGGCGCAGGACGAGAGGTCCACGTTGCCGCTGGTCCCGGCCAGGTGAGCGAAGCGGGGCAGCGCCGACTCCAGCGATTCCACGGTCTCGGCGGCCTCGAGGACGTGCCGGGCGTGGCAGGCCATCTTCCAGGTCTCGTCGTCCATTTCGCAGCGCGGGGCGACGAGCAGCAGGCGCTCCAGCCCGAAATTCGTCATGGCCCGCGCCACGGAGCCGATGTTGGCGCTGCCCTGCGGCCGGACCAGCACCACGGTGATGTTCTCCAGGGGGTTGCTCACGTCAGCGCGTCCAGTCGGACTTCGCCCCGGAAGACGGCCTGGGCCCAGCCTTCCTGGAGGAGGGAACCGTCTTCCGCCTGCGAGACCGTGATTTCCCCGCCTTCCATGGCCACCCGGACCGGGGATTCCACCCAGCCCATTTCCAGCGCGGCCGCGGCGGCGGAAGCGCTGCCCGTGCCGGAAGCCCGGGTCGGCCCCGCCCCGCGCTCCCAGAAGCGGGCCTCCAGCCGGTGGCGTTCCGTCACCCGGACGAACTCGACGTTGATGCGCTCCGGGAAAGCCGGGTGGTTTTCGATCCACGGACCCACGGTGTCGAGGGGCAACCCGTCGAAGGTGTCGAGCCGCACCACCGCGTTGGGGTTGCCCACCGACAGGGCGGTGACGGTGACGCCGGGGCAGCCGGGGGGCGCCCAGCCGCCGGGGGCGGGCCCCAGGAACACCGCCCGGCCTTCGGCCGTGCCGGCCAGGTCGGGGCGCATGGGGATGTCGGCGGCCGAGAAGGAAGGCCGGCCCATCTCCAGCAGGAAAAGGAAGGCCCCGCCCCGCCGCTCCCGCAGGGTGATCCGCCGCGGCCCGGCGCCCGTGCGGAAGGCCAGGACGTCACCCGGGGCGAAGGTCCGGCCCGCTTCGGAAAAATCGGAACACAGCATGGCGGCCAGGGAGCGGAGCCCGTTGCCGGACATGCCGGCCTCGGACCCGTCGGCGTTGACGATGCGGAACCCGAACGGCCCGCCGTCGGCTTCCGGCGGCGTCCAGAGCACCACGCCGTCGGCGCCGACCCCCGTCTGCCGGGCGCACAGGGCCCCCGCGGTCCCCTTCCCCAGCCGGGCGGCGGCCCGGTTCCAGGCCCCCTCCGCCACCACCAGGAAATCGTTGCCGTACCCGTGGCACTTGGTGAAAGCCAGGGTGTCCGGATTCATGACGCCCCCGCCGCTCACAGGATGCCCAGTTCCTTCCGGAAGCGGGCGATGTCGGCCATCACCGCCTCCTGGATGCCGGCCAGGTGCTCGGGCGAGTCCGCCTCGAAGCGCAGCACCAGGATGGGCTGGGTGTTGGAGCAGCGCACCAGGCCCCAGCCGTGGGCGAAGGTGACCCGGACGCCGTCGATGTCCACCACGTCGCAGGTTTTCCGGTAGTGCTCCCGCAGGGCGCCCACCAGGCGTTCCTTGTCGTACTCCTCGCAGGGGATGCGGATTTCCGGCGTGTTGAAGGAGGTCGGGATCGACAGCCGCATCTCCTTGAGGCTCTTGCCGGTCCGCTCCAGGAGCTCCACCAGGCGGCAGGCCGCGTAGAGCGCGTCGTCGAAGCCGAAATACCGGTCCGCGAAGAACATGTGTCCGCTCATCTCGCCGGCCAGGGGGACGCCGGTCTCCTTCATGCGGGCCTTGATGAGGGAGTGGCCCGTCTTCCACATCACCGGGCGGCCGCCCAGGCGGGCGATCTCGTCGTAGAGGACGCGCGACGCCTTGACCTCCGACAGCACCTCGACCCCGGGGTTGTGCTTGAGCAGTTCCCGCGCGTACAGCAGGAGGATCTGGTCGCCGCGCAGGATCTCCCCGTCCTCGTCCACCACGCCGATGCGGTCGCCGTCGCCATCGAAGGCGATGCCCAGGGCCGCCTTCTGGCTGCGGACCAGCCCGATGAGGTCGTCGAGGTTCTCCTCCACCGTGGGGTCGGCCTCGTGGTTGGGGAAACGGCCGTCGACGTTGCAGTAGAGCTCCACCACCCGGCAGTTCAGGCGGCGGAACACCTCGGGGGCCGTCAGGCCCGCCGCGCCGTTCCCGGCGTCGAGGACGACCCGGGGCCGGCTCGGCAGGCTGCCGAACTGCTCGGCCAGGTAGTCGATGTAGTCCGGCAGCACGTCGGCCTGGGCGAGGCGCCCCTCCCCGGAGGCGTAGTCCTCGGCCTCCACCATGGCCCGCAGCGACAGCAACTCGTCGCCGTAGACGGAATCGGTGCCCCGGCAGATCTTGAACCCGTTGTACTCCGGCGGGTTGTGGCTGGCGGTGACCGCCACCGCCCCGCCCGCTTCCAGCCGGTGCAGGGCGAAGTACACCACGGGCGTCGGCACCAGGCCGATGTCCAGCACGTCGATGCCGGTGGAGAGCGCGCCCCGGATGAACCGCTCGGCCAGTTCCGGCCCGGAAAGGCGCCCGTCGCGGCCGACGACCATGTCGGACTGCCCGGCCCGGCGCAGCAGGGTTCCCACCGCCCGGCCGATGTGCTCGGCGATGTTTGGGTCGATTTCCGAACCCACGATGCCGCGGATATCGTACTGCTTGAAAATGTGCGGGTAAGGAATTTCCATGGGACTATCCTCTGCGTTGGAATTTTTTCAGCAACATGGTACGGACCTCCTCCGGCACCATGTCCCGGATGTCGCCGCCGCACTTGAACACGTCCTTGACCAGGCGAGAGCTGATGAAGGAGTACTCCTGGGCCGGCACGAGAAGCACCGTCTCGATTTCGGGCGCCAGGGTCCGGTTCATGAGCGCCATCTGGAGCTCGTACTCATAGTCGGAAACGGCCCGGATCCCGCGGATGATCACCGTCGCGCCGCACTTGCGGGCCGCCTCCACGGTGAGGCCCTCGAAGAACATGGGCGGCTCGGCGCCGGGGATGTCCGCCAGCGTCTTGCGGATCACCTGGATGCGCTCCTCCACCGTGAAGACGGGCGACTTGTCGGCGTTGACGAGCACGGCCGGGACCACGGCGTCGAAAAGCTGCAGGCCCCGGCGCAGGATATCCATGTGGCCGTTGGTGATGGGGTCGAAAGACCCCGGGTACAGGGCGCGGACGAAGCGGGGCGTCATCGGCTCTCCTCTCCTTCCCGAATGATTTTCACCCGGACGGGGGCCAGGCCCGTGACGAGCATGTCCAGTTTCTTGGCCGCCGCCCTGGAGAGGTCGATGATCCGGTCCTCGGCGAAGGGTCCCCGGTCGTTGATCCGCACCACCACCGTCAGCTCGTTGTCCTTGTTCTCCACCCGGACGACGGTGCCGAACGGCAGCGTCCGGTGGGCGGCCGTGAGGTCGTTCATGTCGTATTTTTCGCCGCTGGCGGTCTTGCGGCCGTGGTAGGGCTTGCCGTACCAGGAGGCCAGCCCCTCCAGTTCGTGCTTTTCCCCGCGGGCGGTTTGCCCGCCCCGGTCCCGCTCCGCCGTTTCCCGGTCGCCCTGGCCGCCGGCCCGCGCCGACGGCGAAGGCTGCGCCACCGGTGGCAGGGGCCGCTTGCGGGAGCCGCACCCGGACCCGGCGCCCAGCAGAAGAACGACCAGCGACAAAGTCAGCCACGATTTCGCACCCACGGGGACACCTCCCTCCGGTTTTCCCGCCGGGCGGGAAGACCGCGTATCTTACTCCAGAAGCGCACCCGGCGCAATCGGACATCGCCTGTCCCTCTCGCTTCGGCCAGCGGCGGAGATTTCAACGCAATGACGCAATGGCGCAAGGAAAGAAGAGAAATGGTCCGGATTGGCGGATCTTTCTTCAAAGCCCGTTCACGATTCGATGGATATCTTCCGAGGTCGTTGGCGTTGAAACCCGCCTTCGTTGCGTCCTGGCGTCCTGGCGCCTTTGCGTTGACGATCCTCACGCTTCGGCCAGCGGCGGGGATTTCAACGCAAAGGCGCAGGAGGGGGCGGGATTTCCGCTTGCTTTCTCCCCCGGTTGGAGCTAAGTTCCGCCCTGGGCCGGGTGCCCGCCCCGCCCCGGGGGCGGAGCCGGGCCTCCGCCGAAACGCCCGCCAGGAGGCTGTCATGTCGGTTTACACCATGGACGACCGGGAATTCGTGGACGCGCTGGACGACCTGCCGCTCTGGTCCGCCCCCTTCGGCCTGACCCTGCTGGAGAGCGTGGCCTTCCGCCGCGGCATGAACGCCCTGGACCTGTGCTGCGGCACCGGCTTCCCCTTCCTGGAGCTGGCGGAGCGGCTGGGGCCGTCCTGCTCCGTCTACGGGGTGGACATGTGGCCGGCCGGCCTCGAGCGAGTGCACCGGAAGATCGGGGCCCGCGGCATCGGCAACGCGACCCCCGTGCAGGGGCGGGCCGAGGCGCTCCCCTTCCCGGACGCCTTCTTCGGGCTCATCGTCTCCAACAACGGCATCAACAACGTGGGAAGCATCCCCGCCGCCCTGGCCGAGTGCGCCCGCGTGTCCTCGCCGGGCGCCCAGCTCCTGCTCACCCTGAACCTGGACGGCTCCCTGCGGGAGTTCTACGAAGCGCTGCGGCGAAGCATGAGCGAAACCGGGCTCGCCGACCGGCTGCCGGGGGTCGACGCCCACATCCGGGCCAAGCGGCCGGCGCTGGACGAGCTGACGGCGCAGCTGGAGCGCGCCGGCTTCAGCGTGCGGGACGTCCGCCAGGAGTCCTTCCGCATGCGTTTCCAAAATAGCGAGGCCTTCTTCGGCCACCACCTGATCCGGATGTTCTTCTTGCCGTGCTGGGAGGAACTGGT
>CAYTBK010000111.1:0-13123 GCA_964436005.1 uncultured Acidobacteriota bacterium
TGCGCAATACCTGTCCCCGCCGGTCCGTCCGCTTGGGGATGAAGATGGACAGCACTCCGTTTTCCAGGACGGCCCGGGTCGCCGGGAAGTCGACGGCGCAATGGATTTCCACGGAGTGCTGGAACAAACCGTAGGAGCATTCCTTGAGGTGGCAGCGGTTGACCTCGGCGAGAGACTGCATGCGCTCCCGTTTCCGGCCTTCGAAGGTGACGGTGTTGTCGCGGATGCTCAGCGCCAGGTCCGCCGACAGCACGCCGGGCACTTCGGCCCGGATGATGACCATGTCCTGGGTTTCGGAGACGTCGGTCGGCGGGGCGTAACGCTCTAAGTCAAAACGCGAATAGAAGTTGTCCAGAAAACCGCCGGCGGTCGACAGGGAATCCTCTGTTGATTTCTGCGTCATGACAGGCAAACCTCACGCCTTGTTTTCGAAGATCGAACCGATTTCCTTGAGGAATTCATTGACGTCCTTGAATTCCCGGTAGACCGAGGCGAAACGGACATAGGCGACCTTGTCGATCTGCTGGAGGCGGGCCATGACTTTTTCGCCGATTTCGGTGGCGGGGACTTCCCGCTCGGAGCCCTCGGTGAACAGGCCGGCGATCTCCTCGACAATCTGGTTCAGCGTGTCCACCGGGACCGGCCGCTTGTGGCAGGCCTGCACCATGCCGGCAAGGATCTTGCTGCGGTCGAAGAGCTCCCGCTTGCCGTCCTTCTTCACGACCAGCAAGGGGATTTCCTCGATGCGCTCGTAGGTGGTGAAGCGCTTGCCGCAATTGGCGCACTCCCTTCTCCGCCGCGTGGAATCCCCGCAGCGGCTTTCGCGGGAATCCACCACCTTGTCTTCCTGGTGTGAACAGTATGGGCACCGCATGTTCTTGCAAACCTCGTCGCCCCCCCCTTTCGGAGGGGGGGCGATGGGAGGAACGGGTCTCAGACTACCTTGATTTCCTTGCAGAGGTAGACGTCCTGGATGGCGTTCAGCAGCTTGACGCCCTCCGCCATGGGCTTCTGGAATGCCTTCCGCCCGCTGATCAGGCCCATGCCGCCCGCCATCTTGTTGATGACCGCGGTCTTCACCGCGTCCTCGAGGTCCTTCTTGCCGGAAGCGCCGCCGGAGTTGATGAGCCCGGCCCGTCCCATGTAGTTGTTGGCCACCTGGTACCGGCACAGGTCGATGGGGTGTTCGCTGCACAGGTCGGTGTATATGCGCTTGTCGAACTTCCCGTAGTCGGAGCGCTCCATGTTGAGTGCCGCATAGCCGCCGTTGTTCTCGGGCAGCTTCTGCTTGATGATGTCGGCCTGGATGGTCACCCCGAGGTGGTTGGCCTGGCCCGTCAGGTCGGCGCTGACGTGGTAGTCCTTGTCCTTCTTGAAGGCGTTGTTCCGCAGGTAGCACCACAGGACGGTGGCCATGCCGTACTCGTGCGCCTGCTGGAAGGCTTCCGAAACCTCCACGATCTGCCGCGTGCTCTGGTCGGACCCGTAGTAGATGGTGGCCCCGACCGCGGTGGCGCCCATTTCGTAGGCCTGTTGCACGGACGCGAACAGGACCTGGTCGAACTTGTTGGGGTACGTGAGCAGTTCGTTGTGGTTGAGTTTCACCACGAAGGGAATCTTGTGGGCATAACGACGGGCCACGCTTCCGAGCACGCCCAGCGTGGACGCCACGGCGCTGCAGCCGCCTTCGATGGCCAGCTTCACGATGTTGACCGAGTCGAAATACTCGGGATTGGGGGCGAAGGAGGCGCCGCCGGAATGCTCGATCCCCTGGTCGACCGGCAGGATGGAGAGATACCCGGTGCCGGCCAGGCGGCCGCAGGAGAACAGGTTTTGCATGCTCTTCAGGACGTTGATGTTCCTGTCGGAATCAATGAAAATCCTCTCGACCCAGTCGCTGCCCGGAATGTTCAGCATCTCTTTGGAGATCTTTGGGTTGGAAAAGTTCAGGTAGTACTCCGCCTCGGATCCCAACAACGTGCTGATTCGGTCGTAGCTCATTTCTAACTCCTTGTGTGAAGTCTTTCGGGTATTATAATTCGGAAGCGCGAATTGTCCACGGGGAAATGCGGTTTCGGCTTTTCCGGGCAGGGTGTTCGACGGGGAAATTTCTGGAACTTGTGACGAAATCATGCGACTTTTTCCGCACCGTACAATCGGTATTAGTGTGGATCGCAACGACCTGCGGGGAACATGAGCGGCGACGAAAACACCCTCAAGAAAGTTGACCCCGCGATGTTGGTGCGATCGGCCATAGAGGGCAGTTCCGATGCCCGAAAACGGTTGTACGAGTTCTTTTCACAGCGCATTTTCAATTTCGTCCTCGGGATGGTGCACTCGCGCGAAGAGGCGGAAGACATCCTCCAGGATGCCTTCATCCACGCTTTTCGCTCCCTGCCTTCCCTGAAGGATGCCGACCGGTTCGAGCAATGGCTCTACCGCATCGCCCGGAACGAGGTTTACCAGCGGTTCCGGAAGCGGAAGACCGAGGATGTGGTGATCCTGCGCGGCCAGGACGACGGCGGGCAGGACCTGACCGCCGCGGACGAAGGCAGGAATCCGGAGGAAAGCGTGCTGGGGACGGAACTGTCGGGCGTCGTGAAGAGGGCCCTGGACACCTTGCCGCCGAAGATGCGTGAAGTTTTCGTTCTTTCCGTCATTCACCAGAAGAGCTACAAGGAGATCGCCGAAATTGTGGGACGGTCCCTGCTGGCGGTAAAAACGGACATTTATCGGGCTCGGGGTTTTGCGAAAGACACGATCGCGCATTACCTGAAGAGGGGATGAGATGAGTTGCTCCAAAATCAAGCTGGTTCTTCGCACTTCCAGATCGCTGAAAGATCTGGAGCTGGAAGAGCATTTGGAGCGGTGCCCGTCCTGCCGCCAGGGCGCTCGGGAGGAAGAGCGGCTGGATGATTTCTTTCGGCGGAATTTCCCTGCCGTCTCCCCTTCGGCGCGGGTCTGGGAAGGCATCGAGTCGGCCCTGGCGCAGGAAGAGGTTGCGCCGGTGCAGTTCCCGGCCAGGTTCCGGCACGCCGGTTTCGTCGCCGTGGCCGCCGCGGTGATCCTCCTCGTGCTGGCCTCCACGCTCCTGCTGTCTTCGTACGGCGCTCTGCAGAACCGGCAGGAAATTTTCGTGCTCAACACCATCGAACGATCGTACGCCGATGCGCTTCTGCCCACCCTCGCCACCCAGGACAACCCTTTCGAAGCGCAGGCGCCCCCCGAAATGAAGTCGGCAACGACTGGAGACGATAACCCGTTCGCGAAAGGCAAGGAGCGTCAGGCATTCTTGGCCGGCGACGCCAACCCTTTTGCCGATGATTCTTTGCTGAAGGATGAAAGGAGATAAACCATGAGAGTCGCAATCCGTCCCTTACCGTTGCGTTTCTCTGCATTATCCTTGCTGGCGGCGCTGTTCCTGCTGTTGTCGCCCTTCCCGTCCCTGTGCGGCCAATCCGGCGGAGAGGAAGCCGTCAACCAACTGCTGTCCATCGCGGAGTCCAAGCACGAAATCATCCAGCTGCTCTTGTCCCGCGGGGAATATCGCCAGGCCTTTGCGGAATTCAAGGTCATTCTCGACCTCCGGTTGCCCGTCAAATTCGAGGAGGCGGTGATGAAGGAGGCGGTGATCGTGGCGAAGCGCCTCTTCGACGCCGGCCAGAAAGACCTGGCGTACCAGGCCCTGGAGCTGACTTTCAAGCAGTTGCGCGTGCTTGAATGCAAGGCGAAAATTCTGAACATGAAGGCGGTTCTCCTCAAGACCGAGGGCCGCATCGAAGAAGCCATCGAGGCGTACCGGGAGGAAGTGGAACTGCGAGAGAACAGCCTTGGGCGTTAACGCCGTGGGACAAATTCTTTATGGCCATCGCCATCAAGGGGTTTGCCTGATTGCCATGTGCAGTCTCCTTGACAAGGCGTCGTGTGCCGGTGTACAATCGGATCGAAAGTTGTCGGCGAGCAGGTTTTTGTGAAATCCATTTTGCTCAAGACGCTTATGATTACGGTCGCGGCCATCTTCATCCTGATGGGCCGCAGCGATTCTGTCGGTCTGCTTTCCTCGCGAATCAAGGAAACCTGCCAGTCGGATTCCGCTTTCATGTCGCAGACGAATTCCCTGGAAAGGCAAAGCTTGGTCCTGCCGGAAAGGCTGCTCCCATGGGCCGACTTCAGCAAATTCGCCTCACGCCGGCACAGACCCGGCGTCGATGGCGACACCTTCGCTCTCGGCCTTTCCTCGGGCAGCTCCAGCCGGAGCCGGGTTCCCTCCGGCCTGCTCGACATCGTCGGCGGTGCTTCCGCCTGCTGGACACCCAGCGTTTCCTACCAGAACGGCGGCCTCTCCATCCATTTCACCAACCGCGGCAAGGCCGCCGGGAGCGTTTTCCCCCTCGAGCTGCTGAGCGCCGTGACCGATCCCTCCTGGATCGAGGCCGTCACCCTGAACGATGCCAACCCCTTTGCCCGGAGCATGTTCACGGAGTCGCCCGCCGAATCGTCCACTTCCTCCGAAGTGACGACGATCTCCGACAACAATTCGACGACTGAAACGACTCAGGCGGATACGCCGGAAGTGGTCCCCGATACACCTGCGACCACTGACGACTCCTCCGCCGTCACGCCATCGACCGACCCGCGATTCGTCCGGGAAGCCCTGATCTTCCGGAACTGGCAGGTGAAAACGGCCGAGGTCGTCGACGAGACCCGTCTCCGCACCGAATCCCGCGAATACCGTATCGTCAGAACACTGCCGGAAGCCATCCTGGGTGACAGCGGCATTCTCCTCTTGGAAGACGCCAACCGCGACGGTGTCCGGGAGGCCTACTGGGTGGCTCGGAATACCGGGAAAATGGCGGTTTGCACCGATGCCGGCTCGGAGTGGACCCCCCAGTACTTCTGCTCGGTGCCGACGCCCGTTTCCGCCATCGAGACCTTCTTCCTGCACAATTACAGCGCGAAGCAGATGCTGTTTTATTCCAAGGAAAACGGCTGCCTGTCCATCTGCGACAACATCGGTTTTCCCGAGATGAAACCCCTCTTTACGATTCCCGCGTCTTCCTCGCTGGACGGGATCGCCGGGATCGACTTGGACGGGAACCACCTGGATGATCTCCTGCTTTTCAACGTGCTGACCGATCTCGGGGTCGTCTTGCGCAACGTCGACGGGCTCAGTTTCCAGCCGATGGAAGAGAACTACGTGAAGTATTCACGCATCCGATACCGCTTCCAGCCGGTGGAGGGCGAATGGCTGTCCGTGATGGCGGTGACGGTGGGAAACAAGGCCTACGTCTACTTGGCCGGCGCGAAAGGGAACAGCCGGCAGTTGGCGGTACTTCACCAGATGAAGCCCAACGAAGGATTCATCATTGCCGACATGAACAACGACGGCATACTGGAAACGATGCTGGCTACTTTCCAATAGAAGGTCGGCGTGACTTTGCCCTCCCCGGACGTTTCTTTTGTCATTCCCGTTTACAACGAAAAGGAGTCCCTGGCCCCTCTCCTGGCCGGAATACTTTCCGAAGCGGAAAAGTTGGGCCTTCGTTCCGAAATCCTTTTCATCGACGACGGCAGCACCGACGGCAGCGCGCAGGAACTGGAGCGGTTGGTCCGCGAAACCCCCAACGTGCGGGTCGTCTGCTTCCGGAAGAACTTCGGCAAGGCGGCCGCGCTGGATGCAGGCTTCCGGGAAGCCCAGGGGGAATTGGTCGTCACGATGGATGCGGACCTCCAGGACGACCCGGCGGAACTCGGAAAATTCATCGAGGCCATCGAGTCTGGCTATGATCTGGTGTCCGGGTGGAAATACCACCGGAAGGACCCCTTGGCCAGACGGCTGGCTTCCCGGGTCTACAATTCCGTCACCCGTCGCCTCGCCGGGGTCAAATTGCACGACATGAACTGCGGGTACAAGGTGTATCGGCGGGAAGTCGTGGAATCATTGAACCTGTACGGCGAACTCCACCGGTACATTCCGGTCCTGGCCAGCAGCCAGGGCTTCCGCCTGGGAGAAGTGAAGGTGACGCACCACCCCCGTCAGTTCGGGCGGTCCAAGTACGGGATATGGCGTTTTTTCAGCGGCTTTTTCGATGTCCTGACGGTGCTGATCCTCACGCGCTGGGCCTCCCGGCCGCAGCACGCTTTCGGGATGGTCGGCCTGGTGCTGACCCTGACCGGGACAATCGTGACCTCGGCCCTCATCATGGGCCGGTTGTTCGGTTCCTATCTTTCCAACCGGCCCCTGTTCTACCTGGGCCTGTCGTTGCTTTCCGTCGGCATCCAACTGGTGTTCTTCGGGTTCCTGGCCGAGATGCTCGCCCACTCCAAGTCGGCCCAGACCTTCTATTCCATCCGCGAGGTCAAGGACCACGACTCGGTGAACCGCAAGAAGCCGCCCCAACGAGAGGGGCCGCGGTGAAGGCAGGCTTGCTGGGGCCCTTCCCGCCGTTTCGGGGCGGCATCTCGAACTGTGACTCCGACCTGGGCGTGTCCATCTCTCCCCTCTGCGAATTGAAGTCCTACAACTACATTCGCTTGTATCCGAACTTCCTTTTCCCCGGCAAGGTTCAGGAAGACGCCAGCCAAAAGAAATTCGCGGAGGCCGCCCGGCCGGTTTTCGATCCGTACCGACCTTTCTCCTGGAAACGCGCCCGGCGAGCGATCCGTGCCGACGGCCTGGACGTGTTGCTCGTCCCCTGGTGGACGCCTGTACTGGGGCCCTTCCTGGGCCCATTCCTTCGGAAATTGAAAAAGGAAACAGGCGTAAAAATCGTGTTCATCTGCCACAACGTACTCCCGCACGAGAGCTTTCCCCTGGCGAAGGCCATCACCCGGACCGTGCTGGGCCGGGGGGACGGCTTCGTCGCCCACAACGCGCAGAACGCGGTCCTGCTGGAAAAATGGTTCCCGGCCGTGCCGGTGCGGAAGCTGTTTCTCCCCCTGTTCCGGCAGTTCCCCAGCACCGATGGGCTGACGCGCCTCGAAGCGCGCCGGAGCCTGGGCCTGGATGAGGACGCCGGCCCGGTGGTCCTGTTCTTCGGCCTGGTGCGCAAGTACAAGGGCCTGTCCACGCTGCTGCAGGCTTTTCGGGATCTCTGGCCCGGCCATCCCGGCCTCCGGCTCGTGATCGGCGGAGAATTCTACGAGAAGCGCCAGAAGTACGAACCGGAGCTTTCCCGGCTGGTGGAAGCGGGCAAGGTCCTCCTGCACGACCGGTTCATCGCCAACGAGATGGTGGAGTACTACTTCCGGTCCTGCGACGTGGTGGCTCTGCCGTACCGCCACGCAACCCAGAGCGGGATCATCCCCCTGGCGTACCGCTGGGGCCGGGGCGTGGTCGCCACCGACGTGGGCGGCTTGGGCGAAGTGGTCGTGGACGGGGTTTCCGGCCTCCTGGTGCCGCCGGACGACCCCGGGCAATTCGCCCGGGGCTTGTTGCGCTACCTGGAGCGCCAGGAAGACTTCGAGAAGGCGGTTCCCGGCGTCGCGGAGCGGTACCGCCCGGAAATGTACGCCGAGTCCCTGGTGCAGTTCCTGGCGGAAATATGTGGCGGGGCGGGCGCCCGATGATCATCAAGTCGGCCCCGGAGGATTTCCGTGTCGAGGAGGTTTCCTGCCTTCCGCTGGCCGATGGCGGTGCCTACACGGTAATAACCCTGGAAAAGAGGGGCTGGAACACCGCCGACGCCCTGCGGGCGGCGGCGGAAAGGCTGCGCGTCCCGCCGGGCGCCTTCGCCTGGGGCGGTCGGAAAGACCGCCACGCCTGGACGAAACAGACGGTCACTCTACGGGGAGACCTGAAAGATCCGCTGGTCATGAACGGGTTTTCCCTTTCCCCGATTGGGAAGGCCCACCGTCCCATGGGGCCGGACTGCATCGAGCAGAACCGGTTTCGCCTGCGAGTGCGGGAGGTCTCCCGTACGGAGTGGCCCGTCCTCGAAGCGGCTCTTCGTTCCCTCGGCCGCACCGGTTTCGAGAATTATTTCGGGGAGCAGCGCTTTGCCGGTTGGGATCCGCGGATGGGCTATGCCGGGAAGTACCTTCTGGCGGAACAGTGGAACGGGGCGCTGAAATGCTTCCTGACCCGCGCACGGCCGGGGATGCCCGCCCCGGAAAAGGCGCATCGGGACTTGCTTTTTTCGGCCTGGAAGGATTGGGCGCTCTGCCTGCGGGAGTCGGTGACGAAACTGGAACGGGAGATTTTCGGGGAGCTCGTCCGTCAGCCCCGCAACTTGTCGGCGGCCCTGCGCCTGGTCCCCCGGGACGAAGTCTCCATGGCCCTCTCCGCCTGGCAGTCCCACCTGTGGAACGACCTGCTGGCGCGGTTGGTGGCCGCCGGCGTCACGGAACCTCGCCGCCACGTCTTTGGCGGTGGGGCGTTCCTCTTCCCGCCCGCCGACTGGGGCGCCACGGCCCACCCGTTGGCAACGCTGGAAATACCGACCCCGGGCCGCCGTTGCCCGGAGCTGGAACCGCCCCTGGCCGAACTCCTGACGTCCGTGCTGGCGCAGGCGGAAACCCCCTTGAGCCATTTCCGGCGCTTCCGGTGGAACGGGTTTTCCGTCAACAGTTTTTTGCGGAAGGCGGTGGTGCGGCCCGAAGACCTCCGCTTCGCCTGGGAAGAAGAGCGGGGAGACCCGGCCCGGGGAACGATGACACTTTCCTTCGCCTTGCCGGCAGGCAGCTTCGCCACGGTCCTGCTGCGCCGGCTCGAGGCCCACCAGGGCGGTTCCACGCGGTCCGGCCCGGTTGCCCCCGGCCCGGGCGCCGATTCATCCGCAGCAGGGAGGGATGGGAATTGAGCCTTATCCGCGATGAAGAACGTTTTTCCCCTCGCGCGAACGGCGCAGGCGACGACTCCACGGATCGCCTGCTGCAATTCGTGTCGGTTTCCAGCGCCGGCCGCCTGGCGACCCTGGCCGAGATTTTCCTGATCAGCGGGATCGCCACCGATTTCCTGGCCCTGGTCCTCCTTTCCGCCTGCACGGGCGTCCCGGTCGGGGAGGTCACCCGGCACAGCTGGCCCCTGTTCCTCCTCATGACAACATCCACCTTCCTGATCATCGCCCTGGCCATCCTGATGCAGCGGTTTTCCACGGGGCACGCCGACCTGAAGATCCCCATCCGCCCGCCGAAAGGTTTCGTTGTGGAAACCGGGATCTGCCTCCTGCTGCTGCCCGGCCTGCTCGTCCTCACCGTCGCCCTGCGCTGGGCCGTCGAGGCGGTCTTCCCTTCCACGGCGTTACCGGTCAACCCTATCCTATCGCTCCTGAAGACGCCGGGAGACCTGGCCCTTTTCCTGTTCAGCGGGGTGGCGGCCGGGGGGCTTCGGGAAGAAGTGCAGCGCGCCTTCATCATCGTCCGGGGGAAAGGCGTGTTCCACGCCCCGTTGACCGTGCTCGCCGTCTGGAGCGTGGTATTCGGCCTCTCCCACCACGTGCAGGGCTGGAGCGCCGTCATCGTCACGGCGGTGCTGGGATTCTGCCTGGGCCTCATTTACATCTGGAGAGAAAACCTTTATGCTTCCTTCTTGAGCCACTCGCTCTACAACGTGGCCGTTCTTCTGCTGACCTGGACGGCCACCAAGGGGTAGCGGAGCGCAGACTGACACGACAACATTCCCCCAGGAGGAACGATGGAACTGAAAACTGTCGGGATGAAGATCCCCGAAGGGTGCAACATCATCATCGGGCACTCCCATTTCATCAAGACTGTGGAAGACCTTTCCGAGGCCCTGGTGAACTCCGTACCGGGCATCAAATTCGGCCTGGCCTTCTGCGAGGCCTCCGGGCCCTGCCTGGTCCGGCGCGACGGGACGGACCCCGAGCTGGAGAAGACGGCGGTGGAAAACGCCCTGGCGATCGGGGCGGGCCACTCGTTCGTCATTCTGCTGGGTAACGCCTTTCCGGTGAATGTTCTGTCCAAAATCCGGGATTGCCACGAGACCGTGTGCATCTACTGCGCCACGGCCAACGCCGTCGAGGTCGTCGTGGCCTGCTCGGAACAGGGCGCGGGCATCCTGGGGGTGATCGACGGGGCTTCCCCCCTGGGCGTCGAAAGCGATGCCGATCGCCGGAACCGGATCGACTTCTTGCGCACCATCGGGTACAAGCGGGGATGAGGCCGCTCCACCTGGCCCTGTCCGAGGGAGAAGGCTTCGGCTGGGGCATCTGCGGCCGGCATCTTCGTGAAGAGTTGCCGAAACTGGTGCCCACCACCGAGGTGAAACCGGCGCCGGGCCTGCACCGGACGGTCCTCGCGGGGAAAGTGCTCCACACCTTGCGGGGGGGGCTGCTGCGCCCTCTCATCGACGTGCGGGGCGAAGAGGAGTACGGCTACACCTTCTACGAAAACCTGCTCCAGCCCATGGCCGCCCGGGTCGCCCGGCGGTACCGGAGAGTGTTCGCCGGCTCGACGTGGCACGCCGAACACCTGGCGCAGCAGGGCGTTCCGAACCCGGCCGTGCTCATCCAGGGCGTGGATGCCCGCGTGTTCCGGCCCCAGGCGCCCCGCCCCGGCGATGGGCGCTTCGTGATTTTTTCCGGCGGCAAGCTCGAACTGCGCAAGGGGCAGGACCTGGTCATCCGCGCCGTCGCCATTTTGCAGGCCCGGCACCGGGACGTCCACCTTCTCACCGCCTGGTACAACCAGTGGCCCAAAAGCATGGAGACCCTCGCCCTTTCCCCGCACATCCGTTTCGAATTCCCGGCCGGCGACTGGACGGAGGCGGTCGGCCGCCTCCTGGCCGCGAACGGGGTGGACCGGGCGCGGACCACCAACCTCGGACTGATCGAGCACGAGTCCATGAGCCCTTTCTATGCCGCCAGCGATCTGGGCGTGTTTCCCAACCGCTGCGAGGCCGGCACCAACCTGGTCCTGATGGAGTACATGGCCTGCGGCCGGCCGGCCATCGCCACCGGCGCCCACGGGCACCGGGACGTCCTGGCCCCGGGCGCCGCCATCGCGCTCTCTTCCTGCCGGGACTTCGACCTGTACCTTGAAGGCGCGCTCGTGGCCAAGTGGGTGGAACCGTCCCTGGACGAACTGGTCGAGGCGATGGAGAAGGCCTACGCCAACCGGGACGAGCTGGCGGCCATCGCTCGGGGCGGGGCGGCTCACATGACCCGATTCACCTGGGATGCCAGCGCCCGGCAGGCCGTCCGCGTGATGTATGGCGAAGATGTAGAAACAGCAACCATGGAGGAATGATCATGGCGGTCGACAATTCTCTGAAAGTGCGGGTGATGGAGTGGCTGCACCGTTCGGGCGGCAAACTTGCCACGAGGCGTCAGCTCATGTACGGGCTCGAACTGCCCGAAGAGTTCAAACGGGACCTCCGCCGCGCCCTGCAGGAGCTTGTCGTTGAGGGCAAACTTCTCCCGGTCAAGAAGAACTGCTGGTCTTTGCCCGGGGAAGGGCACTTCGTCACCGGGAAACTGCAGTGCCATGCCTCCGGTTTCGGTTTTTTGATCCCGGATCCTGGCGCGCCCTTCCGGGGCGACGTGTTCATTCCCGCCCCCCTGATCGGAGATGCCACCCACGGTGACCGCGTACTGGTGGAGTGGAAGGAGGCGGCACCGTTCCGCTCCCGCCAGCGTGCGGAGGAGCGCCCCCCGGCCCGCGGGGGGAAGCGGCCCGCCCGGGGCGGCCGGGCAGAGGCCGCCGCGCCCCCGGAGCGGCCGCGTCGGTACGAGGGCCGGGTTGTCCGGGTCCTGGAGCGATCCACTGCCAAAGTCATCGGGAAAGTTCTTGTATACAAGGTGATTACGGTCATCCCGCTGGACACCCGCTACCATCACTCCATCATCGTCGACGACGATGGCGGTTTCAGCCTGAACGACGGCGATGTCGTGCAGGTCGAGATCACCTCCCCCCCGACGTCCGTGCACCGTCCCCGCGGCCGCATCGTCGGGTGGGTGGGGGAAGCGGGCGACAAGGAACTGCCGTTGAAGATCATCCTGGCCCGCCATGAGATCCGGACGGAGTTCCCGCCCGAGGTCCTGGCCGAGGCGCAGTCGTTGCCGGATGAAATCGATCCCTCCGTCCTGGAGGGCCGGGAGGACTTCCGGAACCTCGAGGCGGTGACCATCGACGGGGAAACCGCCCACGACTTCGACGACGCCGTCAACGTGCGCTGGCACCCCGACGGGCATTTCACACTCTGGGTGCACATCGCCGACGTGTCCCACTACGTCGCCACCGGCGGGGCCCTGGACACCGAGGCCTTCATCCGGGGCACCTCGGTCTACTTCCCGGACCGCGCCGTCCCCATGCTGCCCCCCAGGCTTTCGTCGGACCTGTGCAGCCTGCTGCCCGAACAGGCCCGCCTGACCTTCACCGCCGTCATGGACATCGACGGCAAGTCGGGCAAGATCAAACGGGCGCGCTTTGCCCCGTCCATCATCCGCAGCCGGGCGCGGATGACGTATACACAGGTGGCGAAGATCCTCCAGGGCGACGAGGCGCTCTGCCGGCAGTTCTCCGACCAGGTTATGCATTTCAAGGTCATGGAGGCCCTGTACCTCGTCCTGAACCGCCGGCGCCGGAAACTGGGGGCCATCGATTTCGACCTGCCCGAGAGCGTCGTGCGCTTCGACACCGAGGGCAACGTAGCGGACGTCGTGCGTTCGGAAAGGACGGACGCCCATCGGATCATCGAGGAGTTCATGCTGGCCGCCAACGAGGCGGTCGCCACCCGGTTGACCCAGGACGGCCAGGAGGCCCTGTACCGCGTCCACGACCTGCCCGACCCGCTGAAAGTGGAAGAATTCGCCCTGACCGCCTCCCGGTTCGGCTTCGATTTCTCCTGCCGGGGCGAGGACCCCGAGCCGGCCGATTTCCAGCGCATGGCCGACGCCCTGGAGGGCTCCCCCGCCGGGCGTTTCCTGAGCTTCCTCATGCTGCGCTCCTTCAAACTGGCCGCTTACTCCGAGAACAACATCGGCCACTTCGGACTGGCGTTGAAGGACTACACCCACTTCACCTCCCCCATCCGGAGGTATCCCGACCTCGTGGTGCACCGCCTGTTGCGCCATGCCCTGGCGAAACCCGCCGGGAAAGGCGCCCCCTCCTGGGGGCCGGCGGACATGCCCCACATCGCCGTCCAGTCCTCGGAGCGGGAGCG
>CAYTBK010000112.1:0-13032 GCA_964436005.1 uncultured Acidobacteriota bacterium
TGGACGTCTTCGCGGTGAAGTACAGCGAAATCCGGCGCTCCTACCGCCTCCTGCGGGGCGAGGACCTCCTCGCCGGCCTGTCCCCCGACCCGGCCCACGTGCGCCTGGAGTGCGAGCGGGAACTGCGCAACCTCACCCTGAAGCTGCGCCGGGCCTACCTGGCTTTCCGGCCGGGCGCCTCCGCCCTGGTGGGGGCGCTGCACCGCTTCCTGCCGCAGTTCCTGTCCATCCTCCGCTTCTGGACCGACCACCGGGGAACGGTCCGGGAAGGGGAAGACCTCGTCGCCGCCGTCTCCCGCCACTTCGGCGTTCCCGAGAACGGCTTCCGGGAAGCGGAGGCGCTGCGCCACCGGCCCGACGCCCCCTGGCCGGAGGTGGAAAAAGCCTTCCGCCTCGTGCTCGATCTGCTCGACCGGGTCACCCGGGACGTGGACGCCCACCCGTGCCCCTGAAACCCGCCGCCCCCCGGCGCCCCGCCTTCGGCGGGCCCTTCGTTTTCCAGTGGCACGTGACCGACCGCTGCCCCGCCCGCTGCCGCCACTGCTACCGGGCGGAGACGCCCCGCCGCGACCTGGGGGAAGCCGAGCAGCGCCAGGTTCTCGAAGCCATCCACGCCTGGCTGCGGTCCCGCCGGCTGCCCGGGCGCCTGCACCTGGCCGGCGGGGAACCCCTGCAGCACCCCGACCTGGCCGGCCTGGCGGAGAAGGCGGCGTCCCTGGGCCTGCCCTACCGTCTGCTCACCGGGGGGGACGGGGTCACGCCGTCCCTGGCCGGAGCGCTGGCCCGGACCGGGTGCGTGGGCGTCCAGGTGAGCGTCGAAGGAAGCGAGGCCACCCACGACCAACTGCGCGGCGAAGGCGGTTTCCGCCGGGCGCTGGCCGGTGCCGCCGCCCTCCGCGGGGCCGGCCTGCCGGTCACCCTGGCCATGACCCTGCACCGGGCGAACCTCGGCGACCTGGAGACGGTGGGCCGGCTGGCGGAAGAGCGCGCCGACCGGGTGTACTTCTCCCGCCTCGTTCCCCTGGGCCGCGGGGCCGGCCTGGGCGGCCTCCTCGGCGCCACGGAGTGGGGCCGGGCCCAGCGGCGCATCCTGGCCCTGGCCGGGACCCTGCGCGTTCCCGTCGCCCTGCGCGACCCCACCTTCCGCCCCTTCTTCGCCGCCCCCTGGCACGCCCGCCGGTCCCCCGTGGTCGCCGGGTGCGCCGCCGGGTACGCCGCGCTGACCATTGAAGCCGACGGCACGCTCATGCCCTGCCGCCGACTGGCCCTGCCCGTGGGCCACGCCCTGGACGGCGGCCTCGGCCGCGCCCTGGCCGAAGACCCCCTCTGCGCCGCCCTGCGCGACCGGGACGGACTGCAGGGGCGCTGCGGCCGCTGCGCCTACCGCTGGGTCTGCGGCGGCTGCCGGGCCGTGCCCCGGAGCCTTTCCGGCGAGGCCCTGGGCGAGGACCCCCAATGCCCCTGGGCGCACTCCCCCCTCTTCCGGGCCCGGATCCTGGCCCGCCACCTTTCCCGGCGCGTGCGAAGTTCGCGTTTTTCCTGTTCTCTTTTCTCGACAACCTCTTTATAATCTTTTCAGGTAAAGGCAGGTACAGCGCGAGGTCGAAAGTGGGAAACGCCCCCCCTGACGTACGGGATGTCTTGATTTGCGCCCTGGACGAAGTCCGGCTCGGCCTGGACGTGAACGGGGTGGAGCGCGTCGTCCGCGCCGCCCGCCTGACGCCCGTGCCAAACCCGCCGCCGAACGTGGAGGGGCTCCTGCGGGTGGGCAGCCGCATCGTGCCCGTCGTCTGCCTGCGGAAGCGCCTCGGCCTGCCGGCCCGGGAAATCTCGCCGGCCGACCGCCTGGTTCTCCTGCAGACCGGCCTGGGTCCGCTGGGGCTCCGGGTGGACGAGGTGGAGGGCGTGGCCGGCGTCTCCCCCGACCGGGTGGTCGCCCTGGGCGAGGCGCTCTTCGGGAAAGACCCCCTGGAGGTCTTCGCCGGCGGCGACGCGGGCCTCATCCTGATCCAGGACACCGGGCGGCTGCTCGCCGAAAGCGATCGCCTCCGGCTGTCGGAACGGACCGGAGAAGGGCCATGACCGGCTTCCCCGCCGCCCATGCGTTGCGGGAGGTGGCCCGCCTGGTGGAACGGCACGCGGGCCTCAGCTTCGCCCCCGGCACGGAGGCCGAGCTGGAGCGAGGCCTCTCCGCGGCGGCCGGGGCCTGTTGCGGGGGCGACGTGCCTCTCTTCCTCGAGGGCCTGCTGGCCGACCCCGCCCCGCCCCATTGGCAGGAGACGCTCGTCGAGCACCTCACCATCGGGGAAACCTACTTCTTCCGGGAAGAAGAGACATTCCGCTACCTGGAAACCCGCCTGCTCCCGGTGTTCCGGCTCTCCGACCGGGGCGCCGCCCCCCGCCGCCCGACGGCCTGGAGCGCCGCCTGCAGCACGGGAGAGGAAGCCTACTCCCTGGCGGCGCTGCTGGCCGGTTCGCTCCCCCCTGCCCCGCCGGGCCAACCGGCCGGATTCGTCCTGGCCACCGACATCAACCAGCGGTCGCTGGCCGCGGCCCGCCGCGGCGCCTACCGGGAGTGGTCCTTCCGGGGAACCCGGCCGGAGTGGCGACGAAACCACTTCCTGCCCTCGGACGGCCCGGAGTGGGAGATCCTCCCCCGACTTCGGAACATGGTCGACTTCCACCCCTACAACCTGGCCCTGGGCCTGCCCCTGCCCGAACCGTGGTCGAACGCCGCCTTCGACATCCTGCTCTGCCGCAATGTGCTGATGTATTTTTCCAAACCGGTGGTACAGGCCATCGTTGACCGGTTGACCGGGCGCCTGTCCCCCGACGGCGTCCTGGTGCTCGGGGCTTCGGAAGCCGCCCTGGTGGACCACCCCGGGCTGGTCCCCGTGGACGGGGACCACTGCTGGATTTTCCATCGGGGCGCCCAGTCCCGGAAAAAACCGTCGCCGCGACCGAAGGCCTTTGCGACCGGCCGCGCCGGAAGCGCCGTCGAGGCGAGTCGCCCGGCCAAAACGGCCAGTTTGCCACCGGAAACGCCTCCCCCGCCAAGGCCGAAGCCCGCCCCCCGGGACCTGTACGCCCGGGGGCTGTACCCGGAAGCGCTGGCCGCCCTGGACGAAGCCGCGGGAAGCGGGGCCCTCCCCGAGGAAGACCGGTTGCTGGCGGCCCGCTGCCTGGCCAACCTGGGCCGCCACGACGAGGCCCTGGCGCGCGTCGACGGGCAGCGCCGGGAAGACAAGCTGTCGCCCTCGCGCCATTTCCTCCGGGCCGGCATCCTGGAGGAGATGGGTCGAACGGGCGAGGCCGAAGACGCCCTCCAGCGCTGCCTGTTCTGCGACCCGGCCTTCCTCGCCGCCCACTTCGCCCTGGGCAACCTTTGCCGGACGGCCGGACGCCTGCCGGAAGCCCGCCGGCACTTCGAGAACACCCTGGACTTGTTGGGGCGCCTGCCCCCAACCGGGTGGATCGACGAACCGGGGCTGGAGATGACGGCGGGGCGATTGGCCGATTTCGTCCGGGAAGCGCTGCGGCAGTTGCCGTCCGGCCCGGGCCGGAAGGGGAGGTGAGACGTGGACGACAGCCTCCGGGAAAAGTTGCGCCAGTTGGTCCGCCGGGCCGGCGAGGCCATGGAGAAGGAACCCGGACCGTCGGGCGAAGAGGCCGGGCGGATCCTGGACCAGCGCGCCCGGCAACTGGCGGGGGAAGCCGGCGCGACGGCCGCCCCGCCCCCCGGGGGAACCATTGACCTCGTCCTGTTCCGCCTGGCCGGCGAGGTCTACGCCGTGGAGAGCCGGCACGTCCTGGAAGTGGCGCCGCTGAAGGCCCTGACCCCGATCCCCGGCGCACCCGCCTTCATCGCCGGGGTGACCAACCTGCGGGGGCGCATCCTGGACGTGGTGGACCTGCGGACCTTCTTCGAACTGCCCGCCCGCGGCCTCACCGACCTCACCCGGGTGGTGGTCCTGCAGGGCGGCGGCATGGAGTTCGGCCTCCTGGCCGAGACGGTGAGCGGCGCCCTGGCCTTCCGGGCCGACGGCCTGCAGGGCCCCCTGCCCACCATGAGCGGCCCGCGGGCGGAATTCCTGCGGGGAATCGCCCCCGGGGGGGAGATCGTCCTGGACGCGGAACGCCTGCTCGCCGACCCCCGCCTGGTCGTGAACGAAGACCGACAAGGAGAAAGCGCATGCTGAAGAACATCGGAATCGGGTACCGCCTGGCCCTGGGCGCGGGATTCGCCCTCGTCCTCCTCCTGATCGGGGGCGGAATCGCCCTGCGGTGCTTCGAGCAGATCCAAGAAAGCACCCAGATGCTGTTCGAGCACCCGCTCAAGGTCCGGGCGGCCATCCGGACGATCCGCATCCTCACCGAGAAGATGGACGGCCACCTGCTGAAAGCCCTCATCCGGGAAACCCCGGAAAACGCCGCCGGCCAGGCCGCCGCCTTCCGGGCCTCCCAGGAAGAGGCCGAACGGTCGCTGGCGGTGGTCCGGGAATATTTCCTGGGGGACCGGCGCCTGCTGGAAGCCATCCAGCCCAGGCTCGCGTCCTGGAAGGCGGAAGGCGAAAAACTGTTCGCCCTGGCTTCGGGCGACCGGCCGGGCGAGGCGACGGAACAATACATGCGCGTCTGCGCCCCGCTGAAGCTGGAACTGGACAAGGCGGTCCAGCCGGTGATCGACTTCGCCATGGGCAAGTCCGCCCAGTTGATGGAAGAGATCATTGCTAGCGACAAAAGCGGCATCGCCCTTATCTACTGGACGTTCGGCCTGATATTCCTCTTTTCCGGGGCCGCCGCCGCCCTGAACGCGCTCTCGGTCACGCGCCCGCTGCAGAGATGCCTCTCGGCCATCGAGCAAATCTCGCACGGGCGCCTGGACGCCACCCTTCCCGACCTGGACCGGCGGGACGAAATCGGCCGCCTGCTGGGGGCCACGGCCAAGATGTCGGACTCCCTCCGCCGCCAGATCGCCGAAATCCAGGAGAGCGCCAACGTGCTGGCCCGTTCCGCCACCGAGATTTCCACCGCCACCACCCAATTCGCCGGGAGTTTCCCGGAGGTGGCCACCGCCGTCAACGAGACGGTGACCAGCCTGCGCGAGATCAAGCAGACCGCCCAGCTTTCCAGCGACAAATCCGTCGAACTCATGGAGAACGCCCGCAACGTGGCCTCGGTGAGCCAGGCGGGGGCCCGTTCCGTCAGCGACACGGTGGAGACCATGGACCGCATCCAGGAGAACATGACGGCCATCGCCCAGAGCATCGTGAACCTCAGCGAGCAGGCCCAGTCCATCGCCGAGATCATCAACGCCGTGGAGGACCTGTCCGAACAGTCCCGCCTGCTGGCCGTCAACGCGGCCATCGAGGCCGCCAAGGCCGGGGAGCAGGGCAAGGGCTTCGCCGTGGTGGCCGCCGAGATCAAGAGCCTGGCCGACCAGTCGAAGACCTCCACCGCCCAGATCCGCAACATCCTGCAGGAGATCCAGCGGGCCATGTCCAAGGCCGTCATGGCCACGGAAAAGGGCGGGAAGGCCGTGGAGAAGGGCGTGCTGCAGGCCGGCCACTCCGGGGAGTCCATCCAGGCCCTGGCCGGGAACATCGCCGAAACATCGGACGCCATGGTTCAGATCGAGGCCACCAGCCGCCAGCAACTCATCGGCATCGAGCAGGTCTTCACCGCCATGGAGAACGTGAACACGGCCATGGCGCAGAACACCGCGGGGATCCGCCAGCTCCAGAAGGAATCCCAGAGCATCGAGGCCCTGGGGCTCCGCCTGAAGGAAACCGTGAGCCGCTACACCGTCTGAGCGAGGTGAAGGCACGTGAGCAGCCGGCAGGAAGAATTTCAGCAGCGGCTCCTGGCGACCTTCCGCGTGGAGGCGGAGGAACTGGTCCAGGCCGTCGCCTCCGGGCTGATCGACCTGGAGAAGCTCCCCGACCGCCCGGAGGAGACCGGCCCCGTCCTCGAGCGGACCTTCCGGGCCGCCCACAGCCTGAAGGGGGCGGCCCGGGCGGTGGACATGTTCCCGCTGGAGGAGGTCTGCCAGGCCATGGAAAGCCTCCTGCGCGACCTCAAGAAGGGGAACCTGGCGGCCTCCCGCGAGCTTTTCGACTTTCTTCACGAGGCGGTGGGCGCCGTCTCGGGTTTCCTCGAAGGCCAGCCCGGCGCGGAAGCGCGACTCCGATCGACGACGCAGCGCCTGTCCGGCGCCAGCCTGTCGCTCGCTCCGCCGGCCGTTCCCCGGACCCCTCCGGCCAGGCCGCCGGAACCCCCGCCGCCGAACTCCGCGGTTTCGGGAACGTCGCCCCCCGCGGCCCCCGGGACGGAGCAAACGCCGCCCCTCCCGGCCGGGGCGCCGCTCCCGCCCCCCGCCCCCGCCCCGCCAGAAACCGGGGAAAGCGCCCGGCCCGCGGCCCGCGGCGAGCCGGAAAAGACCGTCCGCGTCCCCAGCACGCGGATGGACCGGCTCCTGGAGCAGGCCGAGGAGATGCTGTACATCAAGTCCGCCAGCCAGGAGAAGGCCCGCCTGCTATCCAGCCTGGCCGAAGATTTCGAGGCCCTGCGCAAACAGTGGCGGGAACGGCTCCCGGGCCTGCGAAGCCTCTGCCGGGGGAACGCGGAGGAACCGTCGGCCCTGGGCGATTTCCTGGACTGGCATGACGAGACCCTGCGCCAGACCGGGCAGGCCCTTCGCGACTTCCTCCGCGGGTTCTCCCAGGACCGGCATGCGGCCGGGCGCCAGATCGACGACCATTTGGAATGCCTGCGCGAAACCGTCATGCTCCCCTTCTCCTCCCTCACCGCCCCCCTGCCGAAGATGTTGCGCGACCTGGCCCGGGCCTGCCGCAAGGAAGTCGAGCTGACCGTGGAGGGGGAATCCACCGAGGTAGACAAGCGCATCCTCGACGACCTGCGGGACCCGCTGACCCACCTGCTGCGCAACAGCGTCGACCACGGCATAGAGCCGCCCGAGCGGCGGGGGAAGGAGGGAAAGCCACCGGCCGGACGGATCCTCGTCTCCCTGGAGCGGAAGGACAGCCGCCGGGCCGTGCTCACCGTCGCGGACGACGGCGCCGGCATCGACCCCGAACGGGTCCGGGAGAAGGCCGCGGCCCTGCAACTGGCCAGCGAGGCCGAATGCGCCGCCATGAAGGAAAGCGAGTTGCTGGGCCTGATCTTCCGGTCCGAGTTTTCCACTTCCCGGCTCATCACGACGCTCTCGGGCCGCGGCCTCGGCCTGGCCATCGTGCGGGAGGCGGCGGAACGGCTGGGCGGCTCCGTCGCCGTGGAAAACCGGCCGGGGCGGGGCGCCACCTTCCGGCTGAACGTCCCCCTCTCCCTCTCGACCCTGCGCGGTCTGGTCCTGACTGCCGCCGGGCGCCGCCTCATCCTGCCCACCCGAAACCTGGTGCGCCTCGTGCGGAGGCAACCGGAGGAGATCCGCACGCTGGAGAACCGCGAGGCCATCCAGGTGGACGGGCAGTGGATTTCCTGGGTGGAGTTGGGGGAGGTCCTGGGCCTGCCGTCGCCCCCCGGCGGTCCGGAGACGAAACACCTCCTGGCCGGCCTCCTCCAGTCGGGGGAAACCCGGGTCGCCTTCGGCATCGACGACGTCCAGGGCGAGGAGGAAATCCTCCTCAAGCCCTTGGGCAAGCTGTTGCGCCGGGTGCGCCACATCGCCGGGGCGGCGGTCATGGGTTCCGGGGCGGTCGTCCCCGTCCTCGACCCGGACGACCTCGTGCGCTCGGCCCTGCAGATCTCCCGGGGGAGGCGCCCCGTCCCGGCCGGAGAAGAGACGGCCGGTCGGAGCGCCCCCGCCGTGCTGGTGGCGGACGACTCCATCACGTCCCGGGTGCTGCTGAAAAACGTCCTGGAGGCCGCGGGGTACCGGGTGACCACCGCCATCGACGGACAGGACGCCTGGTTCGCCCTGAAGGGGGCGCACTTCGACGGCGTGGTCACCGACGTGGAGATGCCGAGGTTGAACGGCTTCGAACTGACGGCCCGGATTCGCCGGGACCCCGGCCTCGAACGCCTCCCCGTGGTCCTGGTGACGGCGCTGGAGAGCCCCGAGGACCGCGAGCGGGGAATCGACGCGGGCGCCAGCGCCTACATCGTCAAGAGCAACTTCGACCAGAGCAACCTGCTGGACGTCCTGCGCCGGCTGCTGTAAAGGAGGCCTCATGATCCGGGTGCTGATGGTGGAGGATTCCCCTTCTGCCGCGCTGCTCCTCCGCGAAGTGCTGGAGTCGGACCCCGGCCTGCGCGTCGTGGGGACCGTCAGCACGGGGGAGGAGGCCCTGCAGTTCATCGCCCGGCAAAAGCCGGACGTGGTCACCATGGACATCGTCCTGTCCGGCCCCCTGGACGGGTACGAGACGACCCGCCGCATCATGGCCTCCACCCCCGTGCCCATCGTGATCATCAGCTCCACTTTCACGGAACAGGCGGTGGCCGGGTCCTTCCGCGCCGTCCAGGCCGGGGCCCTGGCCATCCTGGAGAAACCGACGGGCCCCGCCAGCGCGGCCTACCCCATCCACGTGGCCCGGATCACCTCCACCGTCCGGCTCATGGCCGGCGTCAAGGTGGTCACCCGTTTCCCGCGGGCGAACAATGCCGCCCCGCCGCCCCCGGGGTTTGTTGCCTTCCCGGGCGGCGCGGGGATCCGCCGGCCCGGTCCCGGCCCGGGCCGCCCGGAAGCGGAAGCCTTTTGCGCCGGCGGGGGCGCCCTGGTGGCCATCGGCGCCTCCACCGGCGGCCCCGTGGCCATCCAGACCGTCCTGGAGCGGCTGGCCCGCCCGATCGCGGCCCCCGTCCTGGTCGTCCAGCACATTGCCGACCCTTTCGTGGAGGGCTTCGCCAAATGGCTCGCCGACACCACCGGTCACCCCGTCTCCGTGGCCAGAGAGGGCGAGCTCTGCCAGCCGGGGCACGTCTACATCGCCCCCGACGCGAGCCACATGGGCATCGGCGGCGACGGCCGGATCGCGCTGTCCGCCGACCCGCCCGAAGAGAACCTCCGCCCCTCCGTCTCCTTCCTCCTGCGTTCGGTGGCGGCGGCCTACGGCCCCCGGGCCGTGGGCGTCCTCCTCACCGGCATGGGGCGGGACGGCGGCCGCGGCCTCAAGGCGCTGCGGGAAGCGGGGGGACGGACCATCGCCCAGGACGAGGCCACCAGCGCCATCTTCGGGATGCCCGCCGAGGCCATCCGCCTGGGCGCGGCGGAACGGGTCCTGCCGCTGGAGGAAATCCCCGAGGCCATCGCCATGTTCCTGGCGCCTGTCGCCCAACGCAAGGAGCCCATATGAACCCTTCCCCAAAACACGGCGTCCCCGAACGCATCCTGCTGGTGGAAGACAGCCCCACCCAGGGCGCCCGCCTGAAGTTCGACCTCGAGGGCGAGAATTTCCTGGTCCAGTGGGTCCGCGACGGGGGGGAGGCCCTGGCCGCCATCGATTCCTTCGCACCCCACGCCGTCGTCACCGACGTGCTGATGCCGGGCCTGGACGGCTTCGAGCTCTGCCGGGAGATCCGCGCCCGGGAATCGTGCCGCGAACTCCCCATCATCGTCGTGACGGCCCTCTCCGAACCCGACGACATCATCCGGGCCCTGGAGGTCGGCGCCACCCATTTCCTCGTGAAGCCCTTCCCCCTCGACCTGCTGGTCTCCCTGCTCCGCCAGATCGCCCTCAACCGGCGTCTGGAGAAGGCCCCCGCCGCCGATTTCGCCATCCAGATCAACTTCAAGGGCAAAGTGCACCACATCCGCTCGGACCGTTTCCAGATCCTCGACCTCCTTTTTTCCACTTACGAGAACATGGTGGAGAAGACCCGCGCCCTCGACCGGACCAACCGGTTGCTGCTCCGGGCCACGGACGAACTGCACGCCGCCGTGGCCCAGAAGGATGCGCTCCTGCGCGAGATCCACCACCGGGTCAGGAACAATTTCCAGCTTCTTTCCGGCCTGCTGGGCCTGGAAACGGCCCGCTGCCCCGACCCCCGGGCCGCTGCCGCCCTGTGCAACGCGAAAGAACGGTTGAACGCCATGGCCGCCGTGCACGACAAGCTGTACGGCATCGGCAACCTGGCCGAAATCGACTTCACAAGCTACCTGCACGACCTCGCCACATCTCTGTTGGAATCTCACAGCCAAGATTCAGCCCGGTTTTCCTTGCGGGAGGAGCTGGCGCCCCTGCGGCTGGACGTGGAAGCGGCCATCCCCTGCGCCCTCATCGCCAGTGAGCTGGTCGGCAACGCCCTGAAGCACGGCCTGGCAGGACGGGACAGCGGAGAACTCTTCGTCGGGCTCGCCGTCGGCGGTGGCGCCGTCACGCTGACGGTCGGGGACGACGGTCAGGGCCTGCCGCCCGGTTTCCAGCTCGATTCCGGCGAATTCCTGGGCCTGATGCTGGTGAAGCTGTTCGCCAGGCAGCTGGGGGGCTCCCTGCAGGTGATTTCCCCGGCGGAAGGGGGATGCTGGTTCTCCGTCGCTTTCCCGGCGGGGAAACCGGCAGGAAAAGGCGAAACAAGCCCGGCCCCGGCGCCCGAGACGCCGACCGGAGCCCTTCCCGAACCTTGCGGAGGTTGAAACATGGAAACAACACCGTATTTTTTGATCGTGGAGGACAGCCCGACCCAGGCCCGGAAGCTGCAGTTCATCCTCGAGGAGGCCGGTTACGAGGTGGAGCACGCCGTAAACGGCGTCCGGGCCCTGGAAAGCCTGGGCCGGCGGCTCCCCACGGCCGTCGTCAGCGACGTGATGATGCCCGAGATGGACGGGTTCGAACTGTGCGTCCGCGTCCGCGGCAACCCGGCCTGGCAGGACATCCCCTTCATCCTGCTCACCTCGCTCTCGGAGTTTTCGGACATCGTCCGGGGGCTGGAGAGCGGGGCCGACAACTTCATCACCAAGCCCTACGAGAAAGACTACCTGCTGGCGCGCATCGACTACATCCTGAACAACCTGCGGCTCCGGGAACTGGGCGCCCAGGCGGGCCCGGACGTCGGCATCGAGATCTACTTCCACGGGAAAAAACACTACATCTCCTCGCAGAAGATGCAGATCCTCGACCTGCTCTTCTCGACCTTCGACGCCGTGCTGCAGAAGAATCTCGAACTGGAGCGGATGAACCGGGAGCTTCGCGAGGCCCAGGAGAACATCAAGATCCTGCACGGGCTCATCCCCATCTGCGCCAACTGCAAGAAAATCCGCAACGACGAGGGGTTCTGGGAGCAGGTGGAGGTCTACATCCGCGAACACTCCGACGCCGTCTTCAGCCACGGCATCTGCCCCGAATGCCTCAAGCAGCTCTACCCCGAACTGGCCCCCCGGATCCTCAGCGGGCAGGCCTACCAGGGGAAGAAATGGGACGAGTGACCGGCCGGAGGAGGGGCCATCGGATGGCAGCCACCTGTGCGCCTTCCGGCGGCAGGCGCCTCCCCGGGGCGTCAGTCTTCGTTCGCGCCCCGGCCCGTCTCCACGATGGTCTGGAAAGCCTGGCCGAAAGCCCCCAGCAGGTCCGGCAACCGGGCCAGCTCCCCTTGCCGGACGGCCTGTTCGAGTTCCCCGGCGGCCTGGTGCAGCCGGGCGGCGGACAGGTTGCCGGCCATGCCCTTCAGGTCGTGGATCAGCCGGACGGCCTCTGCCCAGTCCCCCCGGTCCAGGGCGGCCTGCAATGCCGCCAGGTCGGCCCCGTGTTCCCCGGCGAACTTCGCCAGAAGTTTCCGTAGCAGAAACAGGTCACCGCCGAACCGCTTCCGCGCCGTTTCCATCTCGATGCCGGGCAAATCGTCCCGGAGGTCCCGGCTGACGCCGTCGGGAACCGGTTCAGGCTCTTCTCCCCTTTCCAGGGCGGGCCGAATCCAGGTGAAAAGGACCTCCCGGAGCTTTTCCGGGTCGACGGGCTTCGTCATGTAGTCGTTCATGCCGGCGGCCAGGCACCTCTCCCGGTAGCCGGCCATGGCGTGGGCGGTCATGGCGATGATGGGCAGGCTGGCGTGCCGGGCCTGCCGGCGGATCAGGCCGGTGGTTTCGTAGCCGTCCATGTCCGGCATCTGGATGTCCATCAGCACGGCGTCATAGCGCCTCTGGTCGACCCGGCGGACCGCCTCCGCCCCGCTGGCCGCCACATCCGCTTCGAGCCCGAAGCCGCGGAGGGTCTCCAGGGCCACCTGCTGGTTGATGTAATTGTCTTCCACCAGGAGAATCCGGACGCCTGGCACGGGAAGCGCCGCCGCGTCCGGCGCCTTCGTTCCGCCCCCGACGCCCCCGGCGTCGCCGGGTTCGCCCGAAGGCGTCGGCCGCCCGGGCGGCCGGGAGGAGAACGCCTCCCGTTCCGGCGAGCAGGGGAAGCAGACGGTGAAGGAAAAAGTGCTGCCCTGCCCCGGCACGCTTTCCACCCCGATTTCGCCGCCCATCATCTCCACCAGGCGCTTCGATATGGCCAGACCCAGTCCCGTCCCGCCGAACTGGCGCGTGGTGGAGCCGTCGGCCTGGGAAAAGGCCTGGAAGAGCCGGGGCAGGACCTCCGGATCGATGCCGATGCCGGAATCCCGCACGGCGAACCGGACCCGCACTTCGTCCGCCGGCGTTTCCAGGAGTTCGATGGCCAACTCGATGGCGCCGTGGGAAGTGAATTTGAGCGCATTGCCCAGGAGGTTCACCAGCACCTGCCGCAGGCGGAGAGGGTCTCCCTTCAGGAAGGCGGGCACTTCGGGCGGCGCCTTCAGTTCCAGACACAGCCCCTTTTCGGCGACACGGTGGGCGAAAATGTCGACCACGTCCTGGACCACGTCCGCCAGCCGGAAAGAGAGGTCCTCCATCTCCAGCCGGTTCGCCTCGATCTTGGAAAAGTCCAGGATGTCGTCGATCACCCCCACCAGGGACCGCCCCGACGTGGCGATCTTCTCCAGGTATTCCCGCACCCGCGGCGGGAGGTCCTGCTTCAGGGCCAGTCCGGCGAAGCCCAGGACGGCGTTCATGGGCGTGCGGATCTCGTGGCTCATGTTGGCCAGGAACTGGCTCTT
>CAYTBK010000113.1:0-7239 GCA_964436005.1 uncultured Acidobacteriota bacterium
CGTCGGCGTCTCCTTCTGCGCCCTCAACAACTTCATCAAGGGAAGGAAACTCGCGTCTCCGCCGGCCGCCCCTTCGGGACAGTGACAGTTCTGATTTGGAGCGGCATGTCGAGGCTTCCGGCGGCGCGGCGCTTGGCCCAACTTCGAATGAACAAGAGCCTGACAATGCTCAATATCTATATTAATGAATAAGTAACAAAATATTCCCGATATCTTCTGGAAGGCCGTCCAGGAAAACTGGACGACCACCATGCTCTTAACAATCAGACGTGCACTTATCCGGCGGGGTTGCTCTGCTTGAACTGTCGACCGAAGGCGGAGAGGAACTCGGCACATTTTTCCGGCTATATTCGGGGTGGTGAAGAGACTTCCTCGAACACTATCCGGAGATTCACGGCCGGCCCGGAGGGCCGCGCGGGGAGCATTTCCTCGTTGAGGACGTCCTTGAAACGGCCCCCCTGCGCACAGGCCAGCCGAGGTAGCACATCCCTTCTCAGCGGCTTCTCCGCCTATTTTCAGAAGGCCACATTCTGATGCGGTTCGCTTACCAGGCCGGCTAATTCCCGCTGGCACAATCCAGCCGCAGCTCCAACTACGTCAGGTCATCCCAGAACAGCACGGGGGTCCTCCCCCTCGGCAAGGCGCATCAACTGCTGGTCTGTCAGTGATGAGAAATCTATTTTCAACCCTACGTTCACCTGGCTCCTGGTGTCAAGTTCGCCGGTGAGCTTGGCGGCGAGCTCCAGGTGGCGCCGGACAGCCTCCAAGCCGGCCAGGGCGAGACGGAGATCGCCTCCTGCTTGCGCTTGCTCCACAATGCCCAAGGTCTGCCTCAACGTGTTCTCCAGGCGTTCTATGGTTGTCTTGCCGGCCTCGACTTTTCCGGTCCCCAAGGCAATTTTGGCGGCCTCCACAGACGACGCGATACATCCTCTCGCGTGCCGGTGAACGGCCGCCGGGGAAGTTTCGAAGCGTTTCGCTATGTTTCGATACGACAACCCGCCAGTAATGGCCTCATCTATCTCGGTCCTACTGGCATGAATGCAGATGCTGCAGTTACGTCCCATGGTTCTGTCCTCCCGTTTGCCCGATGCCGTGCGACGCGAAATCGGCGCGGCTGGCCCCCTCCCCATCGTCTCGCCCCAGTCTCCGGCGGCGCCTGAGAGCAGCCAAAGCCAGCCGGCCGCCCATGGCGAATACCACTCGTTCTTCCTTCCCCTGACGACAGGCCAAGAATGGATGGCTTTCGATTGGCCACCGGAAACCGCCCATTCATCCGCCTGGATGCCCGCTGAATGTTGTGCAACTGCTTGTATTGCACACCGCTGCATCCTATTCCAACTTCAGCCATGCCGCACAGGGACAATCGGGGTTCTCCACCCGGGTCCAGACCTGGCCATCAGCGTCCATCGTGTGATGGAAGAATGGCCGCCAAGGGAGAGTGCAGGAATCGCAGTTCCCCGTCGGAGCGGCCACAGCACGGAGAAGGGCAACGGCCTCCGCGCAGGGAAAGCCGGATCGGCAGGCTGCGCAGTTCGACAGGTGGTCTTTCAGCATGCCACCCCCCCCTTGACCTCTTCCAGGGTCTCGTTGAAAATTCGCAATTGCTCTGCGGAAAGGCCTTCCTTGCTTCCCGGGGGGGGCAACTCATCCGCTACATCCGCTACATCCGCTAACATATTGTTATTCAATTGAATAGCACCTGCCTCCACCCGCGACACAGGCGCAAGCCGTAGCGTGTTTATCCCATTGAAAACACTGTCTGTAGCGGATGTAGCGGATAAAATCGGGGTTACCGTATTCAAACAATGTTCAGCGGGAAAAGTAGCGCTCAAATACCTCCGCCAGGGGTCCGAAAACTGCTCCCGCAGGTATGCCTTCACCACATGGTTGGGACCTTCCGCGCGAAGGTTTTTCGAGTGCACCCCGAAGTCCCGAAGCAGACACCCGAGGCCTCGGGCATCAAGCGGCTTTCCCTTGTTCCAGGTTTTCCACGGTCGCTCATCATCAAGCGTCAGGGCCGCGAGCAGAGCTGAGGTTTGGAGCCAGTCGGGGTTCCCGGCGGAGAAGAAGGCGTTGCGGATGTCGGCCAGGATGGCAACGCGGGAAAGGTCCGATTCTGAGGTTATCTCACGGCCCGTCAATTCGAGCGCGGCCCGGAAGATTTTCTCCGGCCAGGCCCCGCCCGCAACGGCTGCAACTTGGCAGAGGGGCCGCCAAACGTCGCACTCTCTGTCGTTCAGTTGCTCGGGCAAGACGGGTTCGGCCGACTCCAGGCCGGCGGCATGGTCCGCGGTCCAGCGGGCCAGCATCCGGCAGATTTCGGAGAAGTCGGCCAAATAAGGCTTCATCCGTCGAACGGGTTCGTCCTTGCCCTTCCGCTGGAGTTCCAGGACCACGCCCCGGTCTTCGAGCGTCGCGGCCCGCCGCCCGATCCCGGCCAGGATTTTCGGGCACCAGGTC
Organism: uncultured Acidobacteriota bacterium; assembly: GCA_964436005.1. GTDB lineage: Bacteria > Acidobacteriota > JAAYUB01 > JAAYUB01 > JAAYUB01 > JAGNHB01. Next base: position 2,464 of record CAYTBK010000113.1, read on the forward strand.
GAGAACATTGTTGGTTCATGCTCGTCTCCCTGGCATCGGATAACGTGGGCAGATCCTTTTGTGAACCCCGAGTTCAGAATGCCGCGGACTTCTTGGTTGGCTTCCAGGAAAGCGTCGCATTCATCAACAAGCAATGTCGGGGTATATTTCTCAATCGTTCGGCATATGGCCGCTGCAGAGATGGAAGAGGCCGACAAAGCCCGATTCACCAGTTTAGCGAACACGTTCAAGAGGGTAGATTTCCCGCAACGAAGGACGGGGGATGTTATTATCATCAGGGGTAGGGCCTCGAATAGGTCCGGGGTGTAGGTCATCGCGCACCAAGCGGCCGAGACGGCAAAGGCGGCCGGGGCCATAACGACGTGTCGCCGGAAGGCCGTTTCGATTCGATCCAGCAGGGAAGCCCCGTCCACCTCCTCGGGCCAGGGTTCGGCCCCCCCCAAGAGGTCATCAAGGCCCTTCTCGGGGGCCTGTGTGTGGGTCTTACAGTAGGCTACCCAATCGCTTTTGAGCGGCCCTACGGGCATACCAGTGCCCTCGGCGACGGTTTTCAGAAGAAGAGCGGCCTCGGTCTCCAGCAACCCGGCCATTCGCATGGCAAGGAATAGCTTCGGAAGGGTTTCCCCAAGATTTTCGATTTTTACTTCGGCCGCCAGGAAGCGGATTTCCTCGTTCATGCCCACCCCCTCAGCCTGGACCAGCGGGAGCATGGGCACGGTATAGATGGAGGCGGGAGGGGGTCTTCGGCCCCGACCCTCAAGCCCCAGGAAACAACACGTTCGGCTTCCGCCTGCGATTTTCCCGCCGTCTCGGCGGCTGATACCAGAACTCCCGTTGCTGTGATTGCGTCCAGCGCCCCGGAGGGCAAGAGCCCCCCCACCAGGCGGGCTGCCCTGAGCAGGGTTCGGTGGCGCTCCCCGACGGGTGCGGAGGCCACACGTTCGGCTGCCCGCCTTAGAATGTTAGCCGCTGCGGCAGTCGAAGAAGCGGTCGGCGGGACCGCCCCCACCCAGGTCACCCGGGGCGGCGGGGCCGGGACTGCCTCCGGCAGGGCGGCGGCCTGGTCGAACGGGCGGAGCCATGCGTCGGGGTCTGCGGACAGGTAGCATAGGCGAGAGATGTCAGAACCGGACTTGTCCACTGGCAGGCCTTCGCCCTCAAAGTAGGCCGCCACAGCCGCAAAGACCCGCCGGTACTCGGCCAGATCGGAAACCAGAGGAACACGCACGAACAGTTTCACGCCCCGAGCGGATGGACTCACAAAGGCAGCCACAACATGCAGGTCATCCTTCAGCCGGTCCCGGACCTTTGCAGGCTCAGAAACTTCGTCAAGGTCCACAACAGCCAGGCCGGAGGGTTCCACTAGGCCGTCGACCCGAGCAGTAGTGAACCGGCCCGCGGGGGTCACTGCCGGGAGAACCCGTTTCAGCCGAGCGCCTAGATCGAACTCCCTGTTCGCCAAGGCTTCCCGTAGGATAAAGATTCGGGCTGATTGATTTGGGTCGGTTTGGATAAACGCCACCAAGGCGGAAAGGGTCACTTCCCCGACTGGGACTTTATTGTACGAACCGGCAAAGAGACTCAACCCGGGTTTTCCCCTGCTTGCCTTTTGCTGATCATTTGTTGAATTTTTGATGACAGTTTGTCGGAATGATTGAATTTTCAACTCACTCATGGCGGGCTCCTTCCAGTGAAAGATGGGTTTGTTGAAGATCATCGATGATTGCACGGAGGGTTTGTCGGATTCCCCGTTGGAATAACTTCCGCCTCCTCGCGACTAGAGCAAATGCTAGAAAATAGACATCAAACACCTTCTGGCCCTGGACATGCCGGTTTTGACCGGCCACAATGTTTTCTGCTGCTTGTGCGTGGGCCTGCGGGAACACGATGCGCGCGAGGTCATTGGAATAATGGAAGAATTTCGATTTGTGCATGGAAGCCTCCAGCGAAATCTTTTTGCATTCAAACAGTTCCGGCGAAGAATAGGGCCCGCTGCTTAAGATTGTCCGAAACCGCGAACACCCCATTTTGCCAAGGTTGGGGGTTGGGACGCACGGAACCCCGGCGGTCCTTATTGTTCCCCGCAAATCCCACACATCAAACCTCCGCCTTGGAGCGGATCCACTGCTCAAACTTTGCGACATCGATCAAGCGTTTTCGGCCGATTTTCAGAAGGCACCCCGACGCGGCCAGGCCGTTGTTTCTCCGATCAAAGACCAGTTTCCGAAGCGCAGAGGGCGAAAAAGCCGGAAAGACTTCGGACAATCCCTTAATAGTCAGGAAATTGGAATCTTTCGAACTGGACAAAACCATATTATCCTCCCATATTACAAATGTCAAAATGGATATTGGCAGATAAAAACGGAATTGTCAAGAACAAATACCATTTGACATTAGCATGTATGAGATCTAGTATTTTGGAATTAAAAGCTGGAGGAGAAACGATGATCCCAATCTCGAAGATGTACGAAGCCCTAACAGAGGACAAAGAGTTCAGAAAATCTTTTCGGATGAAGAATAGAACCCGGCCGATCTCCAGGGAGGTCATCCGCCGGGTTGTTGATGAACTGAGGGGGTGCGAGGAGAACTCCAACCGGGGGGACAATGCTATCGAAACCGAGCAAGCCAGGTTCGCCAGCGATTTCCTTCGGCTAGTCAAGGAAACCCGCTTCCAACTACAAGAAATGCTGTCAGCGAGGGATTCGGTCCGGGAGAGGGTTCTGGATGCCCTAGCGCGTTGCCACGATCAAGAAGTGTGGAGAGCGGCCCAGAGGGCCCCCTACAAGGAGTACAAGCCATACGAATACGACGAAAACAGGGCTAGGCGGAACTTCTCTTCCGAAACCTCCAGGCTCCTCGGTACCCTGTCAAAGTTGGAGGCGGCAGCAGGGAGGGCGTTCACCCAAGTTACGCCCTTGTCGAACTGCTACCGCAGCGACGGCCAGCATATTGAAGAGGCGATAGCGAACATCCTCAGTATCGTGGCAGAAAACGTCGAGCTGGCGAAAGGCAAGAACGACCCCTGCCGTATCCGCAGGAAAACCCCGGCCCGCGAAGTCCTGGAGGCGTTCCTCCGCCACATGGTACGCATCGTGGACTTCCCCAGTGAGGATGAGATTGTTGGTTTCGTCGACCGCTTTCTCGAAGGGCAATCCGGATTGTCTCAGAAGACCTCTCCCCCGGCGGACTCGACGTTTTCCTGAAGATGCTCCGTTTCCATGGGGGCGAGTGTGCTTCGGTGATTTCGCCAGGAGAACTCACTTCAACCCGAGCATCGCCTTTTCGGACGCCTCCAGCGAAGACCGGAGATGTTCCGGACACAAGTGCGCGTAACGTTTCACCATCGCCAGAGTCTTGTGCCCGAGGATTTCCGCAATGGTCAGAAGCGGAACCCCCTGCATCGCCAGATAACTGGCGGCCGTATGCCTCAAATCGTGCCAGGTGAAGTTATCGATTTTCGCCCGCTTCAATGCATTTGCAAATGCCTTCTTTGGGTCGTATGACCCTCCCGGGCCGCCTGTCCCACCAGGGAACACCTTCGCCACCCCAGGAGACCTCTCCGAATGCAGTTTCCTCAATTCCGCCAAGGCAAGAGGCGGCAGCGGCAGCCCGCGACTTTCCCCGTTCTTTGTGCCCAACAGCGATAGGGTCCCCGCCTTCAAATCCACATTTGACCACTCCAGTTTCCACATTTCCCCCCGGCGGAGCCCCGCCAGGCTCAGCACTACGGCAGGGTAAAGGATGGGGTTCTGCGCCTGTTTGCAGGCTTCCAACAGCCGGGTAACTTCCTCCTGGGTCAGGAAGCGTATCCGGCCCTTCCCCTGCTTTGGTTTCTCCATGCTTGCGATGGGGTTCAACTGGAGAATACCCCAGGCCACGGCCTTGTTCAGCACGGCCCCCAGCCGCACGACATAGGCCCTCACCGTTGATTCTGATACCGTCCCCTCCCCCCGTGTACCCTTGGGCTTCTGGCGCAGCTCCGCAACGAGCTTCTCTACCGTCCCAGGGCAGACGTCACAGACCAGAAGATGCCCTATGCGGGCCTTCCACCAATCTAGGCGCTGCCTGTGCGTGTTCTTGTTCGTGGCGGCCAGGTGGGGCAGGACTTCCTGCTCATACCTTTTGAACAGGTCGGCGACGGTTGTTCGCTGAGCTTCGCGGTGTGGGAAGTTCCGGCGCTCGGCAGCCGCCGTTTCCGTCCGTGCCGCCCATTCCCGGGCATCCGTCAGTCGGTCGAAGGTCTTGGAAATCGGCCGGACTCCTTTCCTTCGAATCGTAGCGGTATAGGCCTTCTTTCCGTTCTTCCCGATTCGCTCCTGGAACGTCGCCATGTCTGCACCTCCATGAAAATAAACAGAGCACAAGCGGGAACATTCGAGAGCATTCTACCGCTATTTTTTTTCTGCGTGCAACAAATTTGCAACAAGGAGGAAATGAAAAAAGGACTTGTTTTTCACAAGTCCTTTCTTTTCTGGAGCGGGAAACGGGATTCGAACCCGCGACCTACGGCTTGGGAAGCCGCCGCTCTACCAGCTGAGCTATTCCCGCAATTGCCTGGCGACAATGAGGCACCCCGCCCGCGGAAAACGGGTCGATCGCCCCAATGCCTGCTCTTCGTACTTGGAAAGAGCCTTTGGGTCGGGCCTCGCGGCCCCCGGCCTCACGCCGGAAAACTTACTTGGCCGTCGCGTTCAGACCGAGCGTCAGGCGGGACTTGTAACGGTCCGCGGCGTTGCGGTGCAGCACGCCCTTGGTCACGCTCTTGTCGATGACGGA
>CAYTBK010000113.1:7339-8773 GCA_964436005.1 uncultured Acidobacteriota bacterium
GAACTCGATCTGCTGCCGCAGCATCCCGTTGACGTAGAACTCGATGCGCAGCGGCATGAACACCCCCTGGAAGCGGAACCACTTGAAGAACCGGTCAGCGTGCTTCTCGGTGCGCCCCTCCCGGGTCTTGTCGACGTACTCGATGCGGCTGGGCAGCGGTTGCCCCTGGTCGTACACCACGGTCACGGTGTAGTTCTCGGCGTCGGTGAACTCCAGGGCCTCCTCGGGGCGGATGCCGTCGAAACTTTCCGGTCCCATGTGGAAGATCTTCATCCCGGGCTCCTTCCACCGCTCCCGGAACAGGTTGAGGAAGCTGCGCTTCTCCGACAGCTGGTAGCGCCGGTACTCCTCGGCGGTCTGCTCCTTGACCTTGCCGTACTCGTAGGTCCAGCCCTTGCCCTGGGGCGTGTTCCAGACCTCCACGATGGCGCCCCGCTCCTCCTCGTAGGCCATCCGCTCCATGCCGGGCCAGCGGTAGTCGTACCAGAACTGCGTCCAGCTCTGGTTGTCTCCCTTGATGACGTAGGAACGCCCCTCGCCGTGGTAGCCCGCCCAGTTGAGGAAGCTCTCCCCCCCCAGGTTCTGGACGGTGCGGTCGAGAAGCTCTTTGGCGGCGGGGCTGATCTCGGCTTCGGCCGCCCAAACCGCCCCGACCAGAGACAGGAGCAGCGCCAGGGCGACCGCTTTCCCGGTGATTCCCTCTTTTCGCTTCATGGTTCCCCCTCGGCTGGCGGCCTCCCCGCCAGGTCAGTCTTCCTTGCAGGTCTCGTAAATTTCTTCAAACGTACGGTGATGGGTGCGGAAGATCTCCATCACCTTCGGGTCGAACCCGCCCGGCGTGGTCCGCCCGTCGCCCGTGGTGATGATGTCGAAGGACCGCTCGTGGGAAAAGGCGGGCTTGTAGCTCCGTTCGCTGCGCAGGGCGTCGTAGACGTCGGCCAGGGCCACGATGCGCCCTTCCAGGGCGATGTTGCCGCCCTTGAGGCCGTAGGGGTACCCCGTCCCGTCCCACTTCTCGTGGTGGGAGATGGCGATGCGCCTGGCCACCGACAGGCGCGGGGAGTTCCCCAGGATCTTGGCCCCCTGCAGGGTGTGGGTCTTGATGACCTCGAACTCCTCCACCGTCAGGATCCCTTTCTTCAGCAGGATGTCGGGATGAATATGGATCTTCCCCACGTCGTGCATCTGCGCCGAGTAGCCGATCACCTCCACCTCCCGGGGCGGCAGGCCCAGCTTCTCGGCGACGAAGGAGGCGAAGAGGTTGCTCCGGCGGATGTGCGCCCCCGTCATCTCGTCGTTGGCCTCGGCCGCCCGGGCCAGGGAGAAGATCATGTAGCGGAAGGCGTCCTCGACCTCCCGGGACTGGCGGGCGATGGTGTCGAAGAAGTTCAGGTGGAGGGCCTGGCTCTTGAGCACCTGGGCGTCGAAGCGGCT
>CAYTBK010000113.1:8873-12991 GCA_964436005.1 uncultured Acidobacteriota bacterium
CGGTCTTCCTGCGTGTTGAGGCAGGTCAGCATGATGACGTGCACGAAGGGGCGGTCCGGGTAGCCCTTCATGATCCGGCAGACCTCGAAGCCGTCCAGGCCCGGCAGCAGCACGTCGAGGATGACGAGGGAAGGCTTGTGCTTCTCGAATTGGGTGATGGCGGAGGGCCCGTCACCGGCGCAGACGACCTCGAAACCTTCCCGGGTCAGCGTGGCGTGCAGGAAGTGGAGATTGGCTTCCTTGTCGTCCACCACGAGAATGACGGGTTTTCCTTCCTGGGACATGGTTCCTCCAGCGGACCGGGGCGATCCCCCGCATCCTTACAGACGAGTCCGCCCCTCCAGCGCCCGGGCCACGGTGATGTCGTCGGCGAACTCCAACTCGGAGCCGACGGGCAGGCCCAGGGCGATCCGCGAAACGTTGACGCCCAGGGGCTTGACCAGCCGGGCCAGGTAAACGGCCGTGGCCTCCCCCTCCACGTCGGGGTTGGTGGCCACGATGATTTCGGTCACGCCGAGACGGCGGATGCGATCGGGCAGGTTGGCCAGGCGGAGTTGCGCCGGCCCGACGCCGTCGATGGGGGACATGACGCCGTGCAGGATATGGTAGAGCCCGGAGTAGCAGCCGCTGTTCTCGATGGCCGCCACGTCGAAAGGCTTCTCGACGACGCACAGCACGCGGGCGTCCCGCGAGGGGTCGCTGCAGAGGGGGCAGACCGGCCGGTCCGAGTATCCGTGGCACTCCGCGCAGAGGCAGACCTTCTCCCGCACTTCCGCCACCGATTCGAGAAAGGCCCGGATGTACGCTTCGTCGGCTTTCAGCAGGTGGAAGGCGAGCCGTTGGGCCGACTTGGCGCCTACGCCGGGGAGGCGCCGCAGGATCTCCATGAGGGTTTCCAGGGGAGGCGGAAAGCTGGTCATTCCATTTTGAACTGCGTCAGCAAGGACCCCATCTGGGACATGAGGGCCTCGTCGACCTTGCGCGAAGCGGAATTGAAAGCGGCGATGATCAGGTCCTGCAGGAAGGCCGTGTCCTCGCCCCGGGCCGTTTCCGGATCGATGTACAGGGAAACCACCTCCCGCCGGCCGTTCAGGCGGACGCGCACCATGCCGCCGCCGCTTTCCCCTTCCACTTCCACCTTCTCCATGGCCGAAGCCATGCTCCCCTTCATCCTTTCCGCCTGCGCCATGAGTGCGTTCAAATCCATCGCCTGTCACTCCTTGGGTTGGAACTCCCACCGGCCCGGAATCCGGTCGAGGATGACCTTGCCGGCCGGATCGTCCTGGAAGGTTTTTTCCAGCCGGTCCAGATCGGGTTTCTTCTCCGCCGCCGGCGCGGCCGCTTCCGGCGCCGCCTTGGCCGCGGGCCACGCGACGGCCGGGGGCGGAGCGGGGGCGGCCTCCTGGGTTCGGGTACTCACTTCGGGCACGACGCCGAAGAGGGAACGGAACACGTCCTGCATGGCCTTCCGGTGGGACTCCTCCAGGAAGAACCGCTCCGGAATCCCGCCCGGCGGGCTCTGGATCTCGATGCGCGTTTCCGACAACTTCCAGGCCACCCGGTTGAGAATGGGGCGGAACTGGGGATGGCGCCGGGCCAACTCTTCCAGAAAGGCGTCAGACCGCCCCGCCACGGACGAAACCCGCTCGGCGGGCCGCACGGCGGCCGACGCCGGACCCTGGGCGGCCGGCTCGGGCTGTGGACGGGGGAGAGGCTGGGGCCGGGGCGCCGGGGCGAGTTCGCGCTCCGGCTCAGCGACCGGGACCGCCCCCGAGCGAAGGATGGCCAGGGCCTCCTCCACGGGGACGAGCCGCGGCAGCGCCGCCAACTTCAGGAAGGACATCTCGGTGTGGAACCGGATGTAGGGCGTCCACTTGAGCTCGTTGTCGGCCTTCATCAGCAGGTCGTACATCCGCATCATGTCTTCTTCCCGGAAGCGTCCGGAAAGCTCCCGCAACAGGGAACGGTCGACGTCGCCCAGCAGCAGGAGCTGGCTTTCGTCGCCGGAAATCCGGTACACCAGCATGTTCCGCAGGTATTCCATGCAGGCGCGGATGAAGTTCTGCAGGTCGTGGCCCTTGTCGAAGAGATCGTTGATGGTGCGGATGACCGACGGGTAGTCGGAATCGGCCACCGCCTGCATCATTACGTTGATGAACTCCTGCTTGACCACGCCGAGCAGGGCCGCCACGTCGTCGTCGGACAGGTCTCCGCCGCCGAAGGAAATGATCTTCTGGAGAGCCGACTCCGCGTCGCGCATGCTCCCGCCGCTGGCCTTGACGACGCTCTGCAGGGCCGTCTCGGAAATCTCGAGGTTTTCGGCCTGCAGCACCCGCATCAGACGGCCGCGGATGTCCGCGTACGGAATGATCCGGAAGTCGAACTGCTGGCAGCGGGAGACGATGGTCTGCGGGATCTTGTACAGCTCGGTCGTGGCCAGGATGAAAACGACGTGCGGCGGCGGCTCCTCGAGCGTCTTCAACAGGGCGTTGAAGGCCTCGGTGGTGAGCATGTGGACTTCGTCGATGATGAAGACCTTGTACCGGTCGCGCGACGGAGCGTAACGGACGCTCTCGCGCAGTTCGCGGATCTCGCCGATGCCGCGGTTGGAGGCGGCGTCGATCTCGATCACGTCCACCGAGGCCCCCCGGGCGATCTCCTTGCAGGACTCGCACTCGTCGCAGGGCCGGGGAGTGGGCCCCTGCGCGCAGTTGAGGGCCTTGGCCAGGATGCGGGCGGTGGTCGTCTTGCCGACGCCGCGGGTTCCGGTGAAGAGGTAGGCGTGGGACACGCGGTTCAGGAGGATGGCGTTCTGCAAGGTCTTCGTCAGCCCGTGCTGACCGATGACGTCGTCGAATTGCGCTGGCCGCCACTTCCTGGCGATGACCTGGTATCCCACTGCACCGTCCCCGATTCGATTAAAAGGCTCTGGATCCGCCACACCCGAAGATAATCTTACTGCTGCTTCCTTTCGGATCTGACAGGGTTCGAAACTTCGGGTTGGCGGCCAGAGCCAATTTCCCTTCGCGCTCCAGACGCAAAAAAGATTTATACCAAAGCCGCCGGCGGAATGCAACGGGATTGTGGCGAATCGGCCAAATCAGGTTTCACCGCCAGGGCCCGAAGGCGCCGGCGTCACCGACGCGACAACACGGGACGAGGGTGCGCCGGCCGGCGTCAGACGCCTACGGGCTGAACAGCGGCTCAGGGGGGCAGGACGACGTCCAGGCCCCGGGCGCGAAAGCACTCCGCCGCCTCGGCCAGCACGCCGGACCGCGGGGAGAGGCCCTCCGGCAGAGGGCTGGTCCGGCCCAGCCGGGCGTACTTGCCGATCCCGGCGGCGTTCCAGGCGAGGAGGTGGACGGGGTGCCGCCGCCGCAGGGACAGGAGGAAGCCGGCCATGGCGCCGAGATTTTCCCGGGTGTCGGTCAGGCCCGGGATGAGCGGAACGCACACCCAGACAGGGGCCGCTCGCCCGTCGAGCGCGCGCAGGTTGTCCAGGACGGTCTGGTTGGAAACGCCTACTTCCGCCAAGTGGGCGGCTTCGTCCATGATCTTCAGGTCGTACATGACCAGGCGGCAGGCCGAGGCCGCCTCGTCTAGGACGGGGAACGGAACGAAGCCGCAGGTATCCAGCGCAGCGTGGATTCCCCGCCGGCGGGCCGCCCGGAGCAAGCCCAGCGTAAATTCAGGCTGGGATAGGGGCTCCCCTCCCGACAGAGTCAACCCACCCTTCTCGCCGTAGAAAGGGAGGTCCCGCTCGACTTCGGCCAGCACGCCCTCGACGCCCGCCCGGCGTCCGGCCATCTCCAGGGCCCCGGACGGGCAGGCCTCGGCGCAGCGCCCGCAACCCGTGCAGCGGGCCCAGTCCACCACGGCCCGGCGGCCTTCCCCGCCGGCGGCTTCCCCGGCCTGCGCGATGGCCCCCTGGGGGCAGACCGGCTCGCCCTTCCCGAAAAGTCCGCGCAGGCAGGCGCCGCAGCCGAGGCAGCGGTTGCGCCGGAAGAGCAGCTCCGGCGCGAAGGCCTGGCTTTCCGGGTTGTGGCACCACGAGCAGCGCAAGGGGCAGCCCTTGAGAAAGACGGTGGTCCGGATGCCCGGGCCGTCGCGGGTGGAAA
>CAYTBK010000114.1:0-12483 GCA_964436005.1 uncultured Acidobacteriota bacterium
CTTCGTGATTTCCAGCATCCCTCCCCCTTGAGGAGGCGCATATTACCAGAGAATGTGTGGCGTATCAAATGGTCGAAGACGCTCCGGGGTCAATCGCCCAGGCATGTGCCCACCAGGCGGGCCGTCCGGATCCAGGGATGTTCGGGTGGCACCGTCTTGACGCTGCCGGCCACTTTTTCCAGGGGGACCGGCACGCACTCGTCGCCCCGCACCCCGACCATGACGTTGACGACGCCTTCGGCCAGCAGTTCGGCGGCCCGGGTGCCCAGCCGGGTGCACAGGAGCCGGTCCGTCGGCGAGGGCGTCCCGCCGCGCTGCACGTGCCCGAGCGACGTCATCCGCACTTCGAAGCCCGTCAGGGCCTGGATACGGCGGGCCAGCCGGCTGGCCTTGGGTTCCTCCACCACGTGGAACGTCTCGCCGTCCCGCTGCTCCAGCTTTTTCGCGTCCTGCCCCTTCCTTCCGTCTTCCTTTTTGCCTTCTTCCTTTTTCCGCTTGTTTTTCCGGGCTTCCTTGCCTTCCTCCTCCGCCTTCTTCGCCGCCCGGGCTTCCTCGGCGGACACGGCCCCTTCGGCGACGGCGATGATGGAAAAGCGTTTCCCGGACCGTCGGCGCTCCAGCAGGTGCTGCACCACGGCGTCCAGGTTGTAGGGGATCTCCGGGATGAGCACGATGTCCGCCCCCCCGGCGATGCCGGCGCCCAGGGCCAGCCAGCCGGCGTTGTGCCCCATGATCTCCACCACGATCATGCGGTGGTGGCTGGTGGCGGTGGTGTGCAGCCGGTCGATGGCCTCCGAAGCGATGGCCAGCGCGGTGTCGAAGCCGAAGCTGACGTCCGTGCGGGCCACGTCGTTGTCGATCGTCTTGGGCAGCGTGAGAACGTCCAGGCCGCCTTCGCGGTGCAGGTGCAGGGCGTTCTTCTGCGTCCCCCCCCCGCCCAGGCAGACCAGGCACTCGATGCCCAGGCGGCGGGCGTTTTCCACGGCCACCTTCGTCATGTCCATGACGTTGCCGCCCATGGACATCTTGTTGGGCTTGTCCCGGCTCGTGCCCAAAATGGTGCCGCCATGGGTCAGGATTCCGCTGACCATGGGGGATTCCACCGTGACCGTCCGATTCTCCACCAACCCGCGGAAACCGTCGGAGATGCCGACGACCTTCATGTCGTACACGCCCAGGGCGGGTTTCACCACCCCGCGGATGGCGGCGTTCAGGCCGGGACAATCCCCCCCCGACGTAAGTATGCCGATGCAGCGTATCTTGGACGGCTTGCCCATGACCCCTCCCTGAAAACATATTTGCCCTATGCTACCACGGCAGAGACGCGGGGGAAAAGACAAAGGTTGAAACGAGGATGCGGCCGGCAGGTCTCAGGAAGGCCCGCCGGCGTCCCGGGCCCGGGCGTACATGCGCATGGAGGCCAGGACGAGGTTGACGTAGCGCCGGGTCTCGGCGATATGTACTTCCGGGATGAAGAAGTCGTCGCCCGCTTCGGCGCAGAGGCCCCGCCAGTAGCGGGCCGGCCAGAAACCGGCGTTGTAGGAGGCCGCGGCGGCGCCGGCCTCGCGGAACTCCAGGAAAGCACCGCCCAGATAAAGCACTCCCAATTCAATGCTGAATTCGGGGTCAAACAGGATGTCCGGGCCGGCAGGGGGCGGCAGTCCGGCCGAGTCGCACAGACGGCGGGCCGTGTCGGGCATGACCTGCATGAGCCCCCGGGCCGTGGCGGGGGAGAGCGCCCGGGGAGAAAAATTGCTCTCCTGGCGCATGACGGACCAGACCAGGCCGGGCTCGATGCGCTTCGCCCCCGCTCCGGTCCGCACGGCCCGGCCGTATGCCTCCGGCCAGCAGAGAGCCAGGACGGTGGGGTTGACCAACGCCAGCGGCGTGCGGGCGGGATAGCGGTCCAGCACGCGCATGCCGGCCCGGAAGGAGGTGCGGAAATCCCCGCCGTCGGCGGCCAGGGAGGCCACGATGAAATCCTTCCAGACCTCCGGCCGGGCGCCGCGCAGGCCCAGCGCGGCCGACAGCTCGCCGGCGCCCGCCTCGCCGTACGCCTGCGCGGCCTCCGCGCCCAGGCCCAGGCGGTGGAACACGACCGCCCGCTGGAGGGGCGAGGAACCACCGGCGGGATCCGTTGCCGGCGCCGCGGGCATGGCCAGGCCGGCCAGGGCATCCAGTTTTTCCTCGTAGGCCGGCAGGGCCGCCAGGCCCTCCCGCCAGGCCGGCGAGCTTCCCTGCAGGGCGTGAACGGCAGTCAGGGTTCGGTAGGCCTCCTGCGGGCGGCGCCTCTTCACGGCCGTCCTCACCTGCGCCAGGCAACGCGCGACGACCGCGTCCGCCACGCTCCGCTTCCTTTCCGCCAACGAGGCGGCTTTTTCTTCGCAACGGTGCGAATAGTAGCTTTCCGCTTCCCCCGCCGCCCGCGCCCAAACGGACAGCGCTCCGGCCCAGTTCCCGAGCTTCTCCTGGGCCAGGCCGGTGAAATAGGCCACTTCATCCGGATCGGGCAGCCCGTTCGCCCGGATGCGGGCGAGACCGGTGGAAACGGCGGCCAGCCCGCGCAGGGCGGCCCGTGCATTCCCGGACCGGAGATCCTGCAGGGCGAGGCGGTACAGGAGCTTGACCCGCTCCGCTTTCCCGGCCCCGGCCAGGTGGCTGCGCAGGATCGCCCGGGCCGCCGCGGCACGCCCCGCCCGCCGCTCGATGTTGGCGAGGTGGATGACGATGTCGCAGGCGACGGAAGGCGACTTCACTTCGGGCAGCACGTCCAGGTAGATCCGCTTCGCCTCCCCGTCCCGGCCGGCCCACAGGTTCTGCCGCGCCACGGCCAGAAGAAGGGCCGGCTCGACTTCCGGCACGGCGGCCAGGGCCTTGCCGTACCACTCCAGCGACGCGTCGAGTTCATCCCGGTAGCCGTACAGCCGTCCCATCGAGGAGAGGTATTCGCCGGTACGCTTCGCGCCGGGATGCCTCCGGATCAACTCGTTCAGCAGTTCGGCGGCCGGCCCCAGTTCCCGGTGCCGCAGCAGCGAAAGTGCGGCCTCCGCCAGCAACGCCTCGGAAGACGAAAACCCGGCCAGCAGCTCGGGAGTCGCCTGCACCAGCAGAGCGGCATCCGCTTCCTGGCGCGGGTACCGGTCGCCCGACAGGAGCCGGATGGCCGCGGCCAGGGCCTCGCCCCAGGATTTGCGTTTCACGTCGGCCCGCAGCAGGCCCAGGAGGGCCTCCCCTTCCGAACCGGTCCGCAACCGCAGGCACTCGGCGAAGGCTTCGGCCGCTTCGTCCGCTTGCCCCGCCTCCAAGAGGCTCTGCGCCCGGCGGAGGGCCAACGCCCCCCGCTCCTGGACGTCCGGCCGCTGCAGCAGCCGGCCCAACACTTCCGCTTCCTCTCCGAACTTGTCCTGCCGGCGCAGCAGGCCGGCCTGGCATTGTAAAAGATAGGTCGAGAAAAGGGCGTCCTTCTCCGCCCACCCGGCGGCCAGGGCGCAGGCGTCCGCCAGTCGCCCGCATTTTTCCAGCAGGCGGACGTGCCGCAGGTACTGCCGGCCCGACACGTACAACTCGGGGTTTTTTTCCTTTTCGCTCTCCAACCGGGACAGATCACGGAGCGCCTCGGCATCGGCCGCCGCTCCGCTTGGGGCGGGCCGGCCCGGCGGAAGAGACCCCGCTCCCCCTCCGTTCCGCCCGGAAGGCGTAACCCGGAAACTGGTGAGGATCCAGGCGAAGACAGCCACCGCCAGCACGATCAGCGGAAGCATGACCGCCAGGCGGAACCGGCCGGAGCCGCGCCTGTGGCGGGCGCTCGCCGGCTTACCCCAAAAAGCGCGTTTTTCCATGGTGATGGCCGTCATTTTCCCGTTGCCCCCATCGGCCGCCCCGCCAGGCGGCGAGGAAGCCGCCTCTCGGGACGGAGAATTCCGGGCCGGACGGGAACCCGTCCGACCCCGGTGAGAGTGGGTACGCAATGGTTTCGTTCCGGTGCGGAACGGCAGGCGATTTCAGTCCCGAAACCCGATTTCCTCGATCAGCGTCTCGATGATGTGGGCATAGACGCTGGAGATCGTACCCAACCGGAAGCCGCCGGTCTGGAACTGCGGGTTGACGTCGGGTTTGCACCATACGCAGGTGGCGTCGAAAACGAGGTCTTCCTGGGCGTTCATCTCCTTGGGCAGCATCATGCGGAGCGAATACGCCTTGTCTTTCGTGAAGGGCTTGTCGCTGATCAGCATGATGCCCTCCCTCGTGATGTCGACCAGATGCCCGAGCAACTCTCCCGTGGCTGCGTCGAATACACGCAAATAGTAAAGAAGATGGCGCCTCTTGTGTTTCCTGGCTTCCGGCATTTGCTCTCTCCTTCCTGTATTTCTCCCATTTTACCCGATCCGGGGCGAATTGCAAGCTCCTGATTGTTTTCCGTCCGATGACTGGCTATAATGCGCCCGCCGGAGGGGATCGCCATGGAAGAGAAGAATTCCATTCTGTATACGCAGCAAAACGCGGTGGAAAAGGTCCTGCTGAACCCGAAAGTCCAGAACGTGTTGGGATTTCTTTCCCGGAAAAACGGAGGGAAAACCACCCTCTTCGAAAAGCTGATGCAGTCCTACGACAACCCGGAAGCCCCCCTTTGGGACCGGGTCCGCTTCGCGCCGCTGCACGCCGTGTTCGAACATTTCCTGGACCGGGGCGGCGTCAACCACGACATGGTCAAGTTCAAGCTGTTCCGCCACCGGCCCACCCTGAGGGCGCTGGTCAACACATCGCGGAGCATCAAAGAGTTCGGCCTGACGACGCCGCAGCGGTTCAGCATGCCGCTGATGGTGGTGTGGAACTTCACCCAGGCCTGCAACCTCAAGTGCGCCCACTGCTACCAGGACGCATGCGCCAAGCCCCTGCCCGACGAGATGGACCTCGCGCAGAAGCTGCGCTTCGTGGACGAGATGGCCGACGAGTACGTGCCCTTCCTGGCCATCGCCGGGGGAGAACCCCTGATGGGGAAACACTTCTGGGATGTGTTGAAACGTTGCCGGGAACGGGGCATCCACGTGACCATCGCCTCCAACGGCACCCTGGTGAACCGGGACACGGCCGCCAGGCTGGTGGACCACGGCGTGAAGTACGTCGAGATCAGCATCGACTCCGCCGACGCCGGGAAGCACGACGCCTTCCGCGGCATCGACGGCGCCTGGCGCCGCTCCATGGAGGGGATCCGGGTGGCCGCCGGCACGCCCGGCCTGCGGGCCGGCCTCGCCACCTGCATCAGCCAGATGAACGTCGGCGAGGTGGAGGACATCATCCGCCTGGCCATCGACAGCGGCTGCTCGACCTTCGTGCACTTCAACTACATCCCCGTGGGGCGGGGCCAGGGCAGCGACATCAACGACCTCTCGCCGGCCCAGCGGGAAAGCCTGCTCAAGATCCTGCAGCGGGCCATGGAGGGCAACGAGATCAGCGTGATGAGCACCGCCCCCCAGCTGGGGCGGGCCTGCTACATGTACGCCGACCTGGAGGGCCGCATGGCCCTCGGCCACGCCGGGTCGTCCTCGGGAGCCAAGACCAAGGTGCTGGCCAAGTACATCGGGGGCTGCGGGACGGCGCGCTGCTACTGCGCCGTCCAGCCCAACGGCGACGTCACCCCCTGCGTGTACATCCCCCACCGGGTCATCGGGAACCTCAAGGAGCGGACGCTGGCCAAGATCTGGCGGGAAAACGTCTACTTCGAGACGCTGAGCAACCGCGACAACCTGAAGCACCACTGCCACGCCTGCGATTACCGCAGCGTCTGCGGCGGCTGCCGCGCCCGGGCCGACGCCTACCTGGGAGACATCCTGGCCGGGGACCCCGGCTGCATCCACAACCAGGACGTGTGGGACCACCTCTGCCAGGGAAACAACTCGGAATCGACAACCCTCTGAGTCTTTTTACCCTCTCAGCCTGCCCATAAACCGCCGCTTGCCCTACCGGAAGGCAAGCGGCCCGATTATTGTGTCTCTGTGGTTATATACTTTCTTTAAAAGAGATTACGGATTTCCGTGACCTTGTAGCGCCGGGTTTCCCGCGGCAGCTGCACTTCGGCGGAGCGGCCCAGCTTCTTGCCGAGAATCCCCTTGGCCAGCGGCGCCCCCACGGAGATGGACTCGATTTCGTCCAGGCGGTCCAGTTCGCCCACGATGGCGAATTCCTGCTCTTTGCCGCTGGCGGTGTCCACGATCTTGACGACCTTGCCCACGGCCACCACGTCGTCCGGCAGCGACAGCTCCTCGATCAACTGGGCGTCGCCCAGCCACTCCTTGATGCGCTTCTCCTCGATGGCCAGCATTTCCTTCTTTTCCTTGGCGGCATCGTACTCGGCGTTTTCGGAAAGGTCGCCCTGGGAAGCCGCTTCCTGAAGTTCGCGCGCCACGACATATTTTTCCCGCTGGATTTCATCCAGTCTCTTGCTCAATCGGTCCAGCGTCGTTCTCAGCATGTAGGTCGGCATGTGCCCCCTCCCCTTCAGAGATTCGAGCAAAATAGCGATGTTTCGTCCTCCCGTCAAACAGATTTTTCGGACTATTGCAAAAGAGCCTGCCGGGATGTAAGATACGCCGCGCGTTCCAGACGCCTGCATCCGGCGACAGCAGCGAGGAAAAGGAGGCTCCCCATGAACCACGACACGGCGACCGCTCACCCTGCCCGGCAGCACGGATACGGCCGGTAAAGCATGACCATCCTCCGCGCACTTCGTTTCCGCCTTCTCCCGCCGCTCGGACTCGCTCTCGGACTCCTCCTCCTCTCCGCGCCGCCCTTCCTGTTCGCCGGCAAGAAGCTCAAACCGGTCACCATGCCCGATTTCACCGGCCTGATGAAGGCCACCCGCAGCTTCCGGAAAGAGCTCAAGTTCTACCCCGGCGGGCACATCTACATCGACACGGGCTACATGGGCAACGTCACCGTGGTGGGCGGCAAGGAGCCCAAGGTCTTCATCGAAGCCGCCATCACCGGCTACGGCAAGACCCAGGCGGAGATGCTCGCCTCCGTCGAGGCCCTGAAGCCGCGGGTCACCCGCACCGAAACCGACATCCACCTGACCACCATGCACGACGAGAAGTTCAACAAGGGCAAGATCGACTACTACCTCGTCGTGCCCAGCTACCGGTCGGACCTCTACATCTTCTCCCAGCGCGGCTTCATCTCCATCAAGGACGTGAACGGCTGGATCGAGGCAGACACGTCCATGGGCTTCCTGCAGCTGATCAACCTCAGCGGCTACGTGTCCATGCGGACCCTGCAGGGCGACGTGCAGGCCCAGCTCACCGGGAAGTTCTGGCGCGGGCTGCAGGTGTCGGCGGTGACCGAAAAAGGCGACGTCAAGGTCTTCATGCCCGCCGAGTACAACACCGACATCACGCTCATCAGCACCAAGGGAAAAATCAATATCGACTACCCCACCTACCTGGTCGACGAAGAGGAATCCGCCATCGTCATCTCGGAAAAGAAGGGTGGCGCCTACGTCAACCAGCGGATCCGCGAGGGCGGGGGCAACGTTGTCTTCCAGACCAGCCTGGGCCAGCTGGCCCTGCAGCAGTACGACCCCGAAAAGGACTACCTGGACCACTCGCCCCAGGACGAGTCGACGCCCTCCCCCGTCGAGGATGCGCCCAAGGACGGGACGCCCGCCCCGGCGGCCGCGGGGGAGAGCCTGGCCACCCGCGACGCCCCGCCGCCGCCTGCCCCCGAGGCGACGCCAACACCTTCCCCGGAGGATAAAAAGTGAATCTTCAGCAGATAGTTCTGGATGGCAACCACCTCACCATCGACGAGCTCTTCGAGGCCTCGCGCCGGCAGGTCCGCATCGACTGGCTCGAGCACTCGCGCCGGGCCGTGGAGAAAAGCCGGGCCCTCATCGACCGCTGCGTCTCCGAAGGCCGGACGGTCTACGGCGTTTCGACGGGTTTCGGGTTGCTGAGCAACGTGCACATCTCCACGGACCAGCTCGAGCAACTGCAGGCCAACCTCATCCGCTCCCACGCGGCCGGGGTGGGCCGACCCCTTTCCCCGGAGGAAACCCGGGCCATGCTGCTCATCCGGGCGAACGTCCTGGCCAAGGGCTTCTCCGGCGTCCGCCCCGTGGTGGTGGAGACGCTGCTGGCCATGCTGGCCCGCGACGTGCTCCCCGTCATCCCCGAGAAGGGTTCCGTGGGCGCCAGCGGCGACCTCGCCCCGTCGGCGCACCTGGCACTGGTCCTCATGGGGGAAGGCAAGGCGTTCTATCAGGGGAGGGAGATGCCCGGCGGCGAAGCCATGCGGCTGGCCGGCATCCCCACCCTGACCTTCCAGGCCAAGGAAGGGCTGGCCGTGCTCAACGGCACCCACTGCATGTCGGCCGTGGGCAGCCTGCTCGCCCACGAGGCGGACTACCTCAACCGGGCCGCCTCCACCGTCGCCGCCATGACCACGGACGCGCTCCGCGGCACCGACGCCCACTTCGACGCGCGCATCCACAACGTGCGGCCCCACCCCGGGCAGCGCGCCGTGGCGGCCGAAATCCTCGCCCTCATGGAGGGCAGCGGCCTGCGGCAGGCGCACCTGGACTGCGACCGCGTGCAGGACGCCTACGCCCTCCGCTGCATCCCCCAGGTGCACGGGGCCGTGCGCGACACCCTGGCCCACGTCCGGGCCGTCCTGGAGCGGGAGATCAACGCCGCCACCGACAACCCCCTGGTCTTCGCCGACACCGAGACCGTGCTCTCCGGCGGCAACTTCCACGGGGAACCGGTGGCCTTCGCCCTGGACTTCCTCGGCATCGCCGCCGCCGAGCTGGCCAGCATCTCCGAGCGCCGCATCGAGCGGCTGGTGAACCCCGACCTGAGCGGGCTGCCGGCCTTCCTCACCAGGGAAGCCGGGCTCAACTCGGGCTTCATGATCGCCCACCTCACCGCGGTTTCCCTGGTATCCGAGAACAAGGTGTTGGCCCACCCCGCCTCGGTGGACTCCCTGCCCACCAGCGCCAACAAGGAGGACCACGTCAGCATGGGCATGACCGCCGCCGTCAAGCTGCGCCAGATCGTCGAAAACGTGCGCGTGGTCCTGGCCGTGGAGGCGCTGGCCGCCGCCCAGGGGCTGGATTTCCTGCAGCCCTTGAAGAGTTCGCCCATGGTGGAAAAGGCGCGGTCCGTGATCCGCAGCCGGGTTTCCTTCATGGAGAACGACCGGAACATGTCCGACGACATCCAGGCCGTCGTCGGCCTCCTGCAGAACCACGAGATTCCGGCCCCCGAACGCCGGGAGGAGAACGTCCGATGAGCCAGCCCCCCACCGCCGCCCGGCCTGTTTCCGCCGCCTTCCGCTGGATGGTGCTCTGCATCATGAGCCTCATCTGCTTCGCGCAGTACTTCATCTACGATTCCGTCACCCCCATCGGCAGCATGATCAAGGACCCCGGCAACCTGTCCGGCCAGATCACCGCCTTCGACCCGGCGGCCGGCACCCTGGCGCTGGAAACCGCCAATGGCGTCAAAGTGTTCCGCCTGAACCTGAATGCCCTTCCCCCGGGCGCCAAGCCGGCCCAGGGAGAGGAAAAACCCGTCACCGCCGTGCAGCAGTGGGTTCCGCAGTCGCCCAAGGCCAATGCCGCGCCGCCGAAGCTGGGCGTGGAGGAGATCTGGGTGGGACGGTGGGCCGTGGTCGCCTACCTGGACGAAGGGGGCCAGCTCCAGGCGGCCTCCGTCAACCTGGCCGACACCGCGCCCGCCAACGTTCCCCAGGGCGGGCTCGGCCTTTCGGGGGCCAGCTACGGGCTGCTCTTCTCGGCCTACTCGGTGGCCAACGTCTTCCTGCTCATGCTGCTCCTGGCCGGCGTCCTGGTGGACAAGCTGGGCATCAAGCTCTCCGGCATCCTCTACGGATTCCTCTGCTTCCTCGGCGCCGCCATCACGGCGGTGGGGGCCATGTCCAACCTGCCCTCCCTGCTGGGCCCGCTCTACGGCTGGCTCCAGACGGCCTTCCTGCCCGGCTGGAGCCCCGAGCTCAAGGTCATGCTGCTGGGCCGGGCGATCTACGGCGTGGGCGCAGAGGCCATCCTCGTGGTCAACAACAAGGTCCTGGCCCGCTGGTTCAAGGGCAAGGAACTCGCCTTCGCCTACGGCCTCAACCTGACCATCATGCGGTTGGGCACCTTCCTCGCCCTGAACATCCAGGTTCCCGCCGCGGACATCTGGGGCCTGCGGGGATCGCTCTGGTTCGCGGCCGTCCTCATGGGCGTCGGTTTCGCCACCTTCTTCATCTACCTCTGGCTGGAAAGGATCTCCCGCCACCGGCAGGGCGCCCCGGCGGCGCCGGTGGCCGGAGGCCCCGAAGAGAAGTTCCGCATCCGCGAGATCTTCAGCTTCAGCCCGTCCTTCTGGTTCATCTCCATGCTCTGCGTGACCTTCTACTCCGCCGTGTTCCCCTTCCAGTCCTACGCCCCCGACATCCTGCAGCAGAAGTTCGGCTACAGCGACGCGCTGGCGGGCACCATGACCTCGCTCCTGATTTTCGGGACCATGATCTTCACCCCGATCTTCGGCTTCTGCGTGGACAAGTACGGCAAGAGGGCCACCCTGATGGTCTTCGGCTCCCTGCTGCTGATCCCCTGCCACCTGCTCATCGGCTACACCCACTTCCCGCCCTTCGTCCCCATCTTCGCCGTCGGCATCGCCCTTTCCCTCGTTCCGGCGGCCCTGTGGGCGGCCATCCCCATGATGGTACCGGAAAACCGCCTGGGGACGGCCTTCGGCGTCATCGGCTACATCCAGAACGTCGGGCTGATGCTGTTCCCCTGGCTGGCCGGGATGATCGCCGACGCCCACACCACCCACAAGCTGGTGGACGGCAAGGTGGTGGACATCGTCGACTACACCAGCACCATGCTGATGTTCGCCGCCCTGGGCATCATCGGTTTCGTCTTCTCCCTCCTGCTCAAGTGGGCCGACGCCCGCCGCAAGGCAGGCGAGAGCATCGAGGCCGTGATGACCGGCCAGGCCTAGGAGACACCCGTGACGCCCTGCGCCTCTCCCGACCTGCTCTCCGGCATCCGGTCCCGCGCCGCCGCGGCGCCCCGGCGGATCCTGCTGCCCGAAGCCACCGAGCCGCGGATCCTGGCCGCGGCCGTCCGGCTGCGCGACACCGGCATCGCCCGGCCCGTGCTCGTGGGCTCGCCGCCCGCCATCCAGGCCGCCGCTACCGCCGGGGGGCACGACATCCGGGGCGTGGAAATCGTCGACACCGGCGAACCACGCCTCGCCGACCGGCTGGCCGCCTTCTACCACCAACTGCGCAAGTCGAAGGGCTGCACCTTCGAGGAGGCGCGGAAAGCGGTGGAAGACACCCTGTACTTCGCCGACCTGATGGTGGCCGACCGACTGGCCGACGGCTCGGTGGCCGGCGCCATCCGCACCACCGCGGACTCGGTGCGGGCCGCCCTCCGCTGCGTCGGCCTGCAGCGGGGCATCTCCACGGTCTCCTCGTTCATGCTCATGCAGACGCCCGCCCCCGACCTGGGGGCGCAGGGCGCCTTCGTCTTCGCCGACTGCGGCGTCGTCCCCCACCCCTCCCCGCTGCAGCTCGCCGAGATAGCCCTCTGCGCCGCCGACAACGCCAGGCTCTTCCTCGGCACGGAACCCCGGGTCGCGCTGCTCTCCTTCTCCACCAAGGGCAGCGCCGCCCACCCCGACGCGGAGAAGGTCGCCGAGGCCGCGCGCATCGCCCAGGCCCGCCGGCCCGACCTGCAGCTGGACGGCGAACTGCAGCTCGACGCCGCCCTGTCGCCGGAAGTGGCGGCCCTGAAAGCCCCGGGCTCGTCGCTCGGGGGCCGGGCCAACGTGCTCGTCTTCCCCGACCTGGGCGCCGGCAACATCGGCTACAAACTCGTCCAGCGGCTGTGCGGGGCCGCCGCCGTGGGACCCATCCTGCAGGGCCTGGAGCGGCCGGCCAACGACCTGTCCCGCGGCTGCAGCGTCCAGGACGTCGTGGACGCCGCCGCCATCACCGCCCTGCAGGCGGCCGGCATTCCCTGAATCGCCCGGCCCGCGTCCGCTTTTGGAATTGCACGACACACGATCCTGTTCCGATCCGCTTGATTCACGATCATTACACCAAATGGAGGTACCAATGAGTTACATCGAGTACGTGGGAGCGCGGCAAGTGCTGGATTCGCGCGGCAACCCCACCGTGGAGGCCGAGGTCTACCTGGAGTCCGGCGCCTGGGGCAGCGCCATCGTCCCGTCCGGCGCTTCCACCGGCCAGTTCGAGGCCGTGGAGCTCCGCGACCAGGACCTGACCCGCTTCGGCGGCAAGGGCGTCATGCAGGCGGTGGAGAACGTCAACACCACCATCGCCGAGGCCATCGACGGCTTCGACGCCCTGAACCAGCGCCTGCTGGACCAGGCCCTCATCAACCTGGACGGCACCCCCAACAAGGGCAAGCTCGGCGCCAACGCCATCCTGGCCGTTTCCATGGCCGTC
>CAYTBK010000115.1:0-12382 GCA_964436005.1 uncultured Acidobacteriota bacterium
TGTTCGACCTCACCGTGCGGGAGAACGTCTCGCTGGGCTGGCACAGCGTGCCCGAAGACCAGGTCTGGAAAGCGCTCGAGTTGGTGCGGTTGAGGGACACGGTGGAGCGCCTGCCCAGGGGGCTGGACACCCCGCTGGGCCTGCGGGGCGTCACCCTCTCCGGCGGCCAGGTCCAGCGGCTGGCCCTGGCCCGGGCCCTGGTGCGGGAACCGGAAGTCCTCGTCCTGGACGAGTTCACCTCCGGCCTCGACCGGGCCACGGAAAAGGAGATCCTGGACAGCCTGTTCTCCCTCTTCCGGGACCAGACCATCCTCTGCGTCACCCACTCGCCCCAGGTGGCCGCCCGCTTCCCGCGAATCGTCCACCTGCCGCAGTAAGGGCCAGGAGAGGCCCCACCAGGCCGCGACACGAGGTTTGCCGGTCGCTCTCCCCGGAGGCCAGGCGATCCGGGAACGCCGGGCCCTCAGTCCAACGGAATGGACGGCACCGCGCTGAGTACCGTGTTCCCGATGTCGCCGAAGAGTTGGAACACCAGCAACCCGTGGGTGATGGTCTCCGCTTCCAGGACGAGGTAGCCGCCCGCCATGGTCGGCAGTTCGCTCATTTCCAGACCCAGCAAAAAGACTTGCCGTTTGTGGCATTCCGCGCACTTGTCGGGGTCGGGGGGGCGGAGCGTGTAGGTCCGCGCGGCCAGTTCCGCCCCGTTGCCGTCGTGGGCGGTGAGCCTCACGCGGGTGCGGGCCTCGGGGTCCGGTTCCAGGACGGCCACCCCGGTGAAGTAGGTGGACGCGCCGAAAGTGCCGTTGGCGATGTAGGGCAACAGGAAGCGGCGGTGCCCCAGGTCCTGCAGGGGGAGGCAGGCCAGGATGCGCGAGGTGGTCCCCGCCTCCCCGAAGGTCATGCAGCCGGTGACACCCGCGGCGCTGCCGGGGTCGGCCTGCATCCATCCCTCCACGGTTCCGGTGAGGCCGAAGAGGGCCGAAACCTCCGTTCGCACCTTCCCCTTGGCGGGCACATTTACCGAGGCGGTATTCAAGACGTTCCCGTCGTTGTCCCGGCGGGTCACCTGCACGAGGGCGGCCCCCTCCCCCGTGTTGACCAGGGTGATGTCGGAAAAATAGTAAACGATACCGAAATCTCCGCTGGCCATGTGCGGGTCGTAGAGGACGCGGGAAGCCAGCCCGGACGTGAGCGCGGCCAGGACCGCCGCATTGGCGTTGCTGGTTCCGAAGGCTTCCGAACCCAGCAGTCCGCGGTCCGACCGGACGAGGATCCAATCGCCTTCCGCGGCGGCGGGGAAAAGTTCGGCAACGCCCGCTTCCAGTCTCGTACCGGGGGTGATCAACCGCCGGGCCTGCCCCTTGAGCGAACCGTTTCCGCCGTACAGGAAGAAGGAGGCGGAAGCCTGCTCCCATCCGGGGTTGATCAGGGTGAGCACCGTGTATCCGGTCCCGGTTCGGATCTCCGGGAAGGCCATCTCTGTCAACTCCTGCCCCGAAGCGGGCAGCCGGCCGCCGTCGAGTTCCGACCCGCCGGGCGCCGGCTGCATGTAGAACCCGTCCAGCCCCGCTCCGTTCAGGCCCGTCGTGGCCCAGTGGTCCGGTTGCTGGGCCTCCGGGCCCAGGATGTTGTCCCAAAAGAGGAATCCGATCAGCTGCCGGCCGGCGGCGAGGGCCTGCGTTCCCGCAGACCGGGTGCCGGCCTGGCCGTCCGCATAAAGCTGGAAGTATGCGTCGGCAGGTTCGGCCCCCAGGTTGACCAAGGCGAAGGAGACGCCGTCGCTGCGCGGGAAGTACAGGGCAGCCGTCGTCGTCTCCAGTGTCTGCAGGAGGCCGTCGGAACTGTAGATCCCGCCGGCCGAGCGTCCGTTCGGGCCGGCCGTCAGCCCCGACACGCCGGTGTGGCGGGGCGCGCCGGAAACATCGGTGAGGAAGGCGCCGACGGTGTCCGAACGAACGTTCTCGGCGCCCAGGTGACCGCTGGCATCGGTGACCATCTGGGACAGGCGGTAGTCGTCCTCGAAGCCCACCGTTGCATCGGGACCGAATTTTCCATCAAGGTCAGAAAGGAGGACCGAATTGGGTTTATACCGGAAAACCAGACGCTGGCGGCCGGCCAAGTCGAAGTTGTTGCCGGCGGTGGCCAGGATGGCCGCGACTTCCAGGGAAGCACGCAAGGCCACCAGCAGGTCGGCCCGGCCGTCGCGGTTGAGGTCTCCCGCGGCGACGGCCGAAGGTTCCAGGCCCAATCCGCCGAGGTCCTGCCGGGTGAAGGTGCCGTTCCCGTCGTTCCAGAACACGGTTGCGCCGTTGGAGCTTGCGCAGGCCACGGCCAGGTCGGGAGCCCCGTCCCCGTTGAAGTCGCCCGTCGCCAGGGACACGGGTGTGCCGGGCGTGTTGTACGCCGTTTTGCCGCTGAAGGTGTCGCCTAAGGCCACTTCCATTTGGGAAGCGGAGGGAACGATGGCGACGAAATCCTTTTTGCCGTCGGCGTTGACATCCAGAGCGAGGGAGTCTGCCGGCTCGCCGGACAGGAACCGCCGGCAGGAGGGGCGAGCCGCGGTTTTCCGTGTCGCCCCGAAGACTTCCGCCCACGGATACACCGAGAGCTGGCCGGCCTTCTCCCCCACCAGCAGATCGGGAAGGGCATCGCCGTCGACGTCGGCCACCTCCACCACGGCCGGCTCCCCGGACGCAGGATCCAGGGCGACCTCGCGGGTGCCGCCGAACCCGCCGCCCTCCCGGCCCGGGCTCCAGAAGACGCTGCCCACCCCGCAGAGGACGGTGACGAGGTCCGCCAACCCGTCCAGGTTCACATCCGCTTCGGCGACGTCTGCGATGGTTCCGCCCACTGCCGCCGTGGCGCTTTTTCCCTCATCGGCCACTCCGCCGGAAAACAGGGGCTGGAATGGGTTGTCCCCGAAGGTGAGCGGGTACAAAGCTTCTGAAAGCTGTTCCTGCGTGAGCAATGAGACCGTGAACGTCGCCGCGCCTTCCTGGTCGAGCACGTACTCCCTCATGTCGCCGCAGAGAAGGGTCGGGGCCTGGGCGCCGATCCCGTCGCTTCCCCAGTTGCTCGCCGCCGTCATCGGCCAGTAGCCGCCGCCCGTCCCCACGGTCACGCCCAGAAACTCTCCGCCGTTCTGGGGGGCCCAGCCGGCCGTGCTCTCGTTCACCCGGAGCCAGAATGCGTCCTCCCCCTCCACGTAGCGAAGCAGTTGCACGGAATGGAGCCCGATGCCGGCCAGGGCCGCCCCGGCGATCTGCGCCGGCTTGCCGCCCACCAGGTGGTACTCCGCCACCGCCAAGTCGAGAACCCGTTCCCCGGCCAGAGGTGTCGGGGCGGGACTCAAATGGGAACCCGTGGCCAGCGTCTGGCTGAGCAAGGCCTTGCCCGGCAGCTTGACGCGCAGGCATACCGGGTTCGACGGGGTGGCCGCCGGAAAAGCCTCCGGCGGGATGCGCAGCGTGAGGGCAGACGAAGGGAGGATCTGGGAGGGACTTTCCGGCAGAACGGTGCCGGCCTGCAACCCGTCGGCATAGATGTCCACGTTCGCCTCGGTGGTGGGGGGGCTGACTTCCAAAACCGGGGAAAACTCGCTGTACACCGTATTCTGATTCTGCGGGTGGGCACCGGTGAAAGAACGTATCTTGAAACGGTTTACCTGGGCCCGGCGCAGGGCCTCGGTGGCCTCCGCATCGTCCCGGTCCGCGAGCAGCGCCAGCAGCAGCCAGGAGGCGTCGGCGGGGTTTTCGCCCCACAGCTCGTACCCGTCGGCACCCTCATCGCCGACGGGATCGGCCGCTGTCCGCCGCCGGACGGGCGACGGCACCGGGGTCCAGCCCATCTTGACGGCCCCGGCTCCCGTCACCGAAGCCTGGAAAGAGCCGGGCGGCACTGTCTGGTTGGCGGACCAGCCGCTGCCGAACTTCTGGTCGAGGAAGGACTTCAAGGTGGGATCCGAGGCCTTCAGGGCGTTGTAGTCGATGCTGCACTGGGCGCCCGGCACCAGTTTCGTCAGATTGTAAAAGGAATAGGGGACTTCGCCGGCCAAGGCGTTGCCCTCCAGAGACAGCCCCAGCAGGTTTGTCAGGTTCCCCAGTTGGCTCGGGATGGCCCCCGAAAACCGGTTATTCCCACAGTCCAGCAGGAGAAGGAAGGAGAGGTTGCCCAGTTCGCCGGGCAACGGGCCGCCGAGCAGGTTGCAGTCCACCAGGAGCGCCTGCAGCTTGGTCAGGTTGCCGATCCAGGCAGGGAGGGAGCCGGAAAACTGGTTGCCGCTGAGCCAGAGCGTGTCCAGGTTGGTGAGGCTCTGGAGCGCCTCGGGAAAGGAGCCGGTCAACTGGTTCCCGTGCAGGAAGAGGGCCCTCAGGGAGGTCAGCCCGCCCAGTTGGGCCGGAACGTTTCCGGTGAGCTGGTTCCCGTGCAGCCAAAGGTTGAGCAGGTTTGTCAGCTGCCCGAGCCAGGAGGGGATGGCCCCGGTGAGCCGGTTGTCGCCGAGGGCCAGCGAAAGGAGGCCGGTGAGATTCTGCAGGGTGGCGGGGATCTCGCCGGTGAGTTGGTTGCCGGTCAGGCCCAGCGTGTTCAGCTGGGTGAGGTTGCCCAGCCAGTCGGGGATGGTCCCGGACAGGTGGTTCCAGCCGAGGCTGAGTTCCTGCAGGCTGGACAGGCTGGCGAGCTGGTCCGGGATGCCGCCGTACAGTTGGTTACCCAGCAGGGAAAGGACCTGGAGGTGGGTAAGGTTGCCCAGCTGCGAGGGGATCTCCCCCGTCAGCTGGTTTGAACCGAGGGAAAGGATCTGCAGGTTGGGCAGGCTGCCGAGCTGGGCAGGAATCGTTCCGCTGAAGTCGTTGTTGTTCAAGGACAGGTTTTTCAGGTTGGGAAAATTCCCCAGCCAGGTCGGCAGAGAGCCGGAGAGCTGGTTGCGGTACAGGATCAGTGTTTCCAGGCTCGTCAAGACAGTCATTTCAGTCGGGAGTTGTCCGACGAGATTGTTGGCGAAAAGCCGGATTTCCGTCACGGCCGTTTTGGCTTCGTTGAGGTTGATGCCGTACCAGAAGCGCTCCGTCCCGGGCATGGCAAACCCGTCGGAAGACAGGGGCGGCGTTTTCCAGCCGGTGCGGATTGTCCAGTCGTCTCCGCCCGTGGCGTTGTAGAAGGCGATCAGGGCCGCCCGTTCGGTGGAAGGGATGGCGCCGGCAAGCCAGCCGGCACAGAGAATGACGGACGCCAGACCCCAAAATGCTCTCGCACAGCGCATGATTCCCCTCCCGATATGAGATCTTCCCTACGGGAACTCGTCCGGCCGGCGATGGGAACAAGGAAAACCCGATGGCAAAACGCGTGGGCCGCGCCTTCACCGCCTCGAACGCCTTCCGGTGCATAGTGTAAAAACTTTCTTATTATAATCCCGGAATACCCGGGAAACATGAGGAAAATCGCCTGGACGCGACGGTCGCCGCGCTCGTCCCCTGGCACCATTTTTCTTTTATTGCGGAGAACCTTTCGATCGGCCAATCCCGCCGGGTGGCCTTGTTTTCCCTTGCCACGGGAACGCGATTCCTTTACATTCCCGGGGGATAATCCGACGCCCGGAAGTCGCCCGCGCCCGCGGCAGCCGGACCGGGCGACCGTGACGAACGAAACCGAGGAGCCGACTCCATGCCAGGGGCTCGTCCATGATGCCGCACGAAGCCGAAAGAGCCCAAACCCGCCGGGGCGTGGCCCTCGTTTCCGGGGCGGCGCTGCTCTGGAGCTCCAGCGGGCTGTTCGTCAAGATCCTGCCCCAGAACGCCGCCCAGATCGTCTTCGTGCGCAGCCTGGCGGCGGCGCTGACCATCCTGCTGGTGCTGCGCCTGAGCCGCCGGCGCGTCCATTTCCGGCGCGACCCGGCCACCCTGGCGGCCGCCCTCGCCTACGCCGGGCTGCTGGCCTTCTTCGTGGCCGGCACCAAGCTGACCACCGCCGCCAACGTCATCTTCCTGCAGTTCACCGCCCCCATCTACCTGGTCTTCCTGGAACCGTGGGTCTTCCGGCGGCGCCTGGCCCCTCGCGACGTCTGCGCCGTGGGCCTGTGCCTGGCCGGCATTTCCTGCTTCTTCGTCGGCCGTCTGGAGGCGGGGCGCCTGGAGGGCAACCTGCTGGGGCTTGGCTCGGGCCTCTGCCTGGCCCTCTTCACCCTCCTCATGAAGTGGAAACGGGAAAAGGACCCGGCCACCGACCCCATCGGGGCCGTGGTGCTGGGCAACTTCCTGGTGGCCCTCCTGTTCGCCCCCTTCGCCCTGCCGGGCCTCCGGGCCACCCCGCTGCAGGCCGCGGGCCTGCTCTACCTGGGCGTCTTCCAGATCGGCATCGCCTACATCCTCTTCAACGCCGGCATCGGACGCCTGACGGCCACCGCCGCGCTGGTGGTGGCCACCCTGGAGGCGGTGCTCAACCCGGTCTGGGTCTTCCTGGGCATCGGGGAGCGCCCCTCCGCCTGGGCCCTGCTGGGCGGGGCGGTGGTGCTCGGCGTCATCACCTGGTACGGTTTCGCCCGGCCACGCCCCGAACCGAGGGACGCCATCATCCCCGAAGGCTAGGCGCACCCCCCCGCCGACAGTTCATTCTGATATAATTTTATTATTTTACATTGATAAACAGGATAAACAGGATGAGGGGGAGATGTTTTCCCACCCGGTTCATCCGGTTTATCCATGTTGGAATTCGTTCGGGGGTTGATTCAGCCCCCGCTTTCCCAAGGGTTGAAGATTTCGGCCCCGAAATGGATCATGTCGCCGGTGTTCCGGGTGACCAGAGTCAGGCCGCGGAAGAGGGCGGTGGCGGCCAGCAACCCGTCGATCACCGCGGTCTTCCGCCCCGTTCTCTCGAGACGACCGGCCACTTCCCCCCAGCGCAGGGCGGCCCCCTGATCGACCGGCAGCACGCGCCCGGAGAAACGGTTTTCCAGGTCTTCCCGCAGCCAGCGGTCGAGCTCTCTCCGTTTTTCGGAATCCAGCAGCCGGTCGATTCCCTTGCGGATCTCCCCCAGGGTGAGGACGCTGAGGAACAGTCGGTGCTCCTTCTGCGCTCTCACCCATCCGGCCACGTGCGGGGAGGGCTGCGGCCGGATCAGCTCGGATATCACGCAAGTGTCGAGCAGCCAGTTCACAGCTCGACCTCCCGTCCCGGATCGCGGTCCCGTTCCATCTCGACGCCTTCCGCGGCCAGGGGGGAAGAGCGGAAGAAATCCACCAGGTCGTTTTTCGGCGCCGTTTTGCTCAGGTAATCCTCCATGGAAATGACCACCGCGGTTTCCCGGCCGTGGCGGGTCACGATCTGCGGACCTTCCTGGATCGCCTGGTTGACGACTTCGCTGAACCTGTTCTTCGCATCCTGCAGCGACCAGACTCGGCTCACGGTTTTCTCCTCTCTGGCTAGCCTGTCTAGATTATATTTTCGATCCTCTTGCCGGTCAAGCGAAGAAACGGCTTTCCCTCACATTCTTTGTGGTTGGTTCAAACTGTGTTGTGAACATGGATACACAGGATGGATAGGATGTGGGATAAACGTCTTCCCATCAAGTTCATCCAGTTTATCCATGTTGGATTTGCCCAGGGTGGCAACTTGCCGGGGAGCCTACAGGCGGAAAGCAGAGTTAGTTGAGAGTGGTGGAGGGGTCAGGGGCGGGCCGGGCTCAGGCCTCCGACGGATCCGGGGCTGGCTCGGACCCGAGCGGTCCCAAAGGAACCAAGCGCTTGCGGAACTCGTCGATGGTGAAGGGTTTGGCCAGTACGCCGACACATTTGTAGGTTTCGGCCAGGTCCTCGGCGGCCTGGCTGGTCCGGCCGGTGACCAGCAGCACCGGCAGTTCCGGCTGCAGGGCCCGCAGCTTCGGCAGGGTGCCCGTCCCGCCAAGGCCGGGCATGTTCAGGTCCAGGACCACCAGGTCGGGCCGCAGCCCCCCGGCGAGCTTTTCCAGGGCTTCCTCGCCGCAGGCGGCGGAGACGGACCGGAGGCCGAGGGTGCCGAGCATGGTCTCCAGGGAACTCAGGACCAGGTCGTCGTCGTCGACGACGAGCACCAGGAAGGGGCTTTGCGCGCCCGCTGCCACCGCCTGCCGCCGTTTCGGCGGACGCACGGCGGCCGGTTCGCAAACCGGGAAGTACAGGTTCACCCGGGTCCCCTCACCCACGGTGCTCTGGATGTCCATCCGCCCGCAGTGGGCCTTCACCGCCCCGTAGACGATGGACAGGCCGAGCCCGGTGCCCTGCCCCGACGGCTTGGTGGTGAAGAACGGTTCCATGGCCTTCTCCACCACCTCCGGGGGCATGCCGTGTCCGGTGTCCTCGACGGTGATGCTCATCTCGCCGGCGCCCAGGTTCCGGCTGCGGATGGTCAGGGTCCCTCCGTCGGGCATGGCGTCCACGGCGTTGACGCAGAGGTTCATGAGGGCGTGGCTCAGGGTGCCGGGATCCCCCAGGACGGGCCGGAGTTCCGGCTCGAGATCCGTTTCCAGCCGCACGCGCTGCAAGGTGGTGCGCGCGAGCAGGCGGGCCACTTCGCCGATCAGGGCGTTCGGATCCAGCACGTGCTCTTCGGACAGCCCCTTCCGGGAGAAGTCCAGCAATCCGCGCACCAGCGTCCGGCCACGGGAGCAGGCCTTGGTGATGGTTTCCAGGGCCTGGGCCAGCGCCCCGTCCTCCTCGGCCTCCTCGAGGAAGGCCGAGGCGATGCCGAGGATCGCCCCCAGGACGTTGTTCATGTCGTGGGCAACGCCGCTGGCCAGACTGCCCAGGCTGTCCATCTTCTGGGCGCGCTGGACCTGCGTTTCCAGTTCGCGTCGCTCGGCCGCCAGCCGCTTCTGCTCCGTGATGTCGGTGACAAAGGCGATGACGCTGGACGGCGTGTCCCCTTCCAGAATGGGGTTGAGGCGGTAACGGAAGTACCGGGCCTGGGTTTCGGCCCCGACCACGGCCTGGGAGACGAACTCCACCTGCCGCCGGTGGGCGAGCACTTCGCCGAAAGCGGCCAGGGCGGTGGTCCTGTCTTCGGGGCAGACCCCCTGCAGCCAGTCGCGCCCGATGGCGTTCTCCGTCCGGCACCCGGCTTCGAGGCGGTTCACGTAGCGGACGCGGCCCTCCAGGTCCATCTGCATGATGACGTCCGGGGCGTGCGCGGCGATGGCCTGGAGTTGGGCCTGGCTGGCCTGCAGGGCCAGTTCCGCCTGCTTGCGCTCGGTGATGTCCTGCACGGTGCCGAACACCCGGACCGGGCGCCCGGCCGCGTCGCAGACGACCTGCCCCCGGGCGTGCACGTGCCTGGTCCGCCCGTCCGCAGTCCGCAACCGGTGTTCGATGTCGTAGGCGGCCCGCTTTTCCAGGGTGTCCCGCATGGCCCCGTTCACCTTTTCCCACTCCTCGGGCAGGACGGAACGCCGGAAGATCTCGTGGGAAGGCGCCGTTACCCCGGGTTCGACCCCGAACAGACGGCACATTTCCGGCGACCATTGCAGGTCGAGGGTGCGGATGTCCATCTCCCAGCTGCCGAGGCGGGCCAGGCGCTGGGCCTCCAGCAGGTCGGCCTCGTTGCGGCGCAGGGCTGCCTCGGTTTTCTTGCGCTCCGTAATGTCGGAAAAAAAGATCGATATGCCTTCCGGCGACGGGTAGATCCGGTTCTCGAACCAGAGGTCCCAGGGGCCGTAATGGTCTTCCAGGAAAACCGGCTGCTGGGTTTCCATGGCCTTCTCGTAGGCCTGGTGGAAGGGTTGCCCGACCGCTTCGGGATACTCGGTCCAGATGTGCCTGCCCAGCAGCTCTTCCGGCGAGCGACGCTGGAGCAGGGCGGCCGCCCGGCGGTTGACGTAGGTGTAGCGCCAGTCCTGGTCCAGGGCCACGAAGCCGTCGTGGATGCGGTCGAGGACGCTGGACAGGAGGTTGCGGCTTTCCCGCAGGGCGTTCTCGGCCTCCCGCAGGGCGCTCACGTCCATGGCGGAGGAGAACAGCCGGCAGGTGCCCCCGAAGGTGGCGACCCGGCCCGACCACAGGATGGTGCGCAAGGCGCCGTCCGCCGCCCGGAAGGCCAGCGGACGGTTCTCCACCACGCCCCGGCTTTCCAGTTCCCGGAAAACCTCCTGCATTTCGCCCGAGTCGGTGAACAGCCGAAGGTCCCGGACGCACCGTCCCAGGGCCTGCTGGCGCGTCAGACCCGCCAGTTCCTCCCAGGCCGGGTTGACGTCCTCCAGGACCGACTCCGGCCATCGGCAGAGGGCGATGGCGGTCAGGTTCTGGTTGAAGAGGGCGGAAAACATCTCGCGGGAGGCTTCCAGTTCCGCCACCGCGGCTTTCCGGTGGGTCAGGTCGTAGGCGAAGACCAGCGCGGCGGGCCTGTTTTCCACGGTCACGGGGGTTCCCGTCACTTCCACGTCGACGACCGTTCCGTCCAGCCGGAGGTACTTCTCTTCCAGCCTGGCGTTGATGACCCGTTTGTCGAGGGAATCGCGGATCCTTTCGGCGACCGTTTCCCGGCAGTCGGGATGGATCCGGTCCATGACGGGCCGGCCGACGAGGTTTGCCGGTTCCACCGCGCCGAAAAGGGTCGCCGCGGCCGGGTTCAGGTAGAGGAAGCGCCCGTCCTGCTGCAGGAAGAGAGCGACGGGGCAGCACTCCGCCACGACACGGAACAGGGGGTCGTAGGCCGGCAGCCCTGCACCTTCCGGAGTGGCTTCCGGGCTCTCGGGGCAGGATGTCGACCGGGTGGAGTCAGCTTCGCCGAGCATGGATGGAAATTAAATCATATCAAAGGGGATGTCAACAGGTATGACCATGTGCAATCGTCCAGCCGAACCGTATTCACGGGCGAGGCCATCCCTCCGCCGGCACGGAGATTTCCGTTGCCCGTGGCCGGCGACAGGGCGTAGAATTCCGGGCAGGATCCTGTGATTCGGATTTTGCAGCGAGACGATCCCGAAACTGTGTTTCCTGCCGTTTCGCGCCTTCCTGGCCGAGACGGCAGGTTCGATGGGGGAACTGCCGATGGCGCCGGCAATCCTTTTTCAACGATTGGTGTTCCTGACGGCGGCCGCCGGGGACACGCCGCCCAACCCTTTCCTGGGCGGGATGGAAGGCCCGGAATTCCTGGCGTTCTATTTCTGCCTCTTTCTGGGGCTGCTGGTCATCGCCGCGATCACGCGCAGCGTCGTCCTGGGCAGTGAACCCTTCTCCCGGAGCGCCGCCCTGAATCCCTACCACCTGGCCTGGCTGCGGGGGGCGGAAAAGGCCGTCATCGAAACGGCGGTGTTCCGCCTGGTCAGCATGAACCTGCTCCGGGCCGACGGGAAGTGTTTCGACGTGAACGATGGCGTGTTCAGGGCCGGGTTCGGCGACCGGCTCCACCCCGTCGAGGAGGCGGTCTGCCGGGCCGTCGACCGGACCCCCTTCCGCCAGATCCTGCGCTCCGCCCTCCCCGAGGCCCGCCAGGCCTGCGCCTCCCTCCGCCACGAACTGGAAGCCGCGGGTTTGGCCCCGAACGCGGCGCAACGCCGGGCCCTGCGCCTGCTGCAGTGGGGCGGCGTGCTGCTCCTGGCCGGCATCGGGCTCTGCCGGCTGATCGGCGCCGTATCGGCCGGCCGGAAGAACGTCGGTTTCCTCTTCCTTCTGGCCATCCTCCTGCCCCTGCTCCTGGGGCTGGTCCTGCGGGTCCCGCACGCCACCCGGGAGGGCCTGCGCCGGCTGCGACTGGCCCGGGAGGAGTCGCGAAACCCGTTGCAAACGTCCAGGGCGCTCGGCCTCGGGCTGACCGAATACGCCCTGGTCCTGGCGGTGGCCGTCGCGGGGCCGGCCGCGTTGCGGGGCACGGCCTACGACAACATCCGCCAGACCATGACCTGGGTGGACCCCGGTTCCTCGTCCAGCAGCGGGTGCGGCAGCGGTTGCGGCGGGGGTTGCGGCGGCGGGTGCGGCGGGGGCTGCGGCGGCTGACCCGATTCGGTGGCTCCCGCCCCGGCGCGGCGCCCGGTTCCCGCACATTGTCATTTCAACATTCCGACAACAACACAACACTCGAGGCGCCGCATGAAACAACTGACACCCGAACTTGTGATCTCCGAGGCCTCGGCTTTGGCTGCCGCCCTGGACGACCGGACCGGCGGCGGTCTGGCCATGGCGGCCCTGTACGGTTCCGCGGCCCGGGGGGACTTCGACCCCGGGCAGTCCGACGTGAACCTGCTGCTCGTCCTGGCCGACCCGGGCCCGGACACGCTGGACCGGGTCGCCGATCTCCTCCAGGACGCCCGGCTCCGCTTCCGCTGCGCCCCCTTCGTGGTCGGCCGGGAGGAAATGAGCGGTTCGATGGACGTCTTCGCGGTGAAGTACAGCGAAATCCGGCGCTCCTACCGCCTCCTGCG
>CAYTBK010000116.1:0-12362 GCA_964436005.1 uncultured Acidobacteriota bacterium
CGACCCGGTCATGAACCTGCCCTGGACCCACGCCGGCGTGCCGACCCTCGTCGTCCCCTCCGGCGCTTTCCTGGAAGGGATGCCCCTGGGGCTCCAACTCGCCGCCGGCTTCGGCCGCGACGAGGAACTTCTGGCGGACGGCGCCCGGATCGAGCGGCTGCTCCAGGGCGAGGGGCGGTCGAATGGCTGAATCTGGTCTGGCGGTTGCGCGGGACAAGGGGGCGGCCCCTTCGGCCGTCAGTGTCTACTACTTCTCCGGCACCGGCAACGCGCGCCGGGCCGCCTGCTGGATCGTCGAAGCGGCGGCGAGGGCCGGCCGGCCGGCCCAGGCCCAAGGCATCGACCGCCGGGACCCGCCGACGGCGCCGCCTCCGCCGGGCACCCTGACCGGTTTCATCTTCCCGGTCCATGGTTTCACCATCATCTGGGCCATGCTCCGCTTCCTCCTCCGGTTTCCGCCGGCCAAAGGGAAGGCGGACGTTTTCGTCGCCGCCAGCCTGGGCGGCTGCAAGTTCGGTCGGCTGTTCGTGCCCGGTTGGGAGGGGAGCGGGCTCTACCTGGCCCTGCTGGTGCTCCGGCTCAAGGGGTACCGTTGCCGGGGCGCCTTGCCGTTGCGCAATACGCCGGAGAACTGGACGTCTCTGGTCCCGGGCTACCGGGAGGACGCCTCCCGGGCCATGCTGGAACACACCCGCCGGAAGGCGGCCTGGCCGGTCGGCCGGCTCCTGGCCGGGCAGTCGGCCTTCTGCGGGCGGATCAGTTTCCTTTTCGGCCTGGCCGTGCTCCCGGTTTCCTTGCTGTACCTGCTCGCCGGGAGGTTCTTCCTGGCCAGGCTGCAGTTCGCCACCCGCCGGTGCACGGGGTGCGGCGAGTGCGGGAGGCGCTGCCCAGTGGGGGCGATCCGCATGGTCCGCGGGCGGCCCTTCTGGAAGATGTCCTGCGAAAGCTGCATGCGCTGCGTGAATTATTGCCCTCGCCAGGCGGTCCAGGCGAGCCATTCCTTTGCCGTCCTGCTCTGGTGGGTGGCCACGCTCCCCGTGCCGGCCTGGCTTTTCCCCGGCGCCGCCCTGCCCGGCCTGCCCGAAGCGTGGGGGCGCGGTCTGGCCATCGCCGCCGTGGAGTACCCCTGGGCGCTGCTGTCCATGGCTGCCGCCTACTGGCTCTGGTTCTGGCTGCTGGCCTGGCCCCCGGTCAACGTCTTCTTCGAGTATTCCACCCTCACCCGGCTTTTTACGCGCTACCGCGAGCCGGACACCTCGTGGTCCGACTGGAAATGCTGACGCCGCGAGCGTTTGATCTCGCCCCAGCCGGCCCGAACCGGCCTGGCCGTCACAAGGGGGTCACCTCGACTTCCTGACACCGTCTGCACCGGTGAAAAAAAATGCGCCGGCCGCCCTGGGGGCGCCGGCGCACGAAGGAAGATGAGCTTCAGGACTACCTTCAGAACTCTCCCATGCCGCTGTCCATGATCTTCTCGTTGGGGGTGATGACCCGGGGCCGGTGGTGTACCAGCGCCCCCGCCTTCTTGACGGGTTGCCCGCCGCGCGGCTTGACGGCGGCCTTGGCCGGCGTCAGGGGCTTCCGGTCGCGCGGGCCGGCGGCCGGCTTCTCCGGGGCGGCCTGGACGTAGCTCCCACCTTCCACCAGGGATTGCAGGTCTTCCACCAGGAACCGGAGCTGTTCGGCCTGGGCGTTCAGTTCCTCGGCGGCGGCGGCGGATTCCTCGGCGTTGGCGGCGTTGAGCTGCACGACCTTGTCCATCTCGGAGACGGCCTTGCTGATCTGGTCGGCGCCCTGGGCCTGCTCGGACGAGGCCGAGGCGATCTCGGCCATGAGTTCGCCGGACTTCCGCACGCCTTCCTGGAGGTTGCGGATGGAGAGCTCGGCCGTTTCCGCCAGGCCCGACCCCTTCTGGATCATGCTCACCGTCCCCTCGATGAGGCCGGCGGTGTTCTTGGCGGCTTCGGCGGCGCGGTGGGCCAGGTTGCGCACCTCGTCGGCGACCACGGCGAACCCGGCGCCGGCTTCGCCCGCCCGGGCGGCCTCAACGGCGGCGTTGAGCGCCAGCAGGTTGGTCTGGAAGGCGATCTCGTCGATGCTCTTGATGATCTTGAAGGTTTCCTGGCTGGCCTTGGAGATCTCCTGCATGGACGAGGTGAGGTCGTGCATGCGGGTCGAGGCCTGCTGCATCTCGCTGGCGCACTCGGTCATGAGGGAGTTGGCCTGCTGCGCGTTCTCGGAGTTGCGGTGGGTCATGGAGGACATCTCCTCGAGCGAGGAGGAGGTCTCTTCCAGCCCGGCGGCCTGTTCGGCGGCGCCCTCGGCCAGTTGCTGGCTGGAGGAGGAGACCTGCCCGGCGGCCGCCACCGTCTGCTCGGAGCAGGCCGACATGTCGTTGGAAACCCGCCGGAGCACCTTGACCAGCGAGTTGGAGATGAGCAGGGCGAGGGCGACGCCCAGGGCGATGGCCACGAGGCACACCACCAGGATGACGACTTCCATCACGCCCAGCGAGGTTTCCAGGCTGGCGCCCAGGGCGCGCTGCGTCTTGAGGATGGAGTCCTGGATCTTGCGGGCGTTCTCCAGGATCTCCGCGCCGATCTTGACCAGCACTTCCCGGTAGATCTGGTCCCGCGTGGTCGTGTCGCCGGACTTCATGGCGGCGATCAGGTCGTTGAACTTGGCCAGGTACTCCACCGCCCGGGTGTTGATGACCTCCACGAGCTTGAGCCGTTCCGGGTCGGTGATCTCCTCTTTGGCCTGCTTCAAGCTGCCCATCATATCCGCGTGGAACTTCTGCACCTGCTTGAAGGCTTCGTCGCCGCCGTTGGTGATGTAGACTTCCTTCCCGTGCAACCGCATGTTCAGCAGGTTCCGCTCGATGTCGGTGGCGATGACATTGTCCTTGGCCAGGTCGCGGTAGTCGACAAACCCGTTGAAGGCACTGGTGATCCCCCAGTAGCCCAGGATGGCCACCACCAGCAGGATCGCCAGGATCAGAGCGAAACTGAACACCAGTCTGACTTTGAGTGACTTTTGGGTTAACACGGCTCTTCCTTATCTCGTATTGATTTCTTGCGATTCTTCGCAGATGCGGCGGACGGCCCGCAGCATGACGTCGATGGGGACGGGCTTGTCGAGTATTTCGCGGCAGTCCAGGGCGGCAAGCGCCTTTTCCAGGTTTTCGTCACGGTAGGCGGTGATGACCAGCACTGGGATCGCCAGGCCCGAGGAACGGACCTTGTCGATGAAGGCGTCCCCGTTCATGCCGGGCATGCGGATGTCGGTGATCAGCAGGTCGAAGGGCCGGCTGCCCGAGAAGGAGCCCAACAGGTAGTCCAGGGCCTCGTCCGCCCGGCAGAAGGCGTTGACCGAGTACCCCGCCATGACCAGGGCCAGCCGCATGGTCTTCAGGCACTCTTCTTCGTCGTCCAGTACCATGATGCGCTTCTTGTTC
This sequence comes from uncultured Acidobacteriota bacterium, assembly GCA_964436005.1. Lineage (GTDB taxonomy): Bacteria > Acidobacteriota > JAAYUB01 > JAAYUB01 > JAAYUB01 > JAGNHB01. Next base: position 3,458 of record CAYTBK010000116.1, read on the forward strand.
ACCGGAGCCTCCTCGCCTATCGTGTGCCAAGCGGCGATGCACACATCTGATGCAGTTTTTGTGCCAATCCCTTCCATTCGCGGCAACGTATAGCTGGCGAGCAAATTACGCTCTCCGCACGGCCCGTGGGATGGTGGGCAGAAAGGGACCGCCCCATTCGGCCTGACGAGGCAATGCCTTGTTTGTCTGTCGGTTGACCATGGGGGAGCAAATGATCGCGGGTAAAAAGTAGCCGCCGGCATTGCCGTCGCCCTTGGAGTCCGGCGCACCGGCGGCCTGCGCGCCTGGCGCACCGGCATTCTTTTCCCAATTTGTACCATTGACAGACCTTGCGGCTTGTGGGACGATCCCCGTTCGGCCGGGAGAAAACCGGCCGAGGTTCCGATCCCCGCTTCCTACGGCTTCGCGCTAGGGAAACGGGGACGACAGGGCCAGGGAAGAAATGACCTGACCTCCCGCTTTGGAAAGGAACCGTAGCGAGTGACAATCCCGCAGGCCAGCCGGGCTGGCCGGATGTCGATTCATACGGTGCGACCTTTCCGTCGCGCCGTTTTTTTTTGCCCGGGGCCGGGCTGCGGCGCGAGCGTCCGTTTCGCCGGCGGGGCGGAAAAAAAGGGGAAGCGGGGGCCGGGAAAGCGATTTCGGACACGATCGACGGAGCAAAAGGAATTTCACTTTAATCCAAAAAATACACCGAAGGAGGAGTCTGCATGAAACTCAGGAAGATGTGGCTTCATATCAACGGCGTCAATCGCATGTTCATCTGCGACCCAGACAAGGATTCCCTGGCCGACGTCCTGCGCCGGATGGGCCTGACCGGGACGAAAGTCGGCTGCGGCAAGGGGGTGTGCGGCTCCTGTTCGGTGATCCTGGACGGGAAGGTGGTCCGGGCCTGCGTCAAGAAGATCCGCTCCATCGACGAATACAGCAAGGTCGTCACCATCGAGGGCATCGGCACGCCCACCCACCTGCACCCGATCCAGGTGGCCTGGATGAATTGCGGCGCCGTGCAGTGCGGCTTCTGCATCCCGGGTTTCATCGTGTCGGCCTACGCCCTGCTCCAGGAAAACGTCAACCCCACCCGCGAGGAGGTCCGCGACTGGTTCCAGAAGCACCGCAACGTCTGCCGCTGCACAGGCTACAAACAGATCGTGGACGCCGTCATGGCGGCGGCCCGGGTGATGCGCGGCGAGGCGACCATCGAAGACATCTCCTTCCGGAACCCCAAGGACGGGGAGTACTACGGCAAGCCGGTGGTTCGCCCCACGGCGGTGGCCAAGGTCTGCGGCCTGGCCGACTACGGCGACGACCAGGAACTCAAGATGCCGGCGGAAACGCTGAAAGTGGCCATGGTGCAGCCGCGCGTGGCGCACCACGCCAAGATCAAAAAGATCTACACCAGCGAAGCCGAGAAGATGCCGGGCGTGTTCAAAATCGTGACCGCCCGGGACATCATGGAGGCCGGCGGCAGCAACGTCATGGCCGAAGGCCACTTCCACGAGCGGTCGACCCTGACGGTGCCGACCCGCCACGTCCTGTGCGAGGACAAGATCTACCGCTACGGGGACGTGGTGGCGCTGGTCTGCGCCGACACCAAGGACCATGCCCGGGCGGCGGCCGAAAAGGTGAAGGTCGACATCGAAAAACTGCCGGAATACCTGAGCTACCTGGATGCGGTCATGCCCGACGCCATGCCCATCCACGAAAACACGCCGAACATCTTCGCCCGGCAGCCGGTGCTCAAGGGTGCCGGGCTCGACGAGCCGTGGAAGGTGGCGGAGCTGATCGACAGTTCGGCCCATCAGGCCGAAGGCAGCTTCTTCGCCACCCGCGAACCGCACCTGTCCATCGAAGGCGACCCCCTGCAGGCCTACTTCGACGAGGACGACATGCTGACCATCCAGTGCAAGTCGCAGGGCGTGTACTCCTCCATCGGCCGGATCGGAAATTCGGTGGGCATCCCCAAAAGCCGCATCCGGATCGTGATGAACCCGACGGGGGCCAGTTTCGGGTGGTCGACCAACGCCGGCGACATCTGCCTGGTGGCGGCGGCCGCGGTGGTGACCAAAATGCCGTGCGCCCTCTCCATGTCCTATGAGGAGCACCAGCACTTCTCCGGCAAGCGGCGTCCCTGCCATTCCAACGGCCGGGCGGCCTGCGACAAGGACGGCAAGCTCACGGCCGTCGAGTTCGAATTCGGGATGGACCAGGGCGCCTACACCTTCGGCGGCGACGACATCATCACCAAGCAGGTGCGTTTCGCTTTCTTCCCCTACAACGTCCCCAACGTGGCCGGCATTTCCCGCATCGCCGTCACCAACCACAACTTCGGCACCGCCTACCGGAGCTACGGCTCGCCCCAGGCCTACACGCTGAGCGAAGCGCTGATGGACATGCTGGCGGAAAAGGCCGGGATCGACCCCTTCGAATTCCGCCGGATCAACGTCGCCCGCCCGGGGGAGACCAACCTCAACAGCCGCCCGTTCCGGCTGTACCCCATGGAAAAGATGATGGAGATGATGAAGCCGCACTACGACCAGGCGGTGCGGGAAGCGAAGGCCAAGGACACGCCGGAAGTCCGGCGCGGCGTCGGGCTGGCCTGGGGCGGGTTCAACGTCTCCGAAGGCCCCACCGACAACGCCACCGTGGTCCTGGAACTGAACCCCGACAACACCGTCACCAAGTACGACACCTGGCAGGAACTCGGCCAGGGCGGTGACATCGGCTCGGTCATGGTCACCCTGGAAGCCCTGAAGCCGCTCAAGATAACGCCGGAACAGATCAAGCTGGTGCAGAGCGACACGAAAATCTGCCCGGACAGCGGCATGTCGGCCGGCAGCCGTTCGCACTACATGAACGGCCACGCCACCATCGCCGCGGCCAACAAGCTCATGGCAGCCATGCGCAAGGCCGACGGCACCTTCCGGACCTACGACGAGATGGCCCAAGAGGGGATCCCGGTCCGCTACGAAGGCAAGTTCAACAACACGGTGACCCCGGGCCTGAGCCGCCTCGACCCGAACACCGGCATCGGCGACCCGACCCCGGCCTTCACCTACGCCCTGAACCTGGCCGAAGTGGCCGTCGACACCAAAACCGGCCAGACGACGGTGACCCGTTTCGTGTGCGTGGCCGACGTCGGCAAGGTCGGCAACATCGACGCGGTCAACGGGCAGGCCTTCGGCGGCATTTCGCACAGCATCGGCTTCGCCCTCAGCGAGAACTACGAGGACGTGACCCGGCACACCAACATCGCCAGCAGCGGCGTGCCCTACATCAAGGACATCCCCGACGAGCTCGTCGTGCTCTACCACGAAAGCGACGACAAGACGGGGCCGTTCGGTTCTTCGGGGGCGTCGGAAGCCTTCCAGTCGTCCGGCCACGTCGCCGTCCTCAACGCCATCTACAACGCCTGCGGCGTCCGGGTGTTCGAAATGCCCGCCACGAAGGACAAGGTCAAGGCCGGGCTGGACACCCTGGCGGCCGGCGGGAAGATCCTGCCGCCCAAGAAATACTTCCTGGGCGCCGACCTGTACGACGAACTCGAGGAGATCAAGGCCAACCCGGTGCCCTACGGCGGCGATGACTTCTTCGAGCCCCTGGGCGGCGCCGGGGAGCGCTTCTTCTAGCCCGCCGGCGGCATAGCCCGGGCGCACCTCGCGCCGTGCCCCCTCCCCGACGGCTGGCCCTCGGTTGTCGGGGGCGGGCGGCCGGGGGCGCCGCAACCGGACCCGTATCCTGTACAATGGCCCCGGCCGGGATTTGCGACCCGGCCGGGGGCAAAGGCATCATGGCATACACAAACGAACTGGTGGCGAACTGCCTGCAGCACGAGCGGGCCTTCTGCACGGCCGAGTGCCCGTTTCACCTGGACGTCCGCGACTTCATCGGGAAGATGCAGCAAGGCCGGTTCAACGTCGCCTTCCGCTCCTACCAGCAGGCCGTCGGGTTTCCGGGCATCGTGTCGGCTCTCTGCCCCGAACCCTGCCGGCAGGTCTGCCCTCTGCGAGACGCCGGCGGGCCGATTTCCCTGCAGCGGCTGGAAAAGGCGGCCATGGACTACGCGCGCAACACCATGCCGGACCAGTACAACCTGCCGGACAAGGGAAAGCGGGTGGCCGTCGTCGGGGCCGGGGTCTGCGGGCTGGCCTGCGCCCTGCGGCTGGCCGCGAGGAAATACCGGGTGACGGTGTACGAGCGATCCGACCGCCCCGGCGGGCACCTGCACGGTATGCTGCCGCCGGAAATCTTCCTGGAGGACATCCGGCGGCAATTCGCCTACGAATCCTACGACCTTCGCCTGAATGCGGAAATCTCGAGCCTGGCGGACCTGCCGGCGGAGGCGGTGTTCGTCGCCACCGGCCGGGGCGGCCCCGGGTTCGGCCTGACCCGGGACGGGGCCGGGGCGTTTGCCACCGCCACCCCCGGCGTTTTTTTCGGCGGCTCGCTGACCGGCGCCGACACCATGCGGGCCATCGCCGACGGGCTGAACGCGGCCAACGCCATCGAGCGCTACCTGAAGATCGGGGCCATGAACCACCCGGAAGAGCCGGGCGGGACCCGGCTCCGGCCCGACTGCATCCGCGTGACGGCCGGCGAGGCCGTGCAAGCCCGCAGCGGCCAGGCCTACGACCGGGAGGAAGCCGTCGCCGAGGCGGCCCGCTGCCTGCGGTGCGCCTGCGACGCCTGCCACCGCCACTCGCCGCTGATGAGCTATTTCCGGAAGTTCCCCCGGCGGATCACCGAGGAAGTCGAGGTGACGCTGCACCCCAGTTCCCTGGACGGGAAGGCCACCCTGGCGACACGCCTGATCTCCACCTGCCTGCACTGCGGCCTGTGCCGGGAAGTGTGCCCGGAGAACATCGACACCGGGGAGTTCCTCCTGCAGAGCCACCGGGCCATGCGCGCTCAGGGCAAGATGCCCTGGGCCTTCCACGAGTTCTACCTCCGGGACATGGCCTTCGCCAACGAGGAAGCCGCCCTGGCCCGGCAACCGAAGGGGTGCGCCTCCAGCCGGTTCGCTTTCTTCCCCGGCTGCCAGTTGGGCGCTTCCGACCCCCGGCTGGTCCGGGAAAGCTACCGCTTCCTGGTGGAACATTACCCCGACACCGCGCTGATGCTGCAGTGCTGCGGCGCCCCGGCCGAGTGGGCAGGGGAGGAAGCGCTCCACCGGTCGGTGCGGGAAAGGATCTCCGCCGACTGGGCGAAGCTGGGCCGGCCGACGGTGGTCTTCGCCTGCCCCACTTGCAAGATCATGTTTAAAAAGTATTTGCCGGAGATCCCGGGGCGGTTCCTGTACCCGCTGCTGGCCGAGAAGGTCGTCCGCCCCGCGGCGGCCCTCCCGGCCGAGACGGCCTCGGTCTTCGACCCGTGCGCCAGCCGCGAGGAGCCGGAACTGCAGCAGGCGGTTCGCCGGCTCGCCGTCGACGCCGGCTTTCACCTCGCGCCGCTCCCCATGGCGGGGCGGATGGCGGAGTGCTGCAGCTACGGCGGGCAGGTGGCCGTCGCCCACCCGCCCTATGCCCGGCACGTCGTGCAGCAGCGCACCGGCCGGAACGAGCACCCTTACCTCACCTACTGCTCCAACTGCCGGGACGTCTTCGCCCGGGCCGGCAAGAAAACGCGGCACATCCTCGACGTGGTGTTCGGCCTGGCGGAGAGCGGCGGGGGGCGGCCGACCGTCTCGGAACGGCGGGCGAACCGCCTGGAGCTGAAGCGGCAACTGCTCCGCGAATTCTGGCAGGAGGAAATGCCCATGCCGTCATCCGGCTGCAACTTGACCGTCGCGCCGTCGCTGAAAGAGAAACTCGACCGGGATATGATCCTGGAGTCCGACCTGCTCGCCGTCGTCGAGCATTGCCAGCAGACCGGGCAGAAGCTGTTCGACCCCGGGAAAGGCACCTTCACCGGGCACCGGCCGGTCGGGCACATGACCTACTGGGTGGAATACCGGGTTCTGCCGGGGGAGCGCTACGAGATCGTCAACGGTTACGGCCACCGCATGAAAATCGAAGAGTGAGCCCATGGACGAAAACAAGAAGCTGATCTGCTGCCACTGCGAAAAAGAATTGGAAATGAAAAAGACGGAGTTCTCTTACCTGGGGCATTCCTTTTTCACGGACCTTCCGCGCTGCCCGGAATGCGGGCTGGTCTTCATCCCGGAGGAACTGGCCAAGGGCCGGATCACCGAAGTCGAAAGGCAGCTGGAGGACAAGTAAGTTGGACGGCGAGAGGATTCTCCTGGAGACTTGGAGCGTCTGCCCGGCCTGCCTGCGACGGGTGCGCGCGCAGCGGGTGCAGGCGGGGGGGCGGGTCGTCCTGCGCAAGGCGTGTCCTGCGCACGGCCGCTTCGAGAGCGTAATCTGGCGGGGGTACGGCGACCTGGCGGCGTGGGTGGGCGGGGCGGACGGGGCCATGGCGGAAGAACCCCGTTGCCCCGACGCCTGCGGCCTGTGCCCTGACCACCGGCAGGGCACCTGCTGCGTCCTGCTGGAGGTGACCCGCCGCTGCAACCTGAATTGCCCCTATTGTTTCGCCGACGGGGAAAAGGGGGCCGACCCCTCCCTGGCGCAACTGGCCGCCTGGCTGCGGCAGCTGGCCGAACCCGGGAAGACCCTGGTGCAGCTCAGCGGCGGCGAGCCCACCCTGCGCGACGACCTGCCGGCGGTGGTGGCGGCGGCGAAGGAGGCCGGCTGCGCCCACGTGCAGCTGAACAGCAACGGCCTGCGCCTGGCCGCGGACCCCGCTTACGTCGACGACCTGGCCGGGGCCGGCCTTTCCTTCGTCTTCCTGCAGTTCGACGGCACCGACGACCGGGTGCACGAGCGGCTGCGGGGGCGGCCCTTGCGGGCGGAGAAGCTGCAGGCGGTGGAGAACTGCGCCGCCCGCGGGCTCGGGGTGGTGCTGGTGCCCACCCTGGTGCCGGGGGTCAACACCGACGACATCGGCGGGCTGGTGAGGCTGGGCGTTTCCCTTTCGCCGGCCGTCCGGGGCGTGCACTTCCAGCCCTTCAGCCGCTTCGGGCGGCGCCCCGCCTGGGACGATCCCGAACGGCGCCTCACCCTGGACGAGTTGCGGCACGAGGTCGCCGTCCAGACGGGCGGGCTCGTCCGGGCGGAGGACCTGCTGCCCTCCCGCTGCGACCACCCGCTGTGCGGATTCCACGGCGACTTCGTGACCACGGGCGACGGCCGCCTCGTTTCCCTGTCCCGGCGGGCCGGCGGACCGGCCTGCTGCTGCGGGTCGGCCGGCCCCGAGCAGAACCGGAACTTCGTCGCCCGGCGCTGGCAGCGCCCCGCGGAGGCACCGGCCGGTGGGCTCGCAGGCGATCTGCGCGACATGGAGAACTTCCTGGAACTTGTCCGGCAGCGGGGCTTCACCCTGACCGCCATGGCCTTCCAGGATGCCGGCAGCCTGGATTTCTCCCGCCTGCGCCGGTGCAGCCTGCACGTGTTTGACGATGGAAACATGGTACCTTTTTGCGCATACTACTTAACAAAGTAGGAGTAGCCATGTGCCAGCCGACCGTCGGCCCGGCGGCGGGGAAGCCCGAACCCCAGTCGGTTTTGCCCGGCCCCGAACGAATGTCCACCATCGACCTCCACACCGCCCGGTTGGCGGGGTTGGGCGAACGTCCCCAACCCAACGCCCTCCTCGCCCGTCAGATGGCCGACCTCCGCTCCGCGGTGGCCCGGGCGAAAAGACAGAGCCGCTATTACGGCGAAGCACTGCGGGACTTCGATGCGGATTCGCTCCGCTCCCCGGAGGACCTGGCCCGCCTGCCGTTCACCCTTCCGGCCGACCTGGCCCGCGACCCCCTCCCGTTCCTGTGCGTTCGCCCGCACGAGGCGGCCCGCATCGTCACGGTGGCCACTTCCGGAACCAGCGGGGCGGCCAAGCGGGTATTCTTCACCGAGGCCGACCTGCGGCGCACCGTCGATTTCTTTGGCCAGGGGATGCGGGAACTGGCCGAACCCGGCCAGACCGTGGCCATCCTCCTGCCCGGCGCGACGGAAAGCGGGGTGGGCCGGCTCCTGCAGGAATCTATCGTGGGCATCGGCGCCCGGGGCGTACTTTGCCCGCGCGGGGGGAACTGTCCGGAAACGCGGGAGACCATCAGGACCGCCCACTGCCTGGTGGGCATGCCCGCTGACCTGCTTTATCTCTGCCGGCGGGACGGGGGCTTGCGTCCGGCCACGGTCCTGCTCAGCGCCGACTACGTTCCCTGCAGCGTCGTGGAGTCGCTGGAGAGCGCCTGGCGCTGCCGGGTCTTCTCCCACTACGGCCTGACGGAGACCGGCTACGGCTGCGCCGTGCAGTGCCGCTGCCGGGCGGGGCACCACCTCCGTTCGGCGGAACTGTTCGTGGAGATCGTGGATATCGCGACCGGGCGGCCGCTGGGGCCGGGGCGGCGGGGCGAGGTGGTGGTGACGACCCTGCGCCGCGAGGCCATGCCCCTCGTCCGTTACCGCACGGGCGACCTGGCTTCCTGGGAGGAGGGGCCCTGCGGCTGCGGGGGCCTCCTGCCGCGGCTGGGCCGGGTGGAGGGCCGCCGGGAGAACGAGATTGAGTGCACCGGCGGGGAAACGCTGAGCATCCACCGGCTGGACGAGCTGCTCTTCGCCCTGCCGGAAGTGCGGAATTTCCGCGCCTGCCTCCGCTGGGGCGGGCGGCGGGACACCCTGCTCCTGCGCGTGGACGCCTCGGGGCCGGTGGACACGGGGCACCTGTCTCGGCGATTGCCCGCCGGGCTGGCGGTGGTGGTGGAATCCGCCGAGATCCCCCCCTTCGCCGGCAACGCCAAGCGCTGCCTCGAGGTCCTTCCCTGAGCGGAACGATCGGGCGCTTCGGAGGCGCCTTGCGCGGCAAGGCGCACCCCCGTTCCGTGTTGTCGCGCGAGGAGGGC
>CAYTBK010000117.1:0-12288 GCA_964436005.1 uncultured Acidobacteriota bacterium
TTCGGCGGTCCTTTATGCCGGTTAAAAGGCCAAAGGCGAGATTCCCTACGGGAAACAGGCGGTTCCGCCTTTCGAACGGGCTATGGAAATGAATTCTCTACGGGAAAAGGGGTTGCCAGCGCTTGGGCGGGCAGCCGGGTCCATCGCCCGCCTGCCGGAAACATGGATGGGAAGGATGGGGCGCTCGCCCCGTCATCTGATCCTTCCCGCGCGTCGCCCGCGCAGCTCCGCCGGACTGCGCGGCACACTCCCGGGACTTCGGCTTCGACGCGACCATGTGGAACGCGAGTGCGCCGGGCAACGTCTGAAGCGGAAAGCAGACTTTCATCACGCCGCAAGCGTGGAACACCGCAGCCCGGGGTCGGCGTTCCGCCGACCCCGGGAAAACGCGCCATCCGGAGGGGAATCCCTGAAGGGGATTCATGGCCAACAGTCAGATTTTTTTCGTTTGGACAACATCGGATGTTCATCCCCTTCAGGGATGACGGAGCCTTCACACCTCTCCCCGTGGTCGGCGAAACGCCGACCGCGGGCTAAGTTGTGCGGCGCCTGCGGCGCCGGTGGAGAAAACGCCACGGATGGACGCGTCTTCTGCCCCAGGGCTCGGGCGAAGCGCCCTTCGCCCTGGGCTACTTTCATTCGCCCGCTGCGCGGGCTCCCGATGGGATCATGGTCATTCATCATGCTCCCCGCAACCAACGATCGGATTGCCCTCTGCGGTCCCCTGCGGTCCTCCGCGGTTTCCTTTTTCTCACCGATGCCCGCAGGGCGTCGGGCGCCCAGCGAGTCGCCTTCCGGCCGGAGCGACGAGACGATGCCCCATCGGTCCTTCCCATTCTGACCGCTTTTCTTTCCCTGTATTGTCTGTGTCTTTGTGTTTCCCATCTTTCCCGGCCGCGAAAATCGGGGAAACGCGTAGAATGGGGTCGACGGTAAACGCTGCCGCACGGGGAACCGCACCATGTTTCCGACGAATATGAGGGCCGCCCTCGCCGCCCTGCTCCTCACCGCCCTCGTCCCGGCGCCCGCCGCCGGCGCGCCGGAAGAGGGCCTGCTGTTCCCCTGGCAGGTCACCGACGCCCGCCTGGCCGCCCCGGGAAGCCGGCTGACCCGGGAAGGCTTCGTCCGGAAGAACGGCGACCTGGGCCCGCTGACGGGCGCGGTGGGCCGCATCAGCACGGGCGGCACCGGCTTCTTTGTCTCCGGCCGGGGCCTGGTCCTGACCAACTACCACGTGGTGGAGAGCTTCTTAGCCTGCGCCGACCGGCCCGGCCAGCCGCCGGTGGCCGAAGGTTTCCTGGCGGCGTCGCCAGAGCGGGAGATCCCCCTGCCCGGCCTGGAGATGGAACTGGTCACGGGCATGGAGGACGTCACCGACCGCATCCGCGGAACCTTCCGCTCGGACCTCGGCCCGGCCGCCCGGCGCGGCCGGGAGAACGAGGCCATCGCCCGGCTCGTCCGCGAGGCGGCCCGGGGCGACGAGGAGGAATGCCGGGTGACGTCCCTGGACGGGCGCCGGCGCTTCGTGCTGACCCGCTTCGTCCGCCTGACCGACCTGCGGCTGGTCTGGCTGCCCCCCGCCCGCCTGGCCCGCTTCGGCGGTGACGCGGCGAACTGGCGCATGCCCCGCTGGGCCGCCGACGCCGCCCTGCTCCGCGCCTGGGCGCCCCCTCCGGGCCGCCCGGCCGCCCCGGCCCCGGCGCCGGCACCCTGGACCCCGCCCTTCCACCTCCCCCTCACCCTGCACGGCGTCCGGGCCGGTGACTTCCAGGTGGTCGCCGGCTTCCCCGGGGCGACGTTCCGCCGCCATTCCTCCGCCGACGCGGCCTCCCTGGTGCGGGACATCCTGCCCGCGCGCATCGCCCTGCTGGAGGACCTCGTGGAGACCCTGTCCCGGCTGGCCGCCGACGGCCTCCCCGCCGCGGGGGCCAGGCGCACGGCGGCGGCCAACCTGCTGGCCTATGCGCAGGGCCTGCGCGACGGGCTGTCCCATTCCGTACTACTACAGCCGTACACTTCAGGCAAAACCGACCGATCCACCCCGCCGGCCCTGGCCCGGGCCCTCCGCCACCAGGAGGAACTGCTGGCCGGCCTGGCCGCCGGCGCGCAACGGGACCGCCTTCTGGGCCTGCTGACCTGGGCCTCCGACCTGGTGCGCGCCGCCGAGGCGGTCCGCCGGGCGCACGCCGAAAGCGACCGGCCCGACGAGCGCCGCCCCCCGGAATACCGGCGCGAAGCCCGGGCCGCCCTGGCCGGTCGCCTGGGCAGCCGCTGCGACTCCCTGCCGGCCACCGCCCAGCCCGCCGTGCTGGCCGTGTTCTTCCGGCACCTGCGCGACCTGCCCGGCGACGCGCTCCCGGCCACCCTGCGGAAAGTCCTGGCCGAAGAGGAGGACGGGGCGGCCGCCGCCCGGCTGGCCGGTGGCAGCCGGCTGCTCGACCCGTCCTACCGGCTGGCCCTGCTCGAAGGGACCGCCTATGCCGCCGCCCGGCGGAACGACCCGCTGCTGGCCTTCTGGACGGCCGTGGAGAAGGAGTGGACGGCCCTGCGCCGGCAGGAGAACCCCCGGCAGCTCGAACTGGAGTGGTGGCGGCAGGACATCGCCGACGCCCTGCGCATCGCCGGGAAGGGGGCGCTGCCCGACGCCGACGGAACGCTCCGGGTGTCCTCCGGCGTCGTCCGGGCGCTGGAGGACGGGCCCGACCGGGGGCTCTGGCGGACCATCCTGCCCGCCCCGGGGGCCGCCCCCGGCCGCCCGCCGGAAGGGTATCCCGACGACGTCGCCCGGCGGGCCCGGGAGGAAGGCTTCGCCCCCTTCGGCGAGCCGGGCGGCCTCTTCCCGGTGAACTACGTCTGCGACGCCGACCTCTCCGGCGGCAATTCGGGCAGCCCGGTCCTGGACGGGCAGGGGCGGGTGACGGGCGTGGTCTTCGACGCGCTGTACGACGCCATCGCCTCGGACTGGCGCTACGACGCCCGGGCCTCCCGCGCCCTGTGCGTGGACGTCCGCCACATCCTCTTCCTGGTCCGCTCCGCCGGCGGGGAAGGCCTGCTGGCGGAGCTCGGCGCTCTGCCGACGAAAACCGAATGAAACCACTAAACCACCGAGACACAGAAGACATCTGCCTGGCCAAAAACGATGGACCCTATCTGGCCATCCGCATTATCTAATTTATAATCAGTGAGATTAGTGGTTTTTCCACTTGGTCTGGCCTGTGTGGGTGCGGCCTCCGACGGAACGGATTGTCTTGCTTTTTCCATGTCGCGGGGGAATAAGATAACGGCGTGTGCCCTTACCCCTATCTTTTTCCGAGTGTCTTGGTGAGTTCGTGGTGAGAGGGAAGGATGGAAAATGACCGCAGCGAAAGGGAAACGCCGCCGGAAAGGGGAGCGGTGGTGGCCGTCCGCGAAATCCGGGCCCGGTCCATCCTCAACGCCTCGAAGATCCCGGGCATCGACTACTCCCTGAACCCCTACACGGGCTGCGCCCACGGGTGCGCCTACTGCTACGCGGCGTTCATGCAGCGCTTCTCCGGGCACACCGAGGCCTGGGGCACCTTCGTGGACGCCAAGGTCAACGCCCCCGAGCTCCTGGCCCGCGAGCTGCCCCGCAAGCGCCCCGGCACCATCGGGCTCAGCCTGGTCACCGACCCCTACCAGCCCCTGGAAAACCGCTTCCGGCTCACCCGGCAGTGCCTGGAAATCCTCGCCGGCCACCCGGACTTCGGCGTCTCCCTGCTCACCCGCTCCCCGCTGGTGACCCGCGACATCGACGTCCTCCAAAAGCTCCCGGGCCTGGAGGCGGGCCTCAGCGTCACCACCGACGACGACGCGGTGCGGCGCATCTTCGAGCCCGCCGCACCGACCATCCCGGCCCGGCTGGAGGCCCTGCGGCAGCTGAAGGAGGCCGGGCTGGCCACCTACGCCTTCGCGGGCCCGGCCCTGGCCATGAACCCGGAGCACCTGGCCGGGCTGCTGCTCGGGAAGGTGGACTACATTCTTCTGGATGGGTTGAACTACGGCTGGCGGGTCCAGGACCTCTGCCGGCGCCACAACCTGGGCTACCTGCTGCAGCCAGGCTGGAAGGTCAGGGTCGGGCAGGCCCTGTCCCGGATCCTCGGTGAGGCCGGGGTCGAGGTCCGCCAGGCCTGACCCCCCAAACCTCTATCTCGACAGCAGGGCCCGCCGGAGGAGCGCCGCGTCCATGGCGTCGACGGCGTTGTCCTGGTTGAAGTCGGCGGCCAGGAGCGCCGACCGCGGCAAGAAAACATTGTCCGCCAGGTAGTTGGCCAGCAGGGCGTAGTCCAGGGCGTTGACCGTTTTGTCGTCGTTCACATCCCCGTGCAGGGGGAAGACCCACACGCTGTCGGAAGTCCACAGCGCGGGGCCGCCCGAGCGGGGCGCCACCGTCAGGGTGACGGAGTAGTCGCCCGGCGCCGCGGCCGTCGTCACGGGTGCCGACACCAGCCAGACGGAAGTGAACGCGCCGGCCCCGATGGAGGTGATGGGCTTGGCGAGGTCGTAGTGGCCGCCGGTTTCCCCGTAGAAGCCCCAGCCCAGCGGGGACGGGGGCGCCTGCACGTAGTTGACGGTCAGGTCGCAGGTTTCGGTGGCGTTCAGCACGAAATGGTTGAAAGCGACGCGGTTCCCGTCGGGTTGGACGTCCAGGTCGTACCAGGATTCCAACAGGGTCATGTTGGAGGCCGCCTGCAGCGAGGCCTGGGTGGGCCCGACGCAGGTGATGCAGGGGCCGTCCCGCAGCGAGACCGTCCGGGTGGGCAGCCCGGACTGCCGCGCCACGCCCCGCAGGGCCGCCTGGACGAAGGGGCTTTCCCCGGCGTAGCAGTAGTAGCTGGCGAAGGACCGGTTGTCCACCGCCGTGTCGAACAGGAGGTGCAGGAGAACGGTCCAGTTGGTGCCGGCCGGGAAGCCCGTGCAGTTGCGCTTGTCGAAGGGGAAGCGCACGGCCAGGGCGGACCAGGCCATGCCCGCGGGCGAGGGGTAGGCCTTCTCCAGGGCGTTCACGTACTGGGGCGCCAGGGCCAGCCGGCCCACGAAGCCGTGCGCGGCCGAGGAGTACGACCGCAGCTCGAGGCTGGACGCCGCGGGGTCGCGGTCCTCCAGGACCGTGTAGCGGAAGGCCTGGCCCTCCCCCGTCCCGACGGTGGGCGTCTGGACGGCGAAGAAGAGCACCCCGCTCGCGGCCACGTCGGCCAACAGGCCGCACAACTCGTCCGACATCGCGGCGGGGTCCAGCCCGAAATCCAGGTACTGGCTGTACTGGATGTAGCTGTCCGCTGCGCCGGCGGAAGGTTCGACGGTCAGGCCGGGGCCGCCGCGGCGGCCGGCGGCCAGGTCCACCTGGCGGAGGGAGGGATCGGCGTTCAACACCTTGCTGCCGTCGTCGTAGCGCACCTGGCCGACGCTCACCCCGGAATCGCGGACGGGTTCCGCGGGGTACCGGTAGTCGATGCGCACCTCGGGGTAGCTCCCGCCCTGCGCCGAAAGGCCGGACCAGACGTAAGGGGAAGGCCCGCCGGGGTTGTCGGGCGGCGTGGAGAAGACGAGGTTGGTCAGGTCCGGGAAGGGCGGCGTCCAGGTGTAGGTCAGCAGCGCGTCCACCAGGGCCTTCCCGCTCGACGACGTTTTCCCCTGGATCGTGGTGAAGTCGGTCCCGCCCGGGGCGGGAGGAGTGTTGCCGGTGGCGGTGCTGGCGTTCACGGGCGTCCGGCTGCCCGTCGTGGTCGCCTTCTCGGAGGCGCTGGCCACGGGCGGCTGTTTCGTCATATGATAAATGCGCCACATCCTCTGGCTGTATTCAGCATCGGTCAGCCACCCGACCTCCGGCACGTACACGCAGGACTGGATGGCGAAGAAAACCATCGCCCCCAACGCGAGGTTGGCCGACCACAAGCCGATCCGCCCGGCCCTGGCCGCGAAACTCCGAACGCCCGATTTGTCCGCCATGGGCTTTCCCTCCCTGCCGTTGAAATGTCGGCCCGCTCCGGCGGAAAGGGCAGGCGATCGTCCTGCCGATGGTCCGGTGCCGGGAGATCACCCGTTTTCCCTGCCCCGCCGCGATAGAGCCAGAAAGTAACTTGCAAACCCATAGCACGATTTCTGCCTGGCGGCAAGCGTATTTCTTTCCTCTCCAGGTTCCGTACCGACCGTACCGGCAGGCCCGGAAGATGACGCTCACGCCTTTGGCGCCCGCCCGCCCCGGCGGAAGAAGGCGTCCGCGGTCACGGCCAGCAGCAGCACGCCGCCGGTGATCATGTACTTGATGGAGGAGGGCAGGGCCAGCAGGTCCATGCCGTTGGAGATGGAGCCGATGACGAGGTAGCCCGTCAGGGCCGACCAGGCGGAGCCCCGGCCGCCGAAGAGGCTGGTGCCCCCGATGACGGCGGCGGCGATGGCGTTGAGCAGCGTCTCGCCCCCGCCCGAGGACTGGTTGACGGCCATCAGCCGCGAAGCGCCCATGAGCCCCCCCAGGGCCGCCAACCCCGATGCCAGGGAGAACACGGCCATCTTCACCCCGGCCACCCCGATCCCGGCCCGCCGGGCCGACTCGGGGTTCCCGCCCACGGCGAAGACACAGCGGCCGAAGCGGGTCCGCCGCAGGACCAGGTCCACCACCGCCATCACCGCGAAGAACACGAGCACGGCCAGGGGAACCCCCCGGTCGGCGCCGAACACGGCCAGGCCGAGCAGCGCGAGCGCCGCCACCGCCAGGATGCGCCCGGCGAAGAGCGGGGCGGGCTCCAGGGGCAGGCCGTGGCGCGCCCTCCGTCGGCGGGCGCGGAAGCGGAGGCCGGCGAAGGCCAGCAGGGCGGCGCCCCCCAGGGTCCAGGCCGCCCCGGCGGGGATGAACGCCCCCGCCAGGCCGAGCAGGAAGGGGTCCCGCAGGTTGAGGCTGCCCGTTTCGCCCAAAACGAAGAGGAGGGCGCCCTGCCAGAGGAGCTGCCCGGCCAGGGTGACCACGAAGGAGGGCACGCCGCTCCGGCTGAT
The DNA here is from genome assembly GCA_964436005.1 of uncultured Acidobacteriota bacterium. Taxonomy (GTDB): domain Bacteria; phylum Acidobacteriota; class JAAYUB01; order JAAYUB01; family JAAYUB01; genus JAGNHB01. The sequence continues at coordinate 7,009 of CAYTBK010000117.1, forward strand.
CCACGCCCCCTGCACGAGGCCGACGAGCGCCCCGCCGGCGATGCCCAGCAGACCCGCCCAGGCGCCGGGCAAGCCGTGCTTGACGCACAGCACGGCGGTCACGGCGGCGCTGAGCCCGCCGACCACGCCCAGCGACAGGTCGATCTCCCCCAGCAGCAGCACGAGGACAACGCCCACCGCCAGCGTCCCGCCCGCGGCGATCTGCAGGAACAGGTTGGAGAGGTTCAGCGCCGTGAGGAAGTTGGGGGAGAGGGCGGAAAACACGACCCAGATCAGGGCCAGGCCGACGAAGACCGGCAGGCGGCTCCAGTCCAGCCGCTGGAGCGCTTCCCCGAACCGGCCGCCCGAATCCTGCCCCATCGCCCCCCCTGAACGGAAAATGGTTTCGCCCCATCCTACCCGAAGCCCCGGCCGGGTGTCCAGAACCGTTTGCGGGCCCCGGCGTTGCTTTTGGAGGGGGCTTCGGGTATCATCGACACCTCAGCAGGGCAGACGGGCACCAGGAAAGGACTCGGACGCCAGGGAGGCGCCCCATGCAGGACCAGGAAGGAAAGCAGAATTCCACCCGCCGGGAATCCTTCGGCCGCACCCTCCTCAACGACCTGAACAGCGGGATCCACCGTTCCTGGAAGCAGGACTGGCAGGACCTGTACGCGTTCTACTTCGACGAGGAGAGCCGCCGCCGGCTGGAGAAGATGGGCCGGGTCCGGCGCGCCTTCACCATTTTCGCCTGGCTGCTGAAGGAGTGCTTCTTCAAGCTGACCCCGCCCCGCCGCCTCCTGGTGGTCTTCGCCGTGATCCTCTTCCTGTTCGGCACGAGCTTCGACCTCAACACCCGGCCCATCAACATCTCCGTCCACCCGGGCATCCTCAGCTTCCTCGTCCTGCTCCTCGTCCTCATGCTGGAGCTGAAGGACAAGCTGGAGGCCCACGACGAGCTGGAAGTCGGGCGGGAAGTGCAGAAGGCCATCCTGCCCCAGGACAACCCGGTCTTCCCGGGCTGGGAGATCTGGATGTACACCCGCCCGGCCAACAACGTCGGCGGCGACATGGTGGACTACCTCTTCGTCACGCCCGACCGCCTGGCGGTCGTGCTCGGCGACGTGGCCGGCAAGGGGCTGGGCGCGGCCCTGCTCATGGCCAAGCTGCAGGCGACCATCCGGGCCGTGGTGGCCGAAACGGCAAACCTGGCCGCCCTGGGGGCCAAGATCAACGCCATCATGCACCGCGACGGCGTCGCCGGCCGTTTCGCCACCCTGGCCCACCTCGAGCCCGTGGCCGGCGAAGGCGCCGTGCGGCTTCTCAACGCCGGGCACCCGCCCCCGCTGATCCGCCGGCGGGACGGCCGCGTCGAAACCCTGGAACCGGCGGCGCCGCCCATCGGAATCCTGCCGCAGGCCGAGTTCATCGAACAGCGGGTGATCATGGAGCCCGGCGAACTCATGCTGGTGTACTCCGACGGGCTGTCCGAGGCGGTGGACGAGAAAGGGGAGTTCTTCGGAGACGAACAGGTCGAAGCCCTGGTCGGGCGGTTAGGCGAGGTAGGCGCCCAGGAGGCCGGCCTCCGGATCCTGGCCGAAGTGGAGCGTTTTTCGGGCCACGCCAGGCCCCACGACGACCTCTCGCTCATCCTCCTCCGGCGCCGGACGCACTAGCGGCGCGAAACGGGACCCGCACCCCCAACGTATTATTTTTCTGAAAGCGGCCCCTCCGGCGGCGGGCCGCACCGATTCGGGAGGCAGACATGAATGGAACGAAGACCGTATTGCTGCTGGGGCTCCTCACCGGGATGTTCCTGGCCATCGGCAGCATCTGGGGGCCCGGCGGGCTGACGGTGGCCCTTTTCCTGGCCGCCGCCATGAACTTCGGGGCGTACTTCTTCTCCGACAAAATCGTCCTGGCCATGTACCGGGCCCGCCGGCTGGGGCCGGGCGAAGACCCGCGCCTGGAACGCATCGCCGCCGGGCTGGCCGCCAATGCCGGCATCCCCGTGCCGGCCCTCTACATCATCCCCAGCGACGCCCTCAACGCCTTCGCCACCGGCCGTAACCCCGCCCACGCCGCCGTGGCGGTCACCGAGGGCATCATGATGCGCCTGGACGACCGGGAGCTGACCGGGGTGCTGGCCCACGAGTTCGCCCACGTCAAGAACCGCGACATCCTCATCAGCTCGGTGGCCGCCACCCTGGCCGGCGCCATCATGTGGGCGGCGGACATGGCCCGCTACGCCATGATCTTCGGCAACAGCCGGGACGACGACCGGGACGGCGGCGGCCTGGGCGGCCTGCTATTGGTGATCCTGGCGCCCATCGGCGCCCTGCTCATCCAGATGGCCATCTCCCGCTCCCGCGAGTACGTGGCCGACGAGACGGGCGCCCGGCTGGCCGGCACGCCCCAGGGGCTGGTCTCGGCGCTGCGGGTGCTGGAGACTTCCGCCGGGCGGCGCCCCTTCCCGGCCTCGCCGCAGACCGCCCACATGTGCATCGTGCAACCGCTGCGGGGAAGCAGCCTCCTGTCGCTGTTCAGCACCCACCCGCCCATCGAGCGGCGCATCGAGCGGCTGCTCGCCCTGCGCCCGTAGACGAAAAAGTCTCCCCGGCGCGGATTCTCACCACCAAGACACCAAGGCACGGACAACAGAGATGCCCGCACGGTCAACGGATAGGGAACCCGGCGGCCGGCAGTCATGGAACGGCCCTGTTTGGAACTTCTGTGTATTGGAGTGAGCCCCGTCGACACAAGTTCCCCGCACCGGGCCGCCAGGTGCGTTTGTGCCTTGGTGGTGACAGACGCCCGTCAGGCTTCCCCGGGCGCCTCCGCCCGCGGGAAATAGATGCGGAAAACCGTCCCCTGTCCGGGTTCGCTCTGCACGTCGACATAGCCCCGGTTCTGCTGGACGATGCCGAAGACGGTGGGCAGGCCCAGCCCCGCGCCGGCCCCGAACTCCTTGGTGGTGAAGAACGGCTCGAAGATGTGGGGCAGGACCTCGGCCTCGATGCCGCGACCGTTGTCCGCCATCTCCAGGAGCACGTAGCGGCCCGGGTCGACATTCTGCTGGTAGACCTGGAAAATGCGGTCTTGGATCACGTTGCGGGTGGAGAGGGAGAGACGGCCGACGTTCAGGAAGGCGTCGCGGGCGTTGACCGTGAGGTTGGTCAGAACCTGCTCGATCTGGGCGGGATCCACCCGCACCGGCCAGAGGTCCTCCCCGGGGGCCCACTGCAGCTCGACCGCCTCCCCCACCAGCCGCTGCAGCATCTTCAGCATGTTACCGACGATCTCGTTCAGGTCGACCACCTGGGGCCGGATGGCCTGCCGCCGGGAGAAGGCGAGCAGTTGGCGGGTCAGGTCGGCCGAGTGCTTGGCGGCCAGGCGGATGCTGGCGATGTAGTCGTGGGCGCTGTGGCCGGGCGCCGTGGTTTCCAGGGCGAGGTCGGCGCACCCCAGGATCACCTGCAGTGAATTGTTGAAGTCATGGGCGATCCCGCCGGCCAACCGCCCGATGGACTCCATCTTCTGCGACTGCAGGAACTGCTCCTGGAGGCTGCGGATGTCCGTGATGTCCCGGGAGGAGAACAGGGCCCCGGTCACTTCCCCGGACGCGCTCTTGAGCACCCGGCCCCAGGTGGCCAGCAGGCGCTTCTGCCCGTCCCGCCGCCGGTGCCAGCACTCGGCGTAGGCCACGTCATCGCTGCCCTCGAAGACCGGCCGGAAGGGGTGGAATTCGCTCAATTCGCTCACGAAATAGGCCTGCGGGTCCCGGCCGACGACGTCGTCCCCGAAGAACTCCCGCCCGGCCCGGTTGGCCCACCGGTACCGCTTGTTCTCGTCCACTTCCATGATGATGTCCGGGATGGCCGCCAGCAGGGCTTCCTGGCGGGCCGACAGGGCCCGCAGGGCCTCTTCGGTGCACTTGCGCCCGGTGATGTCCAGTTCGAGGCCGTCCCAGCAGGTGGAACCGTCTTCCAGGAAACGGGGGCTGGAGGCGAAGTACGACCACCGGACGCCGCCCTCGGGCGTCCGCATTCGGGCTTCCGTGGTGAAGGTCCGGCCGGCCCGGAACGCTTCCTCCTCTTCCCGGTACACCCGTTCGGCGTCCTCCGGCAGCACTCGTCCGTAGATGCGGCCGGGGTCGGCCATGGCCTCCTCGGGCGTGCAGCCGTAGAACCGCTGCACGGCCTCGCTGACGAAGGAGAACCGCCGGGAACCGTCCAGCGGGCGGACGATCTGGTAGAGCATGGCGCTCGGCAGGTGGTTGCCGACGGAACGGACCAGGGCCTCGCTCTCCCGCAGCGCCATTTCCGCCTGTTTGCGCAGGGAGATGTCCTGGAGGATGATCAGGTAGTACGTCTCCGCGCTCTCGGCCAGCCGGAAGGCGGACACAGCGGCGCTTCCCCAGACGCGACTCCCGTCTTTCCGAACGAAACGGGCCTCCACCTCGGTTTCGTGGTTGACCCCCTCGTCGAGGCGCCGCTTCTCTTCCCGAAAACGGGGCATGTCCTTGGGCCGGATCAGGACCGGCCAGGTCAGCGATTCCAGTTCGGCTCGCTCGTACCCCAGGATCCGGCCGAAATGACCGTTGACCCGGACCAGGCGGTCGCTGGCCGCCGCCACCAGGGCCATGCCGACGGCGGCCCGTTCGAACAGGGAAAACTCGTCGCCCCAACGGTTGTCCAACTCCATCCTTCACCTCGCGAATCCCATGCGGTCGCGGCAGGGTAGCATCCAGCCCGCTGCCCCATCGGAACCGGAGCTGGGGGCCGGGGGGCAGCCGGCAAACTTGCCGGCGGCGAACCCGTCGATCCTGTCGGGAGAGCCGCTCTCCGCACCGTTGCATCTATCGGCGAATTAAAGCACGGAAACCACCCGCCGGAGCAAAAAAGTGCAGGGGAATTGCCGCCGGGAACCGGCCGGGTGTTGACAACATTGCTAAAATCCGGCTTGTCGATCCGCGAAGAAGAGAGGGGCGCCCGGCTCCGCCCGCCCGGCCCTTTCCGCCTTCGCGCATTCTTCCGCTGCAAGGAGCAACCATGACCCAGCATCCCGGACGCGCCCGGACCCTCCTTATCTCCCTGACCCTCCTGCTGTTCCTCAGCCCGGCCGTCCTGGCCTGGGAACCGGCGCCTGTCAAGTCCCCGCCCTTCAAGCCGCTGGAGTACTACCTCGCCTCCATGCCCCAGTACCCGTACGACGATTCGGCCGAACACCAGGCGGAACTGGGCCTAGTCCTCGAAGCGCGGGAAAAGGCCGACGAGAAGACCATCGCCCGCTGCACAAGCG
>CAYTBK010000118.1:0-5674 GCA_964436005.1 uncultured Acidobacteriota bacterium
CAGCGGGCCATTTTCGAGGCGGCCACCACGGGAATCGCCCTGATCCGCGACCGGGTCATCCTCAAGGGCAACCGGAAACTGGACGAGATCTTCGGCTACGAGGCGGGAGAGCTCGTCGGCCAGACCACGCGCTGCTGGTACGAGGACGACGAGACATTCCGCGAGATCGGTCGGGAAGTGGCCCGCGAACTGGCGGATATCGGTTCCTACCGCCGGGAACGACAGCTGTTGCGGAAGGACGGAACGCGGTTCTGGGCCCGGATGACTGCTCAACCGCTGGGCGGCCAGGGAGCGGGCAATGCCCTGGTGGGGATGTTCGAGGACATCACCGACGAGCACGAGGCCGCCGAAGCCTTGCGGAAGGCCAAGGAGATTGCGGAGACGGCCACCCTGGCGAAATCGAATTTCCTGGCCAACATGAGCCACGAAATCCGGACGCCCATGAACGCCATCATCGGCATGTCCCACCTGGCGCTGAAAAACGAGCAGAACCCGCGGCTCCGGGGCTACCTGACCAAGATCAAGGCCTCGGGGCAGCACTTGCTGGCCATCATCAACGACATCCTGGATTTCTCGAAGATCGAGTCGGGCAAGCTCACCGTGGAGCAGACGGCCTTCGACCTGGAACACACCCTCGTCGACGTCGCCGGTTTCCTCAACGAACGGATCGGCAGCAAGAACCTGGAACTCATCTTCGACGTGGCCCCAGACGTCCCGCGCAGCCTCGTGGGCGACCCCCTGCGCATCGGGCAGATCCTCATCAACTACGGGACCAACGCCATCAAGTTCACGGAAAGCGGCGAGATCTGCATCAGTGCGCGGTTGCGCCGGCGCGAGGAACGGGAGGCGCTGCTGAAGTTCACGGTGCGCGACACGGGCATCGGCATGCTGCCGGAACAGCTGCAGATCATCTTCCAGAGCTTCCAGCAGGCCGACATGTCCATCACCCGCAAGTATGGCGGCACGGGGCTGGGCCTGGCCATCTGCAAGCGCCTGGCCGAACTGATGGGGGGCGAGGTCGGCGTGGAGAGCGAACCCGGCCGGGGGAGCCTTTTCTGGTTCACCGTGCGGGTGGGCGTCGGCGAAAGCGGCGACGAAATCCTGCTGCCGAAGCCGGATCTCCGCGATTGCCGGGCCCTGGTGGTGGACGACAACGAGCACGCCTGCGCCGTGCTTGGCGACATGCTGCAGACCATGACCTTCCAGGTCGCGGAGGCCCCGTCCGGGGAGAAGGCGCTGGACGAGATCCGGCAGTCCGCCGAGCGGGGGCAGCCGTACCGGATCGTCTTTCTCGACTGGAAGATGCCTGGGATGGACGGGTTGGAAGTGGCCCGGCAGATCGGCCGGCTGGGACTCGATCCGGCCCCCCCCCTCATCATGGTGACGGCCTTCGGGCGGGAGGAGATCGAGGAACAGGCCCGGCAGGCCGGCTTTTCCGACGTCCTGGTGAAACCGGTCACGCCGTCCCTCGTTTTCAACGCTTCCATGCGGGCCCTCAAAAGCCTGGAGGCGGAAACGCCCCTGGCGGAATCCGCCGCCCAGGAGCAGGAAGAGGAACTGCTAGCCCTGGCCGGCACCACCGTCCTGCTGGTGGAGGACAACGAGACCAACCAGGACGTGGCCGTGGAACTCCTCTCGGAAGCGGGGATGCGGGTGGACACGGCGGACAACGGCCAGGTGGCCCTGGAGAAGCTGCGCCGGAACGAATACGACCTCGTGCTGATGGACATGCAGATGCCCGTGATGGATGGCCTGGCGGCGACGGTGGAGATCCGGAAGAACCCCGCCTGGGTTTCCCTGCCGGTCATCGCCATGACCGCGAACGCCATGCAGAGCGACCGCGACGCCTGCCTGGCGTCCGGCATGAACGATTTTCTGCCCAAGCCCATCGAGCCGGGCGACCTGTGGAAAACGCTGCGGAAGTGGATCCGGAAGAAGCCGGACGTCTTCCCCGGCGAACAACGTCCCGTTGCGGCCGCCGCCGGGGAGGCAGCCCTGCCGTCGTCCGTGGCCGGGCTCGACACAGCGCTGGGGTTGCGGCGCGTGCTCGGGCACCGGGAGCGCTACCTCTCGATGCTGCGCCGGTTCTGCGCCGGGCACCGGCTGGCGGGGGAGACGGTTGTCCAGGCGCTGGCGGCGTCGGACCGGAACACCGCAGAGCGGCTGGCGCATTCGGTGAAGGGGGCGGCCGGCAACATCGGGGCGGCCCGGCTGCAGGAGCGGGCCGGCGAACTGGAGCAGGCCCTCCGGAAGAACGCCGACCGGGTGGAACTGGACGTCCTGGCGGCCGCGTTCTCCGCTGCGCTGGGCGAACTCGTGACCGACCTGGAAGCGAAGCTGCCTCCCGAAGCGTCTCCGGCGGGCGCTCCGGCGGAGGGGGAAAACGTTTCCCGGATCTGTCGCCGGTTGGCGGAACTGCTGGCCGAAGACGATGCGGCGGCCGTGGGTTTCTTCGAAACGCACGAAGCGCTGTTCCGGGACGCCTTCCCGGTCGAGTACGCCGGGCTCCGGACCGCGGTCCGGGATTTCGATTTCGATGCGGCCGCGGCCGTCCTCGCCAGGGCGCAGGGCCGAACGGTCCCGCCCGGCAAGGGCGCCGCGCGTTAGGCGGAGGGAGGAGGTGCCCATGGATGCCGTTCCCGAATACCGGAACCGGCCGATTATTCTCGTCGTCGACGACACGCCGGACAACCTGTCGCTCATGGGCGACCTGCTCAAGGACGAATACCGGATCAAGGTGGCCAACCACGGCGCCAAGGCGCTCCGGGTCGCGCGGGCGGAGAATCCTCCCGACCTCGTCCTGCTCGACGTGAACATGCCGGAGATGGACGGGTACGAGGTCTGCCGGCAACTGAAGGCGGACGAGGCCACCCGCGGCATCCCCGTCATCTTCCTGACGGCCCGGGCCGACGTCGAGGACGAGCGGTACGGCCTGGAACTGGGGGCCGTCGACTACATCACCAAGCCCATCAGCCCGCCCATCGTGCTGGCCAGGGTCCGGACGCACCTGCGGCTGAAGGAGGCGGCCGATTTCCTGCGGGACAAGAACGCATACCTGGAAAAGGAGATCGAAAGGCGGACCGGCGAGGTCCGCGCCATCCAGGAAGTCACCATCCTGGCGCTGGCCTCCCTGGCGGAAACGCGGGACAACGACACCGGCAACCACCTGCGCCGGACTCAGCTGTACGTCCGGGCGCTGGCCTCGAAACTGCAGCACCACCCGCGCTTCCGGGATTTCCTGACGGACGCCAACATCGCCTTGCTGGAAAAATCGGCCCCCCTCCACGACATCGGGAAAGTGGGCATTCCCGACCACATCCTGCTCAAGAAGGGCCGGCTGGACGCCGAGGAAATCGAAGTGATGCGGACCCACACCCGCATCGGCTGGGAGGCCATCGACCAGGCGGAGCGCTCCCTGGGGGCCAGCGTCGAGTTCCTGCAGGTCGCCAAGGAGATGACCCTGTCGCACCAGGAGAAGTGGGACGGCACAGGGTACCCGGAAGGGCTGTCGGGCGACGACATCCCCGTTTCCGCCCGGCTGATGGCCCTGGCCGATGTCTATGACGCCCTCATCAGCCGCCGCGTCTACCACGCGCCCATGGCGCCGGAGCAGGTGGAGCGGGTCGTGACGGCCTGCCGGGGCACCCATTTCGACCCGGACGTGGTCGACGCATTCCTCGAACTGAGGGATACGTTCCGCGAGATCGCCGGACGCTATGCCGACCCGTTTGCCAATCCCGATGTGCCGACTCTGGGCGGTTGACGGGCCGGCGAGCGATTCAGTTGACAAACCCATTGTTTTTTCATAAGGTTGATGGCGCGGACACGCACAATTCATGCGATGACCGTTCGGAGAGGGGCACCATGCCGGAAGATGCGCGCACCAGGGACCAGCTGCTTCATGTCGAAGAGGCTCTGCGGGAGCGCATCAAGGAGCTGAGCTGCCTGTTCGCCATCTCGGAGGTCATCGAGAAAACAGGGAATCTTGATCAGGCCCTGCAGTTGATCGCCGAGGTCCTGCCCCCGGCCTTCCTTCACCCGAAGAACGCCTGTGCCCGGATTCTTTGGAATGGAAAGGAATACCGGACAACCGACTTCCAGCTGTCCCCGTGGGTCCTTTCCTCGGATCTCCTGGTGCGGGGAGAGCCGGTCGGCGTGGTGGAAGTCCGCTACCTGGAGGAGAAGCCCGGACGGGACGAAGGCCCCTTCCTCAAGGAGGAATGCAGCCTGATCGAAGCGGTCGCGGAGCGGCTGCAGCGTTTCATCGAACGAAAACAGATGGAGTCGGAACGCGAGAAGCTCGTCGACGAGCTACAGCAGGCCCTCAAGGAGATCCGGAAGCTGAGCGGGCTGCTGCCCATCTGCATGTATTGCAAGAAAATCCGCGACGACCACGGCTACTGGGCGCAGATCGAGGCCTACCTGTCCGAGCACTCGGAGGCGTTGTTCAGCCACGGCATCTGCCCGGAGTGCTTCCAGCGGCTGTACCCGGACCACCTCGCCGAAAAAGCCTGACCGGGCCAGGCCAGCCACATAGATACTCCAGGGCGAAAAAAAACTGAACGAAACGGCGGGGCGGCGGTACTAAATGATCGCTGGGCAGAGAAAACCGCCGCGAGGAGCCGGACCTTGGACATGGAGCGACTGGCCCGCCTGCATGGGGACCGCCTGTGGAAAGCCGCCTGGGTGCTGTGCCGGAACGAGCACGACGCCCGGGACCTGGTGCAGGAGACGCTGTGCCGGGCCCTGGAAGCGGAGGGCCGTTTTCGCGGGGAATCGGCGGACTACACCTGGCTGTACGGGATTCTGCGGAACGTTTACTGGAACCAGCGCAGAAAGTCCTGGCGATGGCTGCCCGCGCTCTTCGCCCGGGAGCGGCCGGCTCCCGACGAAGGGCCGCTGGCCCCGCTGGAGGCCGAAGCGAGCCGCGTGCAGCTCGGGAAAGCCCTGGCCCGGCTTTCTTTCCGTCACCGGGAAGTCCTGCTGCTCCGGTACGTGGAAGAAATGAAAATCGAAGAGATCGCCGGCTGCCTGGGCCTTTCCCCCGGCACGGTGAAGTCACGCCTTCACCACGCCGTCCACCGGTTCCGGAAGGCTTTCCGGCACCAGAACGGCCCGATCCTGCAATTTACGGGGGGCGAAAAACATGCGATGCCGTAAGTGCCGTGCGTCACTTTTCGATTACCTGGACGAAACCCTTCCGCCGGAAGTGATGGAAGAAGTCAGGTGTCACCTCCGCGAGTGTCGCCGGTGCGCGGATGATTTCGGGCAGGAACGGGAAATCGCCCATGCGTTCCGGTCGTCGGTGGAAGGGTTGGGGGAACTGCCCGGCTTCCGTTTCCCGCCGCCCGCCGGCGCCGGCGACGCTTCTGGCCCGCGGCGGCGCCGGCCTGGGCACCCTGCGGCGGCGCGACGGTTCCTGGCGGCCGCGGCCCTGTTCGTCTTCGCCCTGGCGGTCGTCGTCCAGGTGAAGGTTTCTCCCGGCCCTGACAGTCTTCCGGCGGCCGGGGGAAAGGCCGCCCCGCCCGCCTGGCGCCCGGCGGCAGCGGCGCCTTCCTCGGCCGGCGACGATGGCAGGGTGGGGATCGTCTCCCTCGAGGACAGCCTGGGTTCCCTCTACGAAACCCACTACGTCGCCCGGGAAGGCGGCGTCACCACCCACATCGTCGTGGAG
>CAYTBK010000118.1:5774-12122 GCA_964436005.1 uncultured Acidobacteriota bacterium
CGAAACCCACTACGTCGCCCGGGAAGGCGGCGTCACCACCCACATCGTCGTGGAGATCTCGAATTTTCGTGAGTTACCGACAAACTAAAGATAAGGAGGAAGATATGAAGATGCGATCGCTGCTCCTGCCCCTGCTGGTCCTGTCCGCCCTGGCCGTGTTCTCCCTGGCCGGCGAACCCGTGCGCCTGGAAGGCACCGACATGCCCAAACTGATCAAGCATCAGGCTCCCAGCTACCCGCCGGAAGCGAAGAAAAACGGCGTCCAGGGAATCGTGCAGCTTGACGTTGCCGTCGACGAAACTGGCAAAGTCAAGGAAATCAAGGTACTCGAAAGCCCCGACGAGTCTCTGTCCCAGGCGGCCACCGACGCCGTGAAGCAGTGGGAGTACGAGCCGTACAAGAAGGGCGGCAAGGCCAGGGCCTTCCTGTGCACCGTTACCGTGAAGTTTAAACTGCAATAGAACAAAGGGGCCGGACCGGCCCGGTCGGGCCGATCAGTCGGAAAGCAGGGGGGCGGTCAGTCGATCCGCCCCCCGCTTTTTTGCTGCAGGCTCTCCGCGTAGGCGGGGGGGAGCGGAAACCCGAGCTGTTTGGCCGTGCGGGCGGCATGAAGGGCCTCGAGGAAACGGCCCTGCTTGTACAGGGCCAGGGAGAGGTCGACATAGAGGCCGGGCATGGACGGGTCCTTGGCCAACCCCACCCACAGTTCCTTCTCGGCTTCCACCGGGCGGTCCAGCATCAGGTAGGCGCCCCCGAGATACAGGTAGAACAGGGCCGGGATGTCCATCTCGGCCGGGGGGACCGCCAGGTGGCCGGTCTGCTCGTCCTTCGGCATGTGGCCGTCGGTGGGGTACTCCTCGAAAAAGGCCATCCAGCCCAACCGGCCCTCGCACTCGTTCTTGACGAAACTGACGGCGCTGGTCTGCTTCGTGAAGCCTTCCTGGCCGACGAAGCAAGAGCTCTGGGCCTCGGTTCCGTGTCGGATGGGCACGAATTCCCCCTTGCCCATCTTGACGAGGTGCCGGAAATAGATGTTGTACATGTCGGGCACGCCGTGATCGACGATCTGCGGGCGCTGGCCCTTCGGATTGTTCTGTTTCCACTCGGTGAACAGCCGGTAGGCTTCCTTGGCTTTCCGGTAATGGTCCAGCGCTCCCGCTGGATCCTTTTTGACCATGCAGATCTTGCCCAGCTCGACTTGCGGCCCGGCCATGACGGGGCAGGCTTCCAGTGCCCGCCGGAAAAGGTTCTCCGCTTCCGGGAGGTGGTTGTTCGCCGCTTCGCGACAGCCCTGCTTGAACAGGGACTCCCCTTTGCGGAAATCCAGCTTGGGGGCGGGTTCATTGCCGGGCGGCCTGGCTTCCTCCGGCCGGAGGACCGCCGTGGTCAGCATGGCGGCTACGGTGAACACGAGCGCTTTGTATCGATTTATCATGTCTTTCTCCCAGGTGACGAACGAAATTCTATTCCCGCAACAGATGGAATTCAACCCGATACTACGAAATTGGAAGGCAATTGTTCACTTGGCGAGGTGTTTGGGCTTGACAGGGCAGGCGGGCGAATGACAATATGCAATCAGTAGGCGAGTAGAATAGTAATCTAGTAGACATTTCCGCCGAGGAGGCAAGATGATGAAAATACCCACTACGCTCAAGCACAAACCGGTCATCGTTTCGGAAAACTACGGCCACGTCGACGGGCGCTACGCCTATCGCACGGATGCCCAGGGGCTTTCCCTGGGCCTGGCCCAGTGGAACGACCGCGGCAAGCTCGACATATCCGCCAAGGTGTGGCGCCACACGGGGGAGAAGTGGTCGCGCCAGTCGGAAGAGTTGCCCATGCACCGGGTGCTGGACTTGGCCATCCTGATCAGCCGGGCCATCGCCCATTTCCGCGAAGCCTACCGTTTTGAAAAACTGTACGAGGAAGGCAAGCCGGTGATCGACCGGGTGGGACTGCAAGGCGATGCCATGACCGTGGCCGTCTGCACGGAAAATGAGAGGATTGACGAAGACATCCGTTTGTTCCAAAAGGTGTTGAATGCAGACGACGAACTGCTGGGGGAGAGGTTGAGCGTTCTGGCCCGAATTCTGCGGGACATGGGCTATTGACCGGCGGGGCAAGAACTCCGGACGGCCTCTCCTTTCAGTTTGCATTCATTCCGATTGTCTTTTACACTTGAAAAAGTGACCAGACAGCGAACCGGGATTGAATTTTCCGCGGGAGGGCCCCGTATGCCAGACTTTTCCGAGCCCTTTGAAACGGCCCTGCTTGCCCTCGACCGGGTGGCTGCCCGGCGTATCGTGGACGAGGCCCTGAATCATCTGACGCCCCTGGAGTTCGTCAACCGGGTGGTCGTCGAGGCCCTCGCCCGCATCGGCGAAAGCTGGGAACGGGGGACCACGGCCCTCGCCCAAATCTACATGAGCGGGCGGATCTGCGAGGAACTCGTCGACCGGCTCCTCCCGCCGGGCGACCCCCGGCGCAAGGACCAGCCGCCCATGGCCATCGCCGCCCTGGACGACTATCATCTTCTCGGCAAGCGCATCGTGTACTCCATACTGCGGGCCGAGGGATACGAGTTGAAGGACTACGGCCGGGTCTCCGCCGAGGAGGCCGTCGGCAGGGTGAGCGCCGACGGGATCCAGGTGCTGCTGGTCTCCACCCTCATGCTCAATTCCGCCCTGCGGGTCCGTGACCTGGTGGACGGGTTGAAGAAGGCCCGGCAGGGCACCAAGGTGATCGTCGGGGGGGCGCCTTTCCGTTTCGACCCCGAGCTGTGGCGGGAGGTCCAGGCCGACGCCATGGGGTATTCCGCTTCCGACGTGACCGACATCGTCCGCATCGTGATGGGAGGCGGGGCATGAAAACAGACGAGATGACCTCCATGCAGCGGGTGTTGACCGCCCTCGGCCACCAGGAACCGGACCGGGTGCCCTTTTTCCTGCTCCTGACCATGCACGGCGCGAAGGAAACGGGCCTTTCCATCCGGGAATATTTTTCCCGGGCGGAAAACGTGGCGGAAGGGCAGCTGCTCCTGCGGGAAAAGTACGGCCACGACTGCCTGTACGGTTTTCTGTACGCCCCCGTGGAAGTGGAGGCCTGGGGCGGGGAGGTGATCTATTCACCGGACGGCCCGCCCAACTCCGGCGAGCCTTTCCTGCGGAACGCCGGGATGATCGAGAAGATGCTCCCGCCCGACATCGGGAAGACGCCCTGCCTCCAGAAGGTCCTGGGCGCCATCTCTCTGATGAAGGAGAGGGTCGGCGACACCTGCCCCATCATCGGGGTGGTCATGTCGCCGTTTTCCTTGCCGGTCATGCAGATGGGTTTCGGGCCCTATCTCGACCTCATCCTGGAGCGGCCGGAACTTTTCCGCAAGCTCATGCAGGTCAACGAGGAATTCTGCGTGAACTGGGCCAACGCCCAGCTCGCCGCCGGGGCGACGGCCATCTGCTATTTCGACCCCGTTTCCTCCCCCAGCATCGTTTCCCGCGACTTGTTCCTGACCTCCGGTTTCGACATCGCCAGGCGCGTCCTGGGCCGGTTCAACGGTCCTCCGGCCACCCATCTGGCCTCCGGCCGCGTGCTGCCCATCATCGAGGACATCATCGCCACCGGGGCCGCCGTGGTGGGTGTCAGCTGCGTGGAGGACCTCGCGGAGATCAAGGCCGCCTGCCGGGGCCGGATCAGCGTCCTGGGCAACCTCAACGGCATCGAGATGCGCCGCTGGAGCGTCATGGAGACGGAGGAAAAGGTCCGGCAAACCCTGGCCCAGGGCGGCCCGGGCGGCGGGTTCATCCTTGCGGACAACCACGGCGAGATCCCCTGGTTCATCCGCGACGAGGTGCTGCTGACCATCGGCGAAACCGTGCGCCGCTGGGGCAAGTACCCGCTGGCCGAGGCGCCCTCGCATGGCCGCTAGGCTGGCCTTCCTGGTGTGCGCCCGCTACGCCGGGGAGGTCCGCGCCGCCCTGGCGGCGGAGGGGGTCGAAGACGCCGTCGTCGTGCCCATGCCGGCCCGCTGCGGGCGCCCCCCCCTGAGCGAGGGGGAGATCGCGGCGGCGTTGGCGTCGTACGGGGACGTGGAACTGGAGATCGTCGGCAGCGTCTGTCTTTCCCAAATCAAAAAGTACAACCATGAAGGAAAAGGCGCCCGCCTCCACCGGTTCGCCACCTGCTTCGAGTTCGTGGTCGACCGTTTCGTGGTGGAACACTGGCTGGGGCGGGGGGCCTACCTGACGACGCCCGGCTGGCTGGAGGGCTGGCGCGCTGCCCTCGACGGGATGGGCCTGACCGAGGGGACGGCCCGGGAAATGTTCGCTGAAACCGCCCGCAGCGTCGTGCTGCTGGACACCGGCACCGGCGAGCGGAGTGCGGAGCGCCTGCGGGAGTTCGCCGAATACGTGGCCCGGCCGTGGGAAGTTTGCCCGACGGGCCTTTCCGCCAGCCGCCTGTTCGTGGCCGGGGCGGTGGGGGAGTGGCGGGCGGCGGACATTCAAGCCAGCGTCTCCGGGCAGATCCGCAACCTGCGGCAGCAGGTGGCCACCCACGCCACGGCCATCGACCTGCTGGGCCAGCTCGCCCGGATCCTGGACGAAGGGGAGGCGGTGGAGTCCATGCTGGACGTCTACCAGATGCTGTTCGCCCCCCAGCGCTTGCGTTACCTGAGCTACGAGGGGGGGGTGCCCGACCGGCTGCACCTGCGGCCGCCGCAGCCCGAGACGGAGGAGACCGAGGCGATCCGCGGCCGTCTGGCCGGCCTGGCGCAGGACAGCGGCTGCCTGGAGTCGGGCCGGGGTTTTTTCCTCCGCGTGTTCTACCGGGACGAGCTCAAGGGCGTGTTGCTTATCGACGACATCGCTTTTCCGGCCTACATCGACCAGTACCTGAACCTGGCCCTGGGCATCGCCACTCTCTGCGCCCTCCCTCTGGAGAACGCCCGCAAGTATCAGCGGCTCCAGGAAGCCGAGGAAATGCTCCGGCAGGCCAACAGCGAACTGCGGATGCTGGCTTCCACCGACGCCCTGACCGGGTTGCACAACCGGCGGTCGTACGACGAGTGCCTGGAGAGGGAGTGGAAACGGATGCTCAGAAGCCGGACCTCGCTGGGCCTCATCGTCTGCGACATCGACTTCTTCAAGAAGTACAACGACCGCTACGGCCACGAGGCGGGGGACGTCTGCCTGCGCACCGTGGCCCAGACCGTGCGCCGGCAGGTGATGCGGCCCAGCGACTTCGCCGCCCGCTACGGGGGGGAGGAGTTCGCCCTGATCCTGCCGGGCACGTCCTTCCACGGCGTGGCGCACGTGGCGGAGAGGATCCGCCGGGCGGTGGAGCAGTGCGGCCTTCCTCACGAAGACTCCCTGGCGGCGCCGCACATCACCCTCAGCTTGGGCGGGGCCTACGTCGCCCCGCCGGCTGCGGCCGCCCTGACGGCGGCGGCCCTGTTCCAGGCGGCCGATGCCGCTCTCTACGAGGCCAAGCAGCAGGGGCGCAACCGCGTGGTCGTCCGGGCGGTGGAATCCGGTCCGACCCCGGACTGATTCAATTTTGGTGAAATTTTTAAAATGCTGAGGTTGGACACGAAGTCGCGAAGCTCACGAAAAAGGACCAGTCGATCGGGTTCCCTCACTGAAGCGGCAAGAAATCGCCATCCTGTTTATCCTGTTTATCAATGTTTCTCCCCGAATTGCGGACAGCAACCATTTTTCTCGGTGGGTGTCCATGACCTGCATGCTTCGAGGCGAATTCTGAGCCGGATGGGCTTCGTTCGGATCAAACCAATCGTGCCCGGTCTCAACGCCTGCCCGGACCGGTATCGTTGGCCGGCGGTGTCTTTGTGGTTTTCGACAAGCCGCCTCGCGGCCCACGAAGGAGGGCCGTCGACCGGGTTCAGGAACGGGCTTTCTCCCGCAGTTGGCGGGAAAGGTTGGCCAGCAACACCCGCGAGACCTCGGGGAACAGGTCCAGCAGGTCGGTGAAATATTCCTCTCCCACGCGGAACAGCCGGCTGTCTTCCTGGACGACGCAGTCGACCAGGTAATCGGTGCCCTCCAGAATGGCGTCGGCGCCCAACACCGATCCGGGGCCCAGGCGCGCGGTCTCCCAGCCTTTCCGGTTGAGGGCCACTTCCCCCTCGCCGACGATGTAGAGGGCGCTGGCGCGGTCGCCGGCCCGGAAAACCGTCTCCAGGCGCAGGAAGGAGATCGCCTCGGCGTGGGCGGCCAGGGCCTTGAGGCAGTCCGCCGTCATTCCCCGGAAGAACTCGGTTTCCTTCAGGAAGGAGACCGTCCCGGCAAGATCGGCCATTTCGACGTCTTCTGGTTTCATTTCGGCAACCTCTTC
>CAYTBK010000119.1:0-12080 GCA_964436005.1 uncultured Acidobacteriota bacterium
CACCACAAACCATTTCTTCTCAATCTGGCTCGGTTTGGGAACGAACGTTTTCATGATTCTCTCCGAAACGGAATTAAACTCTGCCGCCGAGGGCGGCGATGGTGTCCTGTTTTCACGACCAAAAGCGGCACGGAAATCGTATCCCTCTCAGGCCCGGATTCGGTCCGGCGCCACAGGGGAAGCGGCACCGGAAATTTGCGCCAGTGCGCAAGGTGGTTGCGGCAAACATCGTGCACCGATCCGGGGCGCATGCACGAATGGGGCACTTTAGGGGAAATTTCCGGAAATGTCAAGAAAAATAATGGGAGACCCGCAGGTTCTTCGCCGATGAAGGCGCTTTCGGAAAAACGTGCACATCGGAAAACGGGGTGGAGGCGGAAACTCCGACCCGAATCTTGCCTGGCCGGAAGGAACGGGTAAAATGGCAAAGAGGGCTTTCCCCCGGGCCCATGACTCGCCGCCGGCGGAAAGAAATCCGTCGGGGCGGCCGGGCATCCAAATAGGCTAGGCGAAAGGAAGACGTCACTCCGGAGGTGCGACATGCTGGATTCCCACAACCTGAAGGACCTGTTTCGCGCGAGGCGGAGCGTGCGCTCTTTCGCGGAGCGGAAAGTAGAACGGGAGAAGGTCATGGATCTGCTCGAAGCGGTGCAGGCGGCGCCCTCCTCCTGCAACACCCAACCCTGGCGGCTGGTGTTGGTGGACCGGCCCGATCTCGTGGCGGAACTGGCCGAGTGCGCCCCGGTGGGTACCCGGGTGAACCGGTTCATGGCGGGGGCGCCCGTCGTGTTCGTCCTCTGCGCCCAGCCGCACAAGGTCGTCCACAAGGCGGCCCGGCTCATGGGGCGCGACTGCCACCTCATCGACATCGGCATCGCCGGGGAGCACCTCTGCCTGGCCGCGGCGGCCCACGGCCTGGGCAGTTGCTGGATCGGCTGGTTCTCCGAGAGATCGGTCAAGAAGCTGCTGGGCATTCCCCGTTCCCTGGAAGTGGTGGCCCTCATCCCGGTGGGATATCCGGCAGACGGCCGCCCGGCTCCCGAGCCGGCCGCCGGGACGGCGGGCGAGTCGAACGGCCTGCCGGTGGCCCGCCGCAACGCCATTTCCACCTTCGCCTGGCGCAACCGTTTCGAGGGGGACCCGGTCTGAACCGGTCCCTGGCGGCGGGGCCGGCGTCCGGGGTGCGGTTGAAACATTCCGGCCCGTGACGGGTTTCATGTGGCGGGAGGGCTTTCCATGGATGCCGACGCGGCCCTGATGGTGCGGGTGCGGGAGGGGGACGACGGGGCGTTTGCCGAGCTGCTCGGGCGCTACCGGCAGAGTGCCGTCCACTTCGCCTACCGGCTGGTCCAGAACGCCGCGGTGGCCGAGGAGATCGCACAGGACGCCTTCGTCAACATCTACCATGCCCGGTCCCGCTACGAGCCGACGGCCAAGTTCAACACCTGGCTCTTTACGGTGGTCACGAACCTGTCCCTGAAGCACCTCAAGCGGAAGCGCCGCTGGTTGGCCGTGTCGGAGGCCGACGAGGCTGCGGCCCGGAAATACGAGGATTGCCCCTCCCCGGAAAAGAGCCCCCTGGACGGGATGGTGGAACGGGAGGCGGCCGAGGGGGTCCGCCGGGCGGTCCGGGCTTTGCCCGACAAGGAGCGGACCGCCATCGTGCTGCACAAGTACCACGGGAAGTCATACCAGGATATCGCGGCGATCATGAAGTGTTCCCTGGGCGCCGTGAAGACGCATATCCACCGGGGGAAACTCCGGTTGTGCGCCCTGGCCCGGGGGAGGAGGGCGGAGAATCCGCCCGACCGGGGATTGCGGGAGGTGTGCGATGAGATGTAAACAGGTGCGCGTCATTTTACTGGATGGCCTGGCGATACCGGGCGACCCGTTGCCGGACGGGGCGGCCGCCCACCTCGCCGGATGCCCGGCGTGCCGGCGGCTGCAGGCGGAACTGGAGGCGTCGTGGGCGATGCTCGACTCGTATCCCTGCCCCGAGGCGTCCGCTTCCTTCGACCAGGCCGTCTGGGCCAGGATCCGGAAAACGGAGGCCCCTGCCGGGCGCTCCCGCTCCCGGGTGCCCTTCTTCCTGGCCCGCCACGCCTGGGTGGTCGGTTCGCTGGCGGCGGCCTGCCTGGTGATCGTCATCGGGGTTCTGCTGGCGGTGTACGGGGGCGCGGGGAAGAGCCCGGCCACCAGTGCGGCCAGGGCGGCGGCAGCCGTTCCGGCGGTCTTCCCGACTGCGCCCAGGTCCGCGCCGACTCTGCCGTGCCAGGGGGCGGAGCCGGCGGCGGTGGTCGCCGAGGCCGACGAGGAACGGCTGCTCGAGGAAATCGACGAACTCCTGGGCGCGGACCCGGGGAGCGTCGCCGACCCGGCCTACATCGAGACGCCCGAGGAGCCCGGCTCCCGTTCTCGGCCCGCCTCGCCCGCCGGCGTCAAGGACCCGCCGGTCTCCCCGCGGGGGAGCACGCCGGGCGTATCCGGGACTTCGGCCGCACGGTGGGCCGCCGGCGTGTGCCGGCACGCGTGAAGCGGCCGGGTCAGCTTGCAGGAGGTAGAGATGAACAGAGTGTTGTCGAGTCTGGCCGTGGTCTTCTGCCTGGCGGCCGGCCTGCTCGCCCAGGGCCGGGAACGGCCGGCCGGGGAACCCGGTTTCGCGGACCTGCCCGGAAAATGGTGGAAGATGCCGGCGGTGGTCAGGGCGCTGGATCTGCGCGAGGACCAGGCCGCCGCCATGGACAGGATCTTCGCCGGCAAGAAGGCGGAGCTGATCGAATGCAAGGGGCGGTTGGCCAAGGCCAATGCCGCGTTGCAGAACCTGACCGACGCCCTCTTCCCGGACCGCCAGGCGGTCTTCCAAGCCCTGGAGAGCTCGCTGGCGGCCCGTGCGCAGCTGGCCCGGGCCATGATGGCCCTGCGGATGGACATCCGGGCCGTTCTGAACACGGAGCAATTGGGGCGCTTGAAGGCGTTCCGAGAGGAAACGAGGAAAAACAGGGGCTGGCGGCGGGAGGAACGGAGAGAACGGTTTCCCCACCATCCGCGGGCCCGCCCGGAGGGGCCGCCGTCGTCTTGAAGCCGTTCGCGGGGGGACGGCTGGCGGGGAGAGTCACTCCACCAGCAGCACCGCTTCGCTGCCCCGTCTCAGGAACACGCCTTTGGGTGTTTCCGTGTTCTGGCGGACGGATTCGCTGCGATCACCCCGGGAGGCGCGCCGTTTTTCCAGGCGGTAGGAACGGACGCTGGCCCCGCACAAGGTTTCGTCGACCCAGTAGCCGTCCACCAGGCGGCAGGGCCGCCCTTCCCAGGCCATGCGGGGAGAGTCGCCGCGCATTCGGGCGCACAGGCTCTCCAGCAGGGCACCCAGCCCGGTCGACTCGATTTTCTTCTCCGCCGACCGTTCTTCTTTGTCCTTCTTCCGGCTGTCGGTCGACTGGCCCTTGCCCACTGCCGCCGCCACGCCCGGGGCGGGCGGAGGCGGGGCCGGGGCGGCCTGCGCGGCCGTTCGCGCTTCTTCTTCCCGGGCGAAGACCTCGTTCCGGCTGCGCTCGTCGAAACGTTTCCCATCGGCTGCCTTGGACCGGGCCGGGGCGGCGTCCGCGTCGCGGAACTCGGAGACGGCCCCTGCCGCCGGAGCCGGGGCGACGGCGGCCGGCGGGGACGGCCTGGCCTTGGCCATGGGGAGGGACTCGGGGACCGGGGCGAACCCCTCCGCGGCGGCGGCCGGCAGGCCCGCCGAAACAGCGGGCGAGGGTTCGGCCGGCTGTTCTTCCGGTTGCAGAGCCGGTGCCGGGGAGGCGATCGACGGAGACGGTCCGCTGCCGCCCACGGCGTCCTGCGGCACGGCCTTTTCCGGCGCGGGCGCCCCGGGTTGGCCGTAGGCGGGCGGCGCCGGGGCGGCCGCCGTTTCCTGGACCCGCGACTCGGCGGCGGGCGGCTCGGCGGGCGAGAATTCGGATTGCTGCACGGTTGGAATGATGCCGCCCATGTATAAGGCGGCGGCCAGCAGGGCGAGGCAGGCGGCGGAAAGGACCGGCCGGAACGCGGGGCTGTCGGACAGCCGGCCCAGCCAGGAGGGCGCCCGAAGCGGCGGGTCGATGCCGGCCAACCCGGAGAGAAGGAGCGTCTTTTCCATGCAGTCGGGGCAGCGCAGGACATGCCGGCGCACTTTCCGCTTCCCGGCCCGGGACATCCGTGCCGCATCCTCCGCGAAAGCCCCCAACGCGTTTTCGTCGGGGCAGCCCCGGCCTTCCCGTCGGAAAACGGGCAAGGCGTTCTGGAGGAAATGCTGGAGTTTCTGACTGGCCATGGTGCCCCCGGGGTCTTCCCGCGCGTTTCGTCGTCAAGCCGGAAAAAGCGCCTGCCGGGCTTTTTCCATGCGCCCGGCGAGGTATTCCATGCACCGTTCCAGGAAATCGTCGATGTCGGCATCGGACCAGTGCAAGGTCAATCTCATATAGTGGACGAGGTCCTTCCTGATTTTTTGCAGGATTTTTTCGTTCCAGCGGCAGGCGGTGGACTCGTGGACGTGCAACTTCCGGGCTGCTTCGGCCAGGGTGACATTTTGGAAGTAGTACAGGTTGAGGAAGCCGGCCTTGTCGCCAGAAAGGTCCGCCAACGTTTCTTCCATCTTCCGGGTGATTCCCTCCAGGACGTTGCGGCGAAAATGCCTCTCGCATCCTGTCTCCTGGCAGGCGGCCACCGGCACGGCCAGGCTCTCCACGTCTTCCAGCCGCACGCGGGCGTTGCGCCGGCGCTCGTCCAGGAACCGGTTGGTGGCCACCGTGCGCAGCCAGCCGCGCACGCTGCCCCGCCCGTTGTACTGTTTCAGTTTTCCGCTGTGGAGGAGGTCGGTGATGATGGCGGAGGCCAGGTCCTCGGCGTAGTCGGCGTTGTGCGACAGCTTCAGCGCCGCCAGACGAAGGAACGGGCCGAAGCGCCGAAAGAAGGCGTCCCAGGCTTCGGCGTACCCGGTACAGGCCCAGGCCAACACGCGGATGTCCTCCTGCTCGTCCGGGGTGCACCTGCCCCAGGTGATCTGGTGTTCATGCAGGAAGGAGTGCAGGGCTTGTTCGCCGGGGTTCTGCATGGCTGACCGTCCCCTTCGCGGGCCTCCCGACCGTCAGTCCCGGGTGAAGCGGAAGGACCGCCGGTACGTGAGGAGTTGGCCTTTCGCGTTCGATTCCACGCGTATCTTGTGCGTTCCGCTTCTTTTGATCGAATCAGGCGGAACGAAGCTGATCACGTACTGGTTGCGCACCCGGTCGGCGATGCCGCGGCCTTTCGCCGTCGCGTCGGCGTCGCTCTGCACCTGGACGATGGCGCCGCCGGACTCGGACGAAATCTTGCTGATCATGGAGCCGCGGCGAAAGAGGGTCCGTTCGCCGATGCCCGCGCCGCCCGCGTAAACGGTGTAGATGGGCGAACCGAAGAAGCGGATGTGGTCCAGGGTGATGTTCGACAGGTTTTCGTCGCCGTCGGAAACCAGCACGATCGCCTTGCGGGGCGGGGTCAGCCGGGCGAGTTCGTAGTAGGCGCTGTCCAGGGCGATGGCCGTCTTGTTGGCCGGGAACCCCCGCTTGAAGGGCACGTGTTGCCAGACGGAGTCGGGCGGGCCGGCCCACTTGGTCTTGGCGTTCTTCATGAGACCGGCGTCCATGTTGAAGATGCAGTCCAGGAGCACCGCCCGGTCCGCTGTGGGGGCGACGAGGATGTCCCAGTGCAAACCGTAGGCGGCGATGAAGATGGTGTCATTTTTGTCGGTGCGGTGGAAGAAGCCTTCCAGGAATTTCCGGATCCAGGGGAGCTGCCGGCTGACCGAGGTGGAACTGGCGTCGACCAGGATGCCCACGGCGGCGGGGGCCTCCCGGTCGCTCATCAGCGAGAAGTCGGTAACTTCCTTTCCGTCGACGAGCAGGTGGAGGTCCTTTTTTTCCAGGATTCCGGTCTCCGCGCTGCCGGGGCTGAAGACGGTCACCGGGACGACGACCCTCTCGGCGGCGGCCCGGATGGGTGCCGGGGAGGGAGTCGGTTCCACTTTGTCCTGGGCCGGCAGCCAGACCGTCAGGCAGGCCGCCGCGAAGGCGGCGACAACGGCCGGCCAGCGGCGCCCCATGCCCGGACGAAGAGGGCGGGGCCTCTTCACTTTTTCCCCGCGAAGCGGAACCCGCAGGTTTTCTCGGTGATGTGCTCGCGCGCCGTCCGGGGGTACTTCCGGCAGTTGGGCGGGCGAAGGCGGTAAATGCCGCAATACGTGGTGCCGTCCTTGCGGGATTTCAAAAAAGGGCATACGATGGGCAGCCGGCAGCAGGCGCCGCATTGAATGCAGGAGCCGGTCCGCTCCGGCGAGACTGGGAGCAGGCAAGTGCTCAATCGGCGGAACTTGGCTCGCCAGGTGTTGCGGTTCTTCTGTTTTGCTGCGGTTTGTTTGCCCATTCGCTTCCTCCCTTGTCCGAACCGGGCGATTTAAGCACGGTTCGGGGGGCGAATCAAGCGTTAGGGGAAATGGAATGAGAATTGCTTCCGTTTATTTTGATTTTCGATAGGAGGTCACCATGGATCAACCTTCCGCCGCACCGCCCGTCGCCCCCGCCGCCGCGCCTCCGAAAAAAGGCGGAGTGCTCAAACTCGCCATGATCGTCGTCGTGCTCGTCGCCCTGGGCGTGGGAGGCTACATCTTCGTCTTCAAGAAGGGCGCGCCGGCCGGCGCCAAAAAGGGCGGGAGCGTCACGGGGCAGGCCCAGGCCGAGGAAGAGGTTCCGGAAGACCTGCACTATGCCCAGTTGTCCCCCTTGATCATCAACCTGGCCGACAAGGACACGCCGGCCACCATCAAGATCGGGATCAGCCTGGGCTTTTCGGACAAGGCCCTGGCCATGTCGCTGGAAAAGAAGGAGCCCCACGATCTGTCCATGATTCAGGACGTGCTGCTGACGATACTGTCGTCCAAGACGGCCGCCCAGATCCTGACGAAGGAAGGCAAGGAAGCGCTGAAGAAGGAAATCCTCGCCGGCCTGAACAAGGCATTCAAAAAGAAATGTTTCTACGAATTGTTCTTCACCGAGTTCTATATCCAGCAGTGACCATTCGAGAGGTGCCCCATGCCGAAGGATGCCGTGCTCCACGGGCCGAGGAAGGAAGCGCAGCAGGCGCCCGCCAAGCCTGACTTCGCACATTCCCTCGAGATCCTGAAAAACATCAACGTGCCCATCAACATCGACATGGGGAACACCCGCATGTCGATCCGGGAGATCCTCGACCTCGAGGAAGGTTCCATCATCGAGATCCAGAAGTCCGCGGGGGACAACATGGAGATCAAGGTGAAGGACGTGGGCCTCGCCCTGGGGGAAATTTTCGTCATCGAAGGGTCCATCGGGGTCCGCATCACGGAGATACAATCCGATGTTCCGGAATATTGACCCGAAACACGCTCTCTGGGCCTGCGCCGGCATCGCCGTGCTGGCCGTGCTCTTCATCGGCCTGCCCGGGTCGTCCCCGTCAACGCCGCCCGGCAAGAACGTGCCGGGCAGCGCCATCCCGGACGTCTCCTTCTACCGCCTCCTGGGCGCGCTTCTCATCCTGGCGGGGCTGCTGTACGCGTTCTACCGGTACGCCCTGCGGCACGGCAAGAAGACCACCGCCCAGTTCCCGGCGGACCGGCTCAACGTGGAGGAGCGCTTCGCCCTGGGGGACCGGTGCAGCCTGCTTTCCGTCTCCTGGCGGGGTAAGAAGTACCTGGTGGGCAAGTCTCCGGCCGGCCTGGCCCTCCTCGACAGCGAGTGCCCGGAAGGCCCGGAGGCGTCGGCGCCGCCGGTTCCGGGCGAGGCCGGGAAGGGGGACTTTTCGTCCTCTCTGCACATCGCCTTGGGAAAGGGAGGCCAAGAATGAGTGGTATTCGGCGAATTTCCTTTCCCTTCTTGCGGTTCGGCGCAGTTCTGGCTTTGGCGCTGCTGGCGCCGGCCCTGTTCGCGCAAGGTACGGCCCCCCAACCCCCCGTCGCCGGCGGGGCCGGCGGCCTCGGCACGGCGGGGGGCCTGGCCACACCCATCCAGATCATCCTGGTTTTCACCCTGCTCTCGCTGGGGCCGGCCATCCTGCTGTCGGTCACCTGCTTCACCCGCATCCTCATCGTCCTGCACTTCCTCCGCCAGGCCATCGGGACGCAGACCATGCCGAGCAACCAGATCCTCATCGGCCTGTCGCTGTTCCTCAGCATGTTCATCATGGGGCCCACGGCCACCCGGGTGTGGAACGAGGCCCTCTCGCCGGCCCTGGACAGCAAGATGTCTTATTCCGAGGCGCTGGACAAGGCTTCCGGCCCGCTGAAGGAATTCATGGTCCGGTACACGCGGGAAAAGGACATCGCCCTGTTCGTGAACGTGGCCAAGCTGCCCAGGCCCAAGAACCTCAACGATATCCCGCTTCGGGTCATGGTCCCGGCCTTCATGATCTCCGAGTTGAAGACGGCCTTCCAGATCGGTTTCGTCCTGTACCTGCCCTTCCTGGTCATCGACCTGGTGGTGGCGTCCATCCTGCTCTCCACGGGCATGATGATGCTGCCGCCGGTCACGATTTCCACCCCTTTCAAGATATTGCTGTTCGTGCTGGTGGACGGGTGGAACCTGGTCATCGGCTCCCTGGTGAAAAGTTTCTTCTGACGAGGTGCGTATGAACGAAGCAATGGTGATCGAACTCGTTAAGGGCGCATTCGAACTGGTGGTGACCGTCTCGGCGCCCCTGCTTCTGGTGGGGTTGGTGGCCGGCCTGCTGATCAGCGTGCTGCAGACGGTTACCTCCATCCAGGATTCCACGCTGGCTTTCGTGCCCAAGATGGCGGCCCTGATCCTGGCCATCTTCTTCCTGTCCGGCTGGATTCTGAACCTGTTGATGTCCTACACCCGCAACCTTTTCGGAGATTTCACGCGCTACGTGCGGTGACCGCGCATGGAAGAGTTCCTCATCCCGTCTGTCGCCCGCTTCGTCATCATCCTGAGCCGGATGGCGGGGCTCTTCTACTCGGCGCCGTTCTTCTCCAGTTCCAGCTTCAACATTCGGGCCAAGACGCTGTTCTCCTTCATCGCCACCCTGCTGTTCTTCCCGGTGCTGCCCATACCTCCGTACCCGTCCTCGGCCGGCCTGGCTCTTTTCCTGGCCGTCTGCGGCCTGGAAATGGCCGTGGGACTGCTGATGGGGCTGATGCTGAACTTCGTCTTCGCCGGCATCCAACTGGGCGGCGAGATCATGGGGTTTGAGATCGGGTATTCCATGATCCAGTCCATCGACCCGACCACGATGATTCAGACCAACCTGCTGGCCGTCTTCTGGAACCTGATCGCCATGGCCCTTTTCCTGGTTCTGAATGCCCATCACCTGGTCGTCGGCCTCCTGGTGCGGTCGTACGAGATCGTTCCCGTTGGCGGGCTGGTGTTCCGGCAGCGGGGCATCGACTTCCTCATCAGCCACAGCACGGAAGTTTTCCTCATCGGCATCCGCCTGGCGGCGCCGATCCTGGTGGTCATGGTCGTGATCGACGTGGTCGTCGGGCTGATGGGGCGGGCGGCCCCGAGTCTGAACATCATGGTCGTCGGCTTTCCCCTCAAGCTCCTGGTCGGGTTGTTCACGCTCGGGTTCTCGCTGCTGTTCTTCCCCGGCTTTTTCGACGCGGCGATCCGGCATGCGGTGCAGGCCGTGGAAAAGGTGCTGGGACTCATGAGCGGAGCGTCAATTTTTTGACTCCTGACAAAGGATTGACAGATGAGCGACAAGTCAAACAGGACAGAGAGGGCGACCGGCCGGAAACTCTCCAAGGCGAGGGGGGAGGGGCAGCTTCCGCGAAGCCGGGAGATCCCCTCCATGACCGTCCTGCTGGCGCTGGTGCTCGTCCTGGCGGCGGGAGGCTCGTTCTTCGCCCGCCAGTTCGCCGAAGACTTCACGATGCTTCTCCGCAGCGCCTTTGACAATCCCTCGGCGGGGCTGCCCTCTGCCACCATCTCCGCCGCCTTCGTGCACATATTCTTTTTCATGCTCTTCCCGGTGCTGGCCTTGCTGATGGCGGCCGCGGGCGTGGGCAGCGTCGCCCTCGGCGGCTGGAACTTCGCCTTGAAGACCGTTTCCTTGAAATTCAACAAGCTCAATCCGGTGGACGGGTTCAAGAAGATTGCCAACATGGCCTCGGTGGTGGCCGTTTTCAAGAACACACTCATCATCGCCGGCCTGGCCTGGGTCTGCTGGGGCACCATCGGCGGGCGAATCGCGACCATCCCGCTCCTGATCAACGCTTCGATTCCGGAGATAGTGGAAACTGTCACCGGCACCCTGCTGGCCATTCTGTTTCGCTTCGTCCTCTTCCTGATCCTGGTTGCCGGCATCGATTATTTCTGGCAAAAGTTCAAGTTCGGCAAGGACATGAAGATGACCAAGGAAGAAGTCAAGGACGAGTACAAGGAGCTGGAGGGCGATCCCAAGGTCAAGGCCAGGATTCGGCAGAAGCAGATGCAGGCGGCTTACCGGAACATGCTCAAGCAGGTTCCCCGGGCCTCCGCCGTGGTGGCCAACCCGACTCATTTCGCGGTGGCCCTCCATTACGACCCCACCGAATCGGATGCCCCCACCGTGCTGGCCAAGGGGCAGGATTTCCTGGCCCTGAGGATCCGGTCCATCGCCGAGGCGCACGGGGTGCCGGTGGTCGAGAACAAGCCTCTCGCGCAGTCCCTCTACAAGAACTGCGAAGTCGGGAAGTCCATCCCCGTCATGCTCTACAAAGCGGTGGCCGAGTTGATCGCCTACCTTTACAAGCAGGGCAGGTGGAAACACAAGATAAATAAGAATTGATGGCATTTGTTTTGCTTCCATGACAGCGCCACGATGACGGGGGGAGTGCCCAATGGAAGCAGCAAACAGCGTCAGCATGAAGGTGGAAAAAACCCACATCACCATTCCGTTGACCATGCTCATGGTCCTGGTCCTCATGCTGGTGCCCCTGCCGACCATCGCCCTGGACTTCTTCATCACCGTCAACCTCGCCTTCTCCGTCATCGTGCTCTTCATGGCCATGTACATCGAGAAACCGACCTCCTTCTCGGTGTTCCCCTCCATGCTCCTGGTCGTCACCCTGTACCGCTTGTCGCTCAACCTGGCCTCCACGCGACTGATCCTCCTGAATGGCCAGGAGGGGACCCTGGCGGCGGGTCACGTGATCCAGTCTTTCGGGGAGTTCGTCGTCGGGGGTAGCTTCGTGGTCGGGTTGGTGGTGTTTTTCGTCATCATCGTCATCCAGTACGTCGTGGTCAATCACGGCGCCGTCCGCATTTCGGAAGTCACGGCCCGCTTCACCCTGGACGCCATGCCCGGCAAGCAGATGAGCATCGACGCCGACCTGGCCGCCGGGGTCATCGACGACGAGGAGGCCAAGCGCCGCCGCGCCGAGGTCCGCCAGGAAGCCGAATTCTACGGCGCCATGGACGGCGCCATCCGCTTCACCCAGCGTGACGCCGTCGCCGGCATCATCGTCGTCTTCATCAACATCCTCGCCGGAATCGTCATCGGTGTGGTCCAACTCGACATGTCTTTCGGCGACGCCCTGCGGACGTACACGATCCTGACCGTGGGCGACGGCCTCGTCTCCGCCGTGCCGTCGCTGCTGGTCTCGGTGGCGGGCGCCCTCATCACCACCCGCTGTTCGGCCAAGCGCACCCTCGGCGAGGACGTGTCGGAACAGATCATCTTCAACCCGTTGCCCCTCTACCTGGGCGGCACCATCCTCGTGGCGCTGGGGCTGGTCCCCGGACTGCCGAAACTCAGCTTCTTCAGCCTGGGCGGCCTCTGCTTCTTCCTGGGGAAACTGGCCGGGCGGAAGATGGAGAAAGAGGCCGAGGACATGAAGAAGGCTGCCGTGAAGAAGGAAGTCAAGCCGCCCGAAGAGCAGATCGAGACCATGCTGAAAGTCGACACTATGGCCCTGGAGATCGGCTACGGGCTCATCCCGCTGGTCGATCGGAGCCAGGGGGGCGACCTGGTGGAGCGCATCAAGAACATCCGCAAGCAGATCGCCCAGGAACTGGGCATCGTCGTGCCGCCCA
>CAYTBK010000120.1:0-11926 GCA_964436005.1 uncultured Acidobacteriota bacterium
TCATTGAGGCGGCTGGTTGAGCAGCAGCCAGTATAACCCAACTTTGCTCATCGCTTCGGCGAAACCTTCGAAATCCACCGGCTTGACGACATAGCTGTTGGCGCCCAAGGAATAGGCGGCCTTGATGTCGGGGTCCTCCCGCGAGGACGTGATGATCACCACGGGTATGGACCGGGTGCGCTCGTCCTGCTTGAGCGCCCGCAGGACCTCGATCCCGTTGACCTTGGGCAGCTTCAGGTCCAGAAGAACGACTTTCGGGGGGGAGGAGAAGGCCCGGTGGGCGTGCTCGCCCCGGCAGAAAAGGAAGTCCAGGGCCTCGGCGCCGTCTTCGACAGCGAAAAACCGATTGACCATGTGCTGCTTCTTCAGGGCCCGGATCGTGAGCTCGGCGTCCTGGGGATTGTCTTCCACCAACAAAACTTCAACCGGCAACGAATCTTCCATGACTGCTCCTGTCCCCTACATGGTGAAGTGAAACACGGCGCCTTTCCCCACCTCGCTCTCGGCCCAGACCCGGCCGCCGTGACGGTGGACGATGCGCTGCACGATGGCCAGCCCCACTCCGGTCCCCTCGAACTCGCGGATGCTGTGCAACCTTTGGAACACGCCGAATAGCTTGTGGGTGTACTGTGGGTCGAATCCGACACCGTTGTCCCGGATGGAGTAATGGCAGAGGCCGCCGTCCTGGTCGCCGTCGATGGCGATGACGGAGCGGGGCATTTTCGAGGAGAATTTCAGCGCGTTGGAAATCAGGTTGGCCCACACCTGGCGGAGCAGGGACGGGTCGCCATGCGTGCCAGGGATGGGGCCGACCGAGAAATCCACCCGTTCGCGGTCCTTCTCCGTGGTCAGTTCGAAGAAGATCGAATTGGCCATGGTGGCCATGTCGATCCTGGAGGGGCTCATCTTGGTGCGGCCCAGGCGCGAGAAGGTCAGCAGGTCGTCGATCAGTTGCCCCATGTTGACGGTGTTCTTGCAGATGATGGAACAGATGCGGTTCGCCTCGGTGTCGAGTTGCGGGGCATAGTCCTCCATCAGGATCTTCGTGAAGCCGTCGATGGCGCGCAGGGGTGCCCGCAGGTCGTGCGAAACCGAGTAGGCGAAGGCCTCGAGTTCGCGGTTGGCGGCTTCCAGCTGCGCGGTCCGCTCCTGCACCCGCTGTTCCAGTTCCTGGTTCAGGGTGCGGATCGTCTCCTCCACCATCACCCGCTCGGTCACGTCCTGGACGGTGCCCATGGAGAGCAGCGGCGTTCCGTCGTCGCCATAGGTGGTCTGGCACCTTTCGTGCACGTACTTGATCCGTCCTTCCGGAAAAAGCAGCCGGTGGGTGATTTCGTAGGGGGCCTTCTCTCTCAGGGAAGACCGGAAGGCTTCGTCCACTGCCATCCGGTCTTCGGGGTGGATCAGGGCGAGGAAGGTCTCGTAGGAGGCGCCGAAGAGCGTCTTGTCGATTTCGAAGATGCGGTAGATTTCGTCGGACCAGGCCAGGTGGTTGCTGCGCAGGTCCAGTTCCCAGTTGCCCATTTTCACCATGTGCTCGGCCTGGGCCAGCCGGTCGCGGCTGAGCCGCAGGGTGTCCTCGGCCTTCTTCCGCTCCGTCACGTCCGTGACGACCATGACGTTGGCCGTCTGGCCGTCGAAATCGATGCTGTGGGAGCGCACGACGATGCTGGTGATGGCGCCGTCCTTTTTGCGGTGCCTCCATTCGCCCAGGCTGAGGCGGCTGGAAAGCAGCTCGACGAGTTCGGGAACGGTCTTCCGCTCGTTTTCCGGGAACAAGTCGGGCAGGCTGAGCGAAAGGGCTTCCTCCCCGCTGTAGCCGTAATAGATTTCAAAGGCCTGGTTGACGGCCAGCAGGCGCAGCGACTCGCAGTCGTAGATCAGCATGGGGGCGGGGTTCTGCTCGAACAGGAAACGGTAGCGGATTTCGCTCCGGACGAGGGCCTGCTCCATCTTTTTCCGCTCCGTGTTGTCCATCAGGACGCTGAGGGCCAGCGTATCTTCGCCGAACTGCAGCAGTTCGCTGGAGATGGCCCCCTGGCGGATTTCCCCCGATCTGCACCGGAAATCAAACTCCATGTTTGAGATGCGGTTGAATTTTGTCAACGTGGCCCGGAACCTGGCGCGATCGCCCAGGTTGGCCCAGAAGCCGATGTCCGGCATGCGTTTGTTGATGATTTCGTCACGCTCGTAGCCCAGGCACCGGAGGAAAGCGTTGTTCACGTCCACGATCCGCCCGTCGGAAAAATCGTTGACCATCAGCATGACCGGGCTGGTCCGGAACATGGTGGCGAACTTCTCCTCGGACAGGCGGAGACGCTCGTCGGCTTTCCGCTGCTTGATGATCTTGTGCAGCTCGTTGGCCACCAGCTGGATCTGGTACGTGTCGGCTTCCGTGTAGGGGTTTGGCTTGTTTCCCACCCCGAAGATGATGCGGACCTTGTCCTCTTCCAGCACCGGTACGCTCAGGAAGCGCTTGAGGGGGGTGTGCCCTTCCGGCAGGCCCTTCTGGTTCGGCGACCGGGCGAAGTCGTTGTAGACGACGGGGCGTCTCTGGCGGATGCAGTCCACCCAGTTGCCGGCCTGGTCCAGCGGGTAGTGGGCGTCGTACGCGGCCGTGCAATGGGTGCGGGCCGCCTGGTTCCAGGTGGTCAGGACGATGGACTTCTGGTCGTCGGAGACGAGGTGCAGGAAGCCGATGTGGCTGTCGGTCAAATCCACCGCCTGGTCGAGCACGAAATCGTACAGCTCCCGGTCCGACATGCCGGAAGCGCATTCGTACAGCTTGATCAGGATCTGGTTCCGATGGATTTCCCTTTTCACGTGCCTGTTCACCAATCCTGGCCGATGGTCTTGCCCGAGGAAAACCGTAAAAACATGTTCCCCCCCGGGCCACGATGCAATAGAAAGGAACGGGCCCTTTGCCGATCGAGAACGTAACTGACAAATATGCGGTAACGTTGTTTCAGTCAAGAGAAAAGTACAGGTTTACGGTTTTTTTGCGGTTTTTGCGTGCGCCCCGGTAAATCTCCTACCGGCCGGACCAACCCGGAGAAGACTTTGCGAACGGTGCATCTCCTGGCGGGCTGGGCGTTCTGCCTCCAGGAACCAAAAGCGAATTGATTTTTCATGGGATTGACTTACAATTCACTTTTCATGCACGCAATGGATACGCCTCGAGGAGGAAAAATGAGCAGAAAAACTGTGTGGGCCGTCTGTGGCATTCTCCTGATGACCGGTTTTTCCCTGGCCGCCGACGGCGGGACAGAGCGAAACGGCCCCTGGCTGGGGGAGACCCGGCCGGGAAAGGCGCCGGTGCTTTTCGCCCCGGGTTTCGTCTCGACCGGGCTCTACGAGCGTGACCTCGCCGTGACCCCGGACGGCAAGGAACTGTATTTCGGGATAATGGGTGCCGACTTCGCCGTCATCGCCGTATGCCGCCTGGTGGACGGGAAGTGGACCGGGCCCGAAATCGCGCCGTTCTCGGCCGACCCGGCCTACCTGAACCTGGAGCCCTGCATCTCGCCGGACGGGAAGAAGTTCTTCTTCCTGTCCACCCGCCCGTCGCGGCCCGACCTGAAACCGGCCGCGGGGTGGGCCTACCAGGACATCTGGGTCATGGACCGGCTGGAAAACGGCTGGTCGGAGCCGAAGAACCTGGGGGCACCGGTCAATACGGACAAGCCCGAGTATTTCCCCAGTGTCGCCCGCAACGGTACGCTGTACTTCATCCGGGAAGAAGGGGGGGAAGGCCAGGAAGGGAAACAGGCCGTTTATCGCTCTCGCCTGAAGGACGGGCAGTACACCGAGCCGGAGCGGCTGCCCGCCCAGGTCAACGGCGCGGGGCACGTCTTCAACGCCTGCATCTCGCCCGACGAGAGTTTCCTGATCTTCTGCTGCGCGAAACTGCCGGACAAGAAGGGGCGGGTGGATTACTACGTTTCCTTCCGCAAGTCCGACGACACCTGGAGCGACCCCGTCAACCTCGGCCAGCCGGTGAACATGCCCGGCGACGCCGCCAACTCGCCGGCGCTTTCCCCGGACGGCCAGTATTTTTTCTTCGGATCGTCCCGGAAGACGGCACCGGAGGGCAAGGGCAACCGGACCTACCAAAGTCTGCAGCACGAACGCAACCGACCGGGGAACGGCAATTCCGACATCTACTGGATGGAAGCGGCGTTTATCGAGGCTCTGCGGCCCCAGGGAAACGCCCAGGGCGAAAAGTAGATTCTGCCGGGGGTGCCGTCGGGCCCGAATTATCGGGCCCCGGCCCGATCCAGGTCGAAGGGGCAGAATACTGTGATCTCGTTTCCCGTAGGGAATCGATGACCATAGCCGGATGGACCATTTAAACCGGATTTTCCCGTAGGGAATCGATGGGGATCCCTGTTGATTCCCGCCCCGGACGCGCCTGGACCGCCGATGGTCATGGAGGCCGTCCCCCTGCAAGCAACGTTCCATATCGCACTCTTCGACACCCCTCGGCCATTGCGGCCGGGTCGCCGGATCAGGACACGCGGAAGACCGTGTCGCCGATGGCGATGACGTCGTCCACGCTGACGGCGACCGGGTGCTGCACTCTCTCCCCGTTGAGCAGCGTGCCGTTGGTGCTCTCCAGGTCGGTGAGCATGAGGAAGATGCCGGTGGCGACGAGCACGGCGTGCTGGGAAGACGCTTTCTTGTCCGCAAGGACGATGTCGTTTTCCGGACTCCGGCCGATGCGGGTGTTCGGCTGGATCTTGTGGCTTGTGCCGGCATCGGGGCCCTGCTCCACCCGAAGTTCGCTGGGCGCCGTGTAGCCGATGAAGACGGTGCGGTCCCGCTGCGGGGGCGCTTTTTCCGCGGCTGCGAAGGGCAGGGGGGGCGGTTGGGACACCCCGGTGCCTGACGACGGGCGCCAGGCCGCGGATTCCTCCGGGGCTGCCGGCGCGGCGGGAGGCAGCGGCGGAGGTGCCGGGCTGGCCTCGGGCAGGGACAGCTTCCGGCGCTTGCGGGCCGTTTTTTCGACGCGCTGGCGGATCTCCGGGTGCTCGTCGAGGATCTGCGTGAAGTCGGCGTCGGAAAGGCTCAGCAGCACGCAGGGCTGAAGGGCCCGGACCGTGGCGTTGCGCGGGGAGTCGTAGATGAGGGAGAGTTCGCCGAAGAAGTCCCCGTCGGTGAGCACGGCCAGCTTCCGGTTGTCCGGGCCGGCGACGACTTCCACTTTCCCGCGGGCCAGGATGTAGAAGCGGTCCCCGGGTTCCCCTTCCCGGAAAACGGTGCGCCCCTGGGCGACGGTTTCCGAGACGAGCCGGGCGGAGACGGCTGCCCGGCCCGCCTCGTCCAGTTCCGCGAAGATGGGCACCTGGGAGAGCCATTCTGGCTGGATCCCGGCGGATGCCCCGTCGTCGCTGACCTCGATCCCGTTCTGCTTGGCCCACAGGCCGTAATAGATGCCTTTCTTCGCCAGCAGTTCGTCGTGGCTGCCCATCTCGGCGAGCTGGCCCTGGTCCATGACGATGATGCGGTCGGCGTTGCGGGCAGAAGCCAGCCGGTGGGTGACGGAGACGACGATGCGGCCCTGCGCTACCCGGTCCAGGGTGGCGTTGACGGCGGATTCGGTGGCCGGATCGAGGGCCGAGGTGGCTTCGTCGAGGATCAGGATGGAGGGGTTGCGGAGCATGGCCCGGGCGATGGACAGCCGCTGGCGCTGGCCGCCGCTCAGCCGCCCGCCCAGTTCGCCCACCGCGGTCTCGTAGCGCTCCGGCAGACCCATGACGATGTCGTGGATCTCGGCGGCGCGGGCGGCCGCGTGGATTTCCTCGTCCGTGGCCGTCAGCCGGCCCAGGCGGATGTTCTCCATGACCGTCCCGGAGAAGAGGAGGCTGTCCTGGAAGACGGCCGCGATCTGGGAGTGGTAGCCGGCCAGGTCGATGGCGCGGAGGTCGCTGCCGTCCACGGTGACCCGCCCCCGGCCCGGGTCGTAGAAGCGCAGGAGCAGCTGCAGCACGGTGCTCTTGCCCGACCCGCTGGGGCCGACCAGGGCGACCTTCTCGCCGGGCCGGATCTCGAAGGAGACGTCCTGGAGGGCCGGCCGGCCGTCGCCGTAGCTGAACACCACCTGTTCGAAGCGGATGGGCCCGCGGATGCGGGACAGGGCGGGGGCGCCGGGCCGGGAGGTGATCTGGAGCGGTTCGGCCAGGAGTTCCTCGATGCGCTGGAGGCCGCCCGAAGAGGAGATGAGGTTCGGCACCACCTTCTTCATCAGGTCGTAGGCGTCCTTGCTGATGTTGGCCTGCAGCGTGATGAAGGCCACCAGCATGCCGGGCAGGATGTACCCGTTAACGGCCAGCCAGGCGCCGAAGGCGATCACCACCACCTGGACGGCTTGCACGCCGAGGGTGGAAGCCGTCCCCACCAGCTGGGCCAGGTACTCCGCCTTGACGTAGCGCTTCCCCACCTTGTCCAGCTGGCGGTCGAACCGCCACAGGAGCAGCCCGGCCAGGCCGAACACCTTGACCACCGGTTGGGCTCGCACGTTTTCCTGGACCGTGGCGGCGATGCCGGCCTCCTCCTGCTTGAGCTTGTAGCGGGAGGAGGCCGCGTTCTTTCCGAAGATGCGGGTCCCGAGACCCACGAGCGGCAGGCTCAGGATCATGGCCAGGGCCAGCCGCCACTCCGTGAAGAAGGCGGCGGGGATGCTGATGGCCAGGCCCATGACGGCGACGAAGGCGTCGATGATGCGCAGCGTCAGCCCTTTCTGGATGTCGGCCAGGTCGCTGGTGAAGCGGGCGACGATGTCGCCGCTCTGGGCCTGGGAGTAGTAGCCGATGGAGAGGTGCTGGAGGTGGCGGAACATCTTGTGGCGGATGGTGTTGATGATGGCGGCGCCAACCTTGGCGCCCAGGAAGTCGGCCACGAAGGTGGCCGTTCCGGCCAGCAGGAAACCGAAGCTGAGCAGGATGATGAGGGTCGTGATGCCTTGCGCGTCCCCGTTCCCGAGCATCTTGACGACCATGCCGAGGCTCAGGGCGAAAAACGCCTTGAAGCCCTGCTGAAAGGCCAGCATCAGCAGGAGCAGGGCGGCTATGGGCCAGTGCGGCCGCCAGTACTTGAGCGCAATCCGGAGGGTCCCCATGACCCCGAGGGCCGGTTTGCCCTTGCCATCCCCGTGTTTGCCTGATTTTCCCATGGCGTTGCCCCCTGCCGAGAATCCGATCAGTTCAGCGATCCCAGCCGTCCCGCTCCCCCTCTGCTGACAGCGGCCCCCACGACGGACTTCAAGTCCCGCAAAAGATATGGTTTCTGTAAAAATCCCGCCAGGTCCAGCTCGGCAAAGTTCCGGATGGTGTCCTGCCTATCATACCCGCTGGAAAGGATGATGGAAAGGTCCGGGCGCTCCCGGTGGATGATTTCGTAGGCTTGCCGACCGTCCATGTTGGGCATGGTGAGGTCCAGGATGACCAGCGAAAGGCGTTCCTTGCACTCCCCGAAGCGGGCCACGGCTTCCTCCCCGTCCCGGGCGGTGACGACGTCGAACCCCATGCCCCGCAAGGCGGCGCCCGTGCAGGCCAGGATGCTCGGTTCGTCGTCGACCAGCAGGACCAGTCCATGAAAATCCCTTTGGCACGCCGCGGCGGGCTGTTCTTCCGTTCTGCATTCCTCGTCGGGGGAAACGGGGAAAAAAAGCTGGAAGGAACTGCCCATCCCCGGCTGGCTGGAAATGACGATCCCCGCCCCGTGGCCGCGGAGGATGCCCTGCATGGCCGAAAGCCCCAGGCCGCGGCCGGTGGCTTTGGTCGTGAAGAAGGGGTCGAAAATCCTGGCGAGGACCTCGTCCGACATCCCGCAGCCGGTGTCGGTGACGTCGAGGGCCAGAAAGTCGCCGGGGATCAACGGCTGGCCGGGGAAGGCGTTGGCGATTTCGGCCTCCCCGATGGCGCGCAGCCCCGTGGTGATGGTGATGGTTCCGTTCCGGTCCCCGATGGCGTCGGAGGCGTTCGTGACCAGGTTCATGATCACCTGCTGGATCTGGGCGGCGTCCGCTTCGAAGGCGGGCAGGCCCGGCTGGAGGAATAACCGCAGCCTGACCCGCTTCGAAATGCTCACCTGCAGCAGCCGGGTCAGTTCCTGGACGAGCATGTTCAGGTCGTGCTTCTTGACGACGAACTGGCCCCGCCCGGAGTAGGCCAGCATCTGCTTCGCCAGTTCGGCGGCTTTGAGGACCACTTTCTCCATGCTGTCCAGGTAGGGGCGGGCCGGGGACTCCGCGGCCAGGTTCAACTGGGCCAGGTTGAGGTTTCCGAGGATGGCTGTCAGCAGATTGTTGAAATCATGGGCGATGCCTCCGGCGAGGATCCCGAGGCTCTCCAGTTTCTGGGCCTGCTGTACGGCCTCCTCGGCCTGGCGCATTTCCGTGATGTCGCGGGAGAAGCACACCATCCGGTAGACGCGGCCCTCGCGGTTGCTGACGGGAACCAGCAACGTCTGGAAGTAACGGGCCTTGCCGTCGATGACGGAACGCTCCTCGAAATCGATGGTGCGGTTCGTCCGGACGCACCGGCGAAAACTTTCCAGAGCGTGGTTTTGGCGGAACGGCTTGAGATCCTCCAACTTCCGGCCGCGCAGCTTGTCGGCGGAGGAGGCGAGGGCGGTGGCGCAGGCCGGGTTGACGCAGTCCACGGTCATTTCCCCCTCGGGGGATACGCTCACCCAGAAGACGCAGTCGCGCGTGTTGAGGAAGAGGTCGCGATAGCGTTCCTCCGCTTCCCGGAGCATGGCCCCGGGGCTCGTCCCCGCCTCCCCGGCCCGGGGATGTTCGGCGTGCACCACGGTGAAGACGGTGCCTGTCCGGCTGGAAATGACCCAGACGTCGTAGGCGCGGACACGTCCGCCGACCGGGACCTCGAACTGCTCGAACTGGACGGAGTTCGAGGCCAGGGCCAGGCAGAAGGCCCCTTCGATCCGCCGGGAGAGGTGGGGGGGCAGAATGTCCTGAAAGCGTTTGCCGGTGAAATCCTCCCGGGGGAAGGGGAGCTTCCGGGCATCGAAATGGCCGGCCAGGAAAGTGCCGTCGGAATCGGAGTGGAAGATGCCGACGGGCACCTTTCCGTAGACTGGTTTCAGCCTGTGCTCAACGGTCATGCTTGCGGTTCTCCGTTTCCGGAGCGAGGGGCTGGACCGGTCACCCGAGGCCCCGGCAGATCTTTTCGGGTGTTCCGCCGGAACCGGCTGGCCAGCCTCGCCACTCCGGGAAGGCCTTCAGTAGAGCTGCGCTTTCTCCTGTCCGGTCAGGACGCGAAGGGTGCCCAGGGCCAGGGACTCCAGCTCGTTTTCGCCGGGGAAAACCATCACCTCGGCGATCCAGGCCAGACGGGCGGACAATGCATCCGCCAGGCGCCTGGAATAGGCCATCCCCCCAGTGATCAGCACGGCGTCCACCCGGCCGTCCAGGACGGCCGCCATGGCGCCCGCTTCCTTGCAGATCTGCAGGGTCAGGGCCTGGAAGACCAGGGCGGCTTTCTTGTCGCCGGCTTCGATCCGGCGCTCCACCTCGCGCAGGTCGTGGGTGCCCAGGTGCGCGGTCAGGCCGCCTTTCTTGGTCAGGGCGGCGTTCATGGCCCTGGCGTCGGGGAATTTCCCCGAAAAGGCCAGCTTGACCAGCTGGGTGACCGGGAGCGTGCCCGTGCGCTGCGGCGAGAACGGGCCGCCGTCGTTGGCGTTGTTCACGTCCACGATCTTGCCCTGGCGGAGCGGACAGATGCTGAAGCCCGAGCCGAGGTGGGCCACCACCAGGTTCAGCTCAGACAAGTCGCGCTTCATTTTTTCCGCTGCCTTGAACGCCGTGGCCCGCACGTTCAGCGCGTGCACCAGGGACTGACGCTCGATTTCCGGCCAGCCGGAAATCCGGGATTCTTCATCGAACTCGTCCACGGAGACCGGGTCGACGATGAAGGCCGGCTTGCTGTGCGGGGCGGCGATGGCGTGGGCGAGCAGGGCGCCCAGGTTGGAGGGGTGGTCGGCCTTGGTGCGGCCCTGGCGCACGTCGTCCAGCATGGCCGCGTTCACCTTGTAGGCGCCCGACTTGAGCGGCTTGAAGAGCCCCCCGCGCCCGACGGCGGCGTCCAGGGACGATTCGCGCACCCCCTTTTCTTCCAGCCGGGCCCGGATCAGGCCGAGGCGGAAATCGAACTGCTCGAGGACGGAATGGAAGCCCTTCAGGTCCTCCTCGGAATGCTGCACGTCCTCCGCCCAGACCGCTTCCCGGTCCTCGTACAGGGCGATCTTGGTCGACACTCCGCCCGGATTGATTGCTAGTATCCTCATGTCAACTCCTGGAATTGATGTAGTGAACTGGCGGCGGGACGTCCTCAGTCGCCCCACAGGGCGCCCAGGGCGATGGAGCGCAGTTTCGTCCCCGCGTCGTCGGACCGGCTCAGCAGCACGATAGGGGCGGACGCGCCGACCACCAGGCCGCCCACCTTGGCGCCGGCCAGGTAGATCAGGATCTTGATGGAGAAGTTGGTGGTGGTGATTTCCGGGGCCAGGAAGATGTCGGTGTCGCCGGCGATGCGGCTCTCCATGCCCTTGGTCCTGGCGGATTCCGCGCTCAGGGCCACGTCCAGGGCGATGGGGCCCTCGAGGATGCCCTCGACGAAGGGCGTTTGGGCCTGGATGGCCAGCATCTGCTGGTAATCCAGCGTTTCCTGGCGTTTGGGGTCGATCCCCTCCATGACCGAGAGGAGGGCGACCTTGGGCGTGTCGATGCCGAGCTTGTGGGCCACTTCCACGGCATTCCGGACGATGTCCATCCGTTTTTCCAAGTCCAGGGAGATGTTGATGCCGCCGTCGGTGTGCAGCATCAGCTTGTGCCAGGTCGGCATCTCCACCACCGCCACGTGGCTGAGCACCCGGCCGGTGCGCAGGCCGCGTTCGCCGTCCAGGACGGCTTTCATCACCAGCTTGGTGTCGCTCTTCCCTTTCATCAGCATGCCCGCCCGGCCCTCGCGGACCGCGTCGATGGCTACCCAGACGGCCTTTTCGGGGTCCGGTTCCTCGTGCAGCCGCAGCGCGTCGCCGCTGACTCCGAGCTTGCCCATGATGGAGCGGATCTTCTCGGTATTGCCGATGAGGAGGCTGTCGCAGATTCCTTCCCGGGCGGCCTCGGCGCAAGCCTCGACCACGGATTCGCCTTCGGCGGAAGGTACGGCCAGCGTTCTGCGCTTGCCCTGCCGAACTCTTTCGAACAGCTCGTCAAACCTCTTGATCATGTTTTCCTCCCGATTGTCTTTCCGCCCGGCGGGCGGATGCTGTCAGGGAAACCGTTCCGCCGCCGGATGTTGATTACGGACGCAAATATTCTAATATCAATGGAATGTCTTTGGGTTTCTCGTCGCTGACGGTGTAGGCCGACTCGAGGGCCCGGACGGCCTCGTCGAGCTTGCCGCGGTCGCTGGCGTGCACGGTGGCCAGGAGGTCGCCCGCGCGCACCTCCTCGCCCGCCTTGCGCTCCAGCACGACGCCCACCGCCGGGTCGACGGCGTCTTCGGAGCGGAGGCGCCCGCCGCCCAGGGCGACCACCGCCGTTCCCACGGCGTGCGCGTTCAGGGCGCCGATCCAGCCGTTGCGGCGGGCGGTCAGCGCCTGCTTTTCCCTGGCGGCGGGAAGAAGGTCGGGCCGGTCCACGACCCGTGGGTCTCCTCCCTGCATCTCCACCGTTCTGGCGAAGTGCTCCAGGGCGCGCCCGCTGGTGAGCTGGGCGCGGGCGTTCACGCGGGCGGCGTTCCGGTTCGGGACCAGGCCGGCGAGGAAAATCATCTCGGCGGCCAGCTTCACGGAGAGCTCCTCCAGGTCCCGCGGGCCCTCTCCCCGCAGCGTCTGGATGGACTCGGTCACTTCCAGGGCGTTGCCGGCCATCCGGCCCAGGGGTTGGTTCATGTCGGTGAGG
>CAYTBK010000121.1:0-11890 GCA_964436005.1 uncultured Acidobacteriota bacterium
ACCATGGCCGTGGCGATGCGGGAGGCCGCGTCGCGCAGGGGGATGTGCTCGCCGTCGCAGTAGAAGGCGAAGCGGGGACGGTAGCGGATGGGCGAGAGGGACAGGTGGAACTCCGACAGCACCTTGGTGGACTCGCTGGTCTTGAGGGAGCCGGACTGGCGCTCGATGTTCTCCAGGGCCAGAAAAAGCCGGTTGACCTTGGAGTAGGTGGCGCCGATGGTGATGAGCACGGAGATGGTGTTGAAAGTGGTCTT
This sequence comes from uncultured Acidobacteriota bacterium, assembly GCA_964436005.1. Taxonomy (GTDB): domain Bacteria; phylum Acidobacteriota; class JAAYUB01; order JAAYUB01; family JAAYUB01; genus JAGNHB01. Next base: position 255 of record CAYTBK010000121.1, read on the forward strand.
CTCGATCTGGATGTTGTGCTTGTTCAGCAGCAGGTGCTCGATCTCCCGGTTGGTGTAGCCGGAGTTGGAGATGTCGATGGTCAGCTTGGTCTTGTCCAGGCGGAGCCCGTCGCCGCGCACCTCCTCGGCGATCAGGTCGTCGAGCCCCAGGACCCGGAACTTCTTCAGGGAGTTGATGGAGGAGGTGAGGGCGTCGGCCAGTTCCAGCGTCCGCTGCAGCAGGGAGTACCCCTCCATGGCCATCTGCTTCCGGGCCGCGTCCAGCGAAGCGATCATGGGGTACTGCGGTGAAGTAGAGGTGTGCATGTTGAAGTTTTCCTGGAAGAAATCGCGGATCTTCTCGAAGTCCGGGTCCTTCACGTGGATCATGGAGGCCTGGGAGAAGGCGCTCATGGTCTTGTGGGTGGACTGGGTGGCGTAGTCCGCCCCCGCCGCCATGGCGCAGGGGTAGAACTCCCGGTGGAAGTTGGCGTAGCCGAACCAGGCCTCGTCGACGATGACCTTGATGCCCCGCTTGTGCGCCTCCTCCACGATGTCGCGGATGTCGTAGATCAGCCCGTCGTAGGTGCAGTTGGTCAGGATGAGGGCCTTGAGCTTCTTGCCCTCGCGCAGGGCCTTGTCCATGCCTTCCAGGATGCGCTTCTTGGGCACGGGCCCGAAGATGCCGTACTTCTGGTTGACAGAGGGCATGAGGTACAGCGGCTCGGCGCCGGAGATGACCACGCCGTAGTGCACCGACTTGTGGCAGTTCCGGTCCAGCAGGATGGCCTCGCCCGGCTTGAGCAGGGTCTGGATGAGCACCTTGTTGGACGTCGACGTGCCGTTGGTGGAGAAGAAGGTGTAGCGGGCGCCGAAGGCCCGGGCCGCCAGTTCCTGGGCGTCCTGGATGACGCCGCGGGGGTCCATCAGGGAGTCGAGGCGGGGCACGCTGACCGAGATGTCCGAGAGGAAGAGGTTCGGGCCGAAGAACTGGTAGAAGTCCCGGGCGTACTCCGAGTTCTTCACCGAGTAGCCGGAGGCGTGGCCGGGCGTGTGCCAGGCGTCGTTGGCCTGGGCCGCGTACTCCACCAGGGCCTCGTAGAAGGGCGCCCGGTTCTTGCTGGAGACGATTTCCGTCCGCACGCGGCCGGCGATGTCCTCCCAGTCCTTCTCCTCCTTGTAGAAGTAGCTGTTGGTGCGCCCGCCCGTGGCCAGGTTCTGGCAGTCCTTCCGGGCGGTGAAGAGGAAGATGTTGACCTCCCACCGCAGTTCCTGGATCCGGGCGAACAACTCCTCGCCCTCCAGGCAGGCCTTGGACCTGGCTTCCAGCGGGATCCGCCACTCGGTCAGGACCGCCTGCACCGCCCCGTCCCGGACCAGTCGTTCCCGGGCCTCGTGCCAGGAGGAGGCCCCCACCACGTCCAGCCCGCGCTTCTTCAGCTCGCGCAGCTCTTCCTGGGCTTCTTTCGTTCTCGGGTTGATCAGCAGCACTTTGTAGCTCATTTTTTCCTCTTCGGTGATGGGTTCGGGCGCGGCTTCGCTCAGCGCGCACGCAGGGGGGCGAGGAAGAAGCCGCCGGAGCGGCACTCGCCCGGGGAAAGCCAGAGAAGGCCCTCCTTGTCTTCCAGTATACCCGAGGCGTCCAGCCGGTCGGCCACCCCGCACCAGGGCTCGACGCAGACGAACGGCGCCTCCGCCTTGGACCAGAGCCCCAGCCAGGAAAAACCGCCGATGCCGCAGAGGACGCCGTTCCCCGTGGCCGGGTTCCACAAACGCAGCATCCGCGAGCGGTGCCCCTGCAGGACCACGGCGCCCGGCGCAAACAGGGAGCGGCGCAGGGGAACGTGCCGCTCCATCTCGAGGAAGGTCTCGGTGGCGCCGGTGCGCAGGCCGTCGCGGAGGAGGTGGCGGGGAAGGGTTTCCAGCTCGTCGAAAAGCACCTCGTAGTCCTCGAAGGACTCCCCCTCCGCCAGCGGGCAGCGGAACCCCGGATGGAACCCCAGCGAGAACGGGGCCCGGTACTCCCCCGGGTTGGAGATCTCGTACGCCGCGCGCAGCCTCCGCCCGTCGAGGCGGTAGGCCACCTGCAGGCGGAAGGGGAACGGCCACTGCCGGAGGGTTTCCGGGCTCGAGGCCAGGCAGAAGGCGGCGGAAACGCCGTCCAGCTGCTGCACTTCAAACGTCGAGTCCCGCGCGAAACCGTGCTGGGGGAGCGTATACGCCTTGCCGTCCCGGAAGAAGCGATCGCTGGCGAGCTTGCCCACCACCGGGAAGAGGATGGGGGAGGTGCGGTTCCAGTGGCGCCCGTCGGCCGGCCACAGGTATTCCATCCCCGCGGGCACGGAGCGCAGGGAACGCAACTCGGCCCCTTGCGCGGCGATCTCCACCTGGAGATGCTCGTTTTCCAGTTTCACCATGGCCCGGCCGCCCTCAGGACTTCTTCCGCTTGACGGACGTCCCCCGGGCAGCGGGGGGCTTCCCATCGGCCCCGGCCTCCGGCCGGTGCGCCCCTTCTTTCGGCTCCTTCCTGGCCTTCCGCTCCTTCCCGGCCGGACCCTCCCGCTTCGGACCGGCCTCCTTCTTCGGCCTGGCCTCCTTTCGGGGTTTGGCTTCCTTTTTCGGTTTTTCCTCCTTCTTCGGCTTCTTCCCGAAATCGAAGCGGGACAAGGGCCCCAGCTGGGTTTCGGCCTTCCGGCGCAGCTTCCGCATGTCGGTCAGGATGCGTTCCAGGAGAGTGATGGTCTTGTGGATGTGGGGCCCCTTGTTCAGCATGACGCACTCGGCCCGCTCGGCCACGGCGGCGTCGGTGATCTCGGCGCGGGTGGGAATGCCTTTCTGGGCGTACGTTTCCAGCACCTGCGTGGCCCACACCACGGGCACGTGCGCGGCGTTGCACAGGCGAAGGATCTCCTCCTGGACCGGGGCGAGGTTTTCCCAGCCGCACTCCACGGCCAGGTCGCCCCGCGCCAGCATCACGCCGAGGGCCGGGTGGCGCATGGCGGCGAGCAGGATCGCCGGCAGGTTCTCGTAGCCCTGCCGGGTCTCGATTTTCAGAATGACGCCCGTCTTCTTCGCCTCGCAGTCCTTGAGCGCCTGCAGCAGCGCGAGGACGTCGTCGGGGGTGTTGACGAAGGACATGTTGACGATGTCCACCTTGCCCGCCATGGCGGCCAGGTCGGTCCGGTCCTTGTCCGTCAGCCCGCTGATCCGGAGCCGGGTGGCGGGCAGGTTGATCCCCTTGTCGGCGCCCAGCTTGACCATGTCGCCGCGGGTGCCCAGGATGTGCACGACGGCGCCGCCCTCCTCCTTCGACTCCACCTCGCCCTCGATCTTCCCGTCGTCGAACAGGATCGGGTCCCCCACGGCCAGGTCGTCAAGGATCTCCGGCGCCGTGCAGGGGACCCGGGCGAGTCGCAGGCAGCCGCCCTCCGCGTCGTATTCGGCCGGCGTCCCCGGGGCGCCGTCCGTGGACAGCAGCAGCCGGTCGCCGGCGTGCAGGACGATCCGCCGGTCCAGGGGAGGGATGCCGGCCGCCACGCTGGCCGCGATGCGCTTCCCTTCGCGCTCGACGTAGACCGGGGTTCCTTCCAGCAGGTAGACCGTCTCCGGGAAATCGACCGCCACGCGGCCGTCCTCCACCGCGGACACGGCGAACCGGCACCGCTTGCCCCGGGCGTCCACGAAGCAGAGGGAATCCCCCCGCTTCGCCTGGCCGACGAACTGGCCGTTGACCTGCACGGCGGCCTCGCCGTCCCGGGCAGTCGCGCCCTCCGCCAGGAAAACGGCCCGGGCGGGCGCCACGACCCGGCCCAGCACGTCCCGTTCGGGGTGCAGGTGCAACACCCGCGGCCCTTCCTCCAGGCTGCCGGTGCGGATCTTGGGGCCGCCGAGGTCCATGGCCACCCGGCAGTTCCGGCCCGTCTTCTTGCGGGCCCGCCGTACATGGGCGGCCATCTTCTGCCAATCCCCGGGGCCGTCGTGGGCGCAATTGATCCGGGCCACGTTCATCCCGGCCTCGGCGTAGCGGCGCACGAGGTTGTGCTGCTCGGCGGCTTCGGAAGGCAGGGTCACCATGATCCGGGTGGGGCTGCCCTTGATCTTCTTCCCGAACAGGGCCATGGTGTGGCCGCGGAAGATCCGCTCGGCCTCCCGCCGCGTCACCGGCGCCTTGCCGCCGGCGTCCTTCAGGCCGACCAGGCGACGCAGCATGTCCCGAGTGGTCATGAGGCCGTCCAGCACGTGCCCCTCCAGGTCGCCCATGCCGCAGAAGCCCAGTTGCGCCAGGTCGTTCTGGATGTGCCGAACCTCTTCCCCCGAGCGCAGCAGGTAGTAGTGAACCAGGTTGCGGGCGCTTTTCCGGAAAAGGGGATGCACGCCTTCCACCGCTTCCCTGAACTTCTTCTCTTCCTTCCGCAAACGGCGGCAGACCGCGTCGAGACGGTCGGCTATCTCCACGACCTGGTTCTTTTTCAATTTCATTCATCCCTCCACGTAAAAAAATGGCCTGCCTCCCGGCAGGCCGCTGCAAACCTTGACGATTTCACGCAAACGGCAAGTCACGCGGCGAACGCGTCACTCCTGGACGATGGTCAAGGCGCCGAAACGCCCGACATAGACGGAAAGCGTCGTCGTGTACCCCAGGCTCGACGACGACAGGGAGAGCTTGGGCGTGGCGATGGAGTTGTAGGTATTCGCCGGGGCCGCGGAATAATCGGAATTGATCACCCCGCTGGGCTCGAACATGATGACGTTCGTCCCCGTCGGCGCCGGGCTCTTGTACTGGCCGAAAGCCGGCGTGGACACCGTGATCTTGTTGTCCAGCTTGAGGTTGAGCGTTGGCATGCTTGAACCCGCGTCCGGCTGGGCGTTCCAGTCGTTGTCCGGGAAGACGCTGACCGTTTTGGTCGCCGTGTCGACTTTCACACAGTACGGGCAGTTCTGTGAGGTGGCCAGGTAACGCGCCCGGTGAACGGCCTGGGCGAAGATCTGCTGGGCGACGTTCACCCGGTTCTCCCCGGCGCTTCTCATGACGAAAGGGATCCCGATCACCAGCAGGACCCCGAAAACGACAATGACCGCCAACATTTCCAACAGCGAAAATCCTCTTGGTCTCATCGTCATCCTCCAGATATTTTTAATATTATAGCCCAGCAGCGGAAAAGGGAGAAGAGAAAAAGCTGGCACAGCCGGCAACGATCGCCAGTCCGGCGATGGCGGCCGTTTCGCTCCGGAGGGTGTGCGGCCCCAGGGAAAACCTTTCAAACCCTGCCGCATCAGCGGAATTGAGCTCTTCTTCGCTCCATCCGCCCTCCGGTCCGACCGCGAGGACGAACCGCCGGGCGGTCAAGGGGCGCTCCACCCGAAAGAGGCTGGCCATGGGCCGGCCGCCGGCGTGGAAGAGGAGGCGGGCATCCGGCCGGTCCCCCAGTCCCGCGAACCAGGCGCGCGCCCGCTCGGGGGCGCCGAGGACCGGGACGGAATTCCGGCCGCACTGCTTCAGGCTTTCCCGCATGATGCGCTCCCACCGCTCCCTTCTCTTCGCCACCGCTGCCGCCGGGTCTTTCAGGGACGTGTAGTCGGCGACCAGCGGCACGACCTCGCTGCCGCCGAGTTCGACGGCCTTCTGCACGACCAGGTCCATGAGTTCGAGCCGGAAGATCGACAGGCCCAGGACGAGGCACGGGAAATCGGCGGGCGCCTCGTGTTCCACCTGCCGCACGAGCACCTTCCCGGCCTCGGGGGACAGGGCGGTCAACACGCCCCGGCGGCGGCAGCCCCGCCCGTCGAAGCCCTCCACCTCGTCCCCCGGGGACAGGCGGAGAACCCGGGCCAGGTGGAAGGCGTCGTCAGCCTCCAACAGGACCTCTTCGCCGGCCTGCCCCTGCGCGAGAAACACCCTGACCACGCGACGGGAATGATTCTTCACAGTTCGGCCCTCCGCTCGATGACGGCGGCTCCCGCAGGGAAAGCCGCCTAGAGACCCGTCACCACGAAGGCCGTGACGAGGATGTTGGCCAGGGCCACCGGGAGAAGCATTTTCCAGCACAGGTCCATCATCTGGTCGTAGCGGAAACGGGGCAACGTCCAGCGCAGGGTGAGCTGCAACCAGCACAGGAAAAACACCTTGAAAGCATAGGCGCCCACCTGGGCCACGGACACCAGCCAGCCGGGCAGGGCCAGGGAGCCGCCCCAGGGGAACTCGAAACCGGCCGCGCCCAGCCAGGGGACCAGCCACCCGCCCAGGAAGAAATGGGTGGCCAGGGCCGAGACCAGGATCACCTCGATGAAGTCGGTCAGGAAGAACATCCCGAAGCGCATGGAGCTGTACTCCACGAAGTAGCCGATGATCTCCGACTCACCTTCCGGCAGGTCGAAGGGAACCCGCTTGCTTTCCGCCATTCCGGCCGACAGGAAGACCAGGAAGGCGACAGGCTGGAGGACGATGCCCCACAGGGGGAAAAAGCCTAACACCAGCCCCGACTGGGCGGCCACGGCCCCCCGCAGGTCGAGGGTGCCGTAAACCAGCAGCGGCCCCACCAGCGAAAGGCCGAGGCAGACTTCGTAGGAGAGGGCCTGGGCCGCTCCGCGCAGGGCCCCCAGCAGCGAGTACTTGTTGCGGGAAGCGACGCCGGCCAGGAAGACGCCGTAGATGCCGAAGGCCAGGAAGGCGAGGATGAACAGCAGGCCGGCGTCCACGGGGACGGCCTGGAGCACGATGGTTTCCCCCCCCACCGTCAGGGTGTCGCCGAACGGGATGCAGGCGAAGGCCGCCAGCGCGCAGAAGGCGGAAACGAAGGGGGCGGCGGCGTGCAGGAAGCGGTTGGAGAAGGGCGGAACGAAGTCCTCTTTCAGGAACATCTTCAGGGAATCGGCGATGATGTGGAACAGGCCCATGGCGCGGAACCCGAACACCGTGGCCCGGTTGGCCCCGAGCCGGTCCTGCATGAGGGCGCTCTGCTTCCGTTCCATCCAGGTCAGCAGGGCCGCCAGGTTGAAGACGAAGCCGAAAACGAAAACCAATTTGGCAGACAGCGCCAGCCACTCGTTCATGCGAATCTCCCCTCGCCCATTTTCCGGTCCGCTTCCCCATCATACTCCGTCCGTTCAGGAGAAGACAAGACAGGATAGCGCATCCCCCCGGCGGATTGGCTCCCGCCGGCGAACCCTCCCCGGCCGTATTCCACCTGGATGGGCCGGATGGCGGACGCGGGCGGAAAAAGAAAGGCGGCTCTCAGGCCGCCCGGAAAAGGAGGGGTTAAAAACAAGCGTAGAATACTATGTTCGCGGTCACATATCAGTGATATTAGTCACATCTATCGCAGGGACTTGTGAAAAGACCGCCTTTCATGACGTTTCCCTTGCGCCGGGAAATCATGTATAGTGGCCGTTCGCCCGGCGGATGGTCCGCACCCGCGGGAAAATATCGGGAAAAAAAGGAGAAAGCATGCCGGCAAAACCAATCGTGATCTTGCAGACCAACCACGGGGCCATCGAGGTGGAGCTGTTCGATGCGGAGTCCCCCAAAACCGTCGCCAACTTCCTGCAGTACGTGGACAGCGGCCATTACGACGGCACGATCTTCCACCGGGTGATCGACGGCTTCATGATCCAGGGCGGCGGGTTCGACGCCGACATGCGCCAGAAACCGACCGGCAGCCCCATCGAAAACGAGGCGGGCAACGGCTTGAAGAACAAGACCGGGACGCTGGCCATGGCCAGGACCTCCGACGTGCACAGCGCCACGGCGCAGTTCTTCATCAACGTGGCCGACAACGCCTTCCTGGACTTCACCGCCGCCAACAGCCAGGGCTACGGCTACGCCGTCTTCGGGAAGGTCTGCGCGGGCATGGACGTGGTCGACGGGATCAAGAACGTGAGGACCGGCAACCGGGGCATGCACGGCAACGTGCCCCTGGAACCGGTGATCATCCAGAGCGCCCGGCGCAAGGCCTGAACGGGCTGTTCGTCCATGAGCGAACACGAAAGCGCCGCCTGGCCACTCGTTCGGGACTTTCTGCCGACGGCCTGCGATCCGGACCGGCCGATGCCGGTTGCGGCCTCCGGCCGGGGGGGGCCCGGGGGACTCGTGCTGTGGCTGACCGGCCTTTCCGGCGCCGGCAAGAGCACCCTGGCGGAAACGGCCGCCCGGGAAATGGGGTCCTCCGGCCGCCCCGTCTACGTGCTCGACGGCGACATCCTCCGGCAGGGGCTCAACCGCGACCTCGGCTTCACCGGGGAAGACCGGCGGGAGAACGTCCGGCGGGCGGGCGAAGTGGCCTGGATCCTGGCGGACGCCGGCCTTTGGGTGATCGTGGCGCTGATCTCGCCCTTCGCCGCGGACCGCGACCAGGTCCGGGACCGCTTTCCCCGGGGGCATTTCGCCGAGGTTTTCGTGGATTGCCCCCTCGACGTGTGCGAGCGGCGCGACCCCAAGGGCCTGTACCGCCGCGCCCGCAGCGGCGTCGTGCCCCAGTTCACGGGCATCGACAGCCCCTACGAGCCGCCGGAGAGGGCCGAACTCGTGTTGAAGACCGCCGAGCGTTCCGTGGAGGAGTGCGCCTTCGCCATCGAGAGGCTGGCCGAGTCGATGAGTGCCGCGCTGCCGCGGCAACAGGGGAGGATGCCGTGACCACGCTGGACGAATTGGAGGACCGGGCCGTCTACATCCTGCGGGAGGCCTACAAGCACTTCACGCGCCCCTGCATGCTGTGGTCCATCGGCAAGGACTCCACGGTGCTGCTCTGGCTGGCCCGCAAGGCGTTCTTCGGGCACTGCCCCTTCCCTTTGGTGCACATCAACACCACCTTCAAGATCCCGGAGATGATCGTCTGGCGGGACCGCCTGGCCGCCGACTGGGGGCTGCGCATGGTGGAGGCGAGGAACGAGAAGGCCCTGGCGGATGGCATGCACCCCGACAGGGGCAAGATCGTCTGCTGCACGGCGCTGAAAACCGAAGCCTTCCGGAGCCTGGTGGACGCCCACAGCTTCGACGGCGTCGTGGTGGGCGTCCGGGCCGACGAAGAGGGCACCCGGGCCAAGGAGCGCCACTTCTCCCCCCGCACGGCCGACAACGACTGGGACTTCCGCTCCCAGCCGCCGGAATTCTGGGACCAGTACAAGACCCGCTTCCCCGCCGGCATCCACGTCCGCATCCACCCGCTGCTCGACTGGACGGAAATCAACGTCTGGGAGTACATCGAGCGCGAGAAGGTCCCGGTCATCCCCCTGTACTTCGACCAGGGCGACGGCCGCCGCTACCGCAGCCTGGGCTGCGGTCCGTGCACGGGCACGATCGGTTCGACGGCCAAGAACCCGACCGAAGTGCTGGCCGAACTCAGGGCCACCCGGGTGGCCGAACGCGCCGGCCGCGCCCAGGACGCCGACCGGGGCATGGAAAAACTCCGGCGGGACGGGTACATGTGATGCGAAACGCCACCGAGAACATCCAGGTCGTGCTCGCCGGCCACGTCGACCACGGCAAGTCCACCCTGCTGGGGCGCCTCTTCGCCGACACCGGCGCCCTGCCCGACGGCGCGCTGGAACGGGTGCGGGACATCTGCGCCGCCCAGGGCAAGGCCTTCGAGTACGCCTTCCTCACCGACGTATTCCTGGAGGAGCAGGAGCAGGGCGTCACCATCGACGCCGCCCGGGTCTTCTGGCACTGGAGGGGCCGGCGCTACACCTTCCTGGACGCCCCCGGGCACGGCGAGTTCCTGCGCAACATGGTGACGGGCGCGGCCCGGGCGGAAGCCGCCCTCTTCCTCGTCGACGCCGCGGAAGGGGTCGCCGCCCAGACCCTCCGCCACGGCCAGCTGCTGGAGATCCTCGACGTCCGCCACGGCGTCGTCGTGGTCAACAAGATGGACCAGGAGGGCTATGCCGAAGAGCGCTTCCGCCGGGTGGCCGGGGACGTCCGCGAACTGCTGGGCCGCCTCGGGCTGGCCGACGGGTTCGCCATCGTCCCCGCCTCCGCCCGCGAGGGCGACAACGTCACCGGCCCGTCCCCCCGCCTGCGCTGGTGGGGCGGCCCCTCCGTTCTCCAGTGCCTGGAGGCCCTGGTCCGGCCGGGCCCTTCCGGCGGCGACGCGCTGCGCCTGCCGGTGCAGGACGTCTACAAATTCGATGCAAGACGCATTATTGCAGGAAGAGTCGAATCCGGCGCCCTCCGGGTGGGCGACGCCGTGCGCTTCTCCCCCTCGGGCAAGACGGGCACCGTCCGCTCCATCGAGGCGTTCCCGGCCGAACCCGGCCGGCTGGAAGCGCCGGCCCCGCACTGCACCGGCTTCACCATCGAGGAACCCCTGTTCCTGGAGCGGGGCGAGGTGGTCTCCGGCCCCGACGACCCGCCCGTCGTCACCAACCGCTGGCGGGCCCGGGTTTTCTGGCTGGGGAAAGCGCCCCTGGCGCCGGAGCGGTTCCTCTCGCTGCGCCTGGCCACGCGGGAGGAGAAGGTGCGGGTGGAGGCCGTGGAACACGCCATCGACCCCGAAACCCTGCAGCCGGTTCGCCCGGGGGAGGAACTCCCCAGCGGGTCCATCGGCGTCGTCACGCTGCACAGCGCCGCCCCGCTGGCCCTCGACCGCTTCCGCGACCTCCCGGCCACGGGCCGGTTCGTGCTGGTGGAGGGGTTCGACATCCGCGGCGGGGGCATCGTGCTGGAACCCCTGCCCGCCACGGCGGAACCGCTCGCGGCGCACCCGTCCCCGGAGCGGCGGGAAGCGGGCGACGCCCGGTCCTGGCTGCGGGCGCGGGCGCTCCGGAACGGCCACGGCCCGGCCCTGGTGGTCCTCCGGGGCGGATCGGCCGGCGACAGGGAAACGGCCGCCGAAGCGCTGGCCGGCAAGCTGGCCGGGCTGGGGCGGGAGGCCGTTCCCCTGCACCTGTTCCTGCGCGGCGCCGGCTGGAGCCCGGACATCCCGGAAACCGCCGCCGTCCGGGTCCTCCTGGGCCTGGGCTGCCTGGTGATCGCCCCCGGCGAGGTGCGGGCGGAGGAGGCGCTGCCCCCCTTCCCCGTCCCCCGCCTGAGCGCCGACGAAACCGAGTGGGCCGCGCCCGGCGGCGGCCCCGCGCTGGCCGAGGCCTTCGTGGAGAAGGCCCTCCGGCTGCTCTCCGTCCCCCCCGCCGACTGAGCCGGAAGGGACACCCGTTTTTCACCACAAAGACACAGGTGCACCGGTTTGGGCCGGGCGGGCCGTTCCCGCCCGTCGGGCCCTGCCGTCCGAATGAAGGGAGCGTGATTCCGCCGAACCCGCAGGCGGGTCGCGAGAGCTGCGGCTATTTCCCGTCCGCCGGCGGCGGGGCGGTTTCGGGCCGGCCGCCACCCAGTTGCCCGGCGGGGGTGACGGCGAAATGCAGCGCCCCGCCGGCCAGGCCGACCTGGATGCGGCTGCCGTCCGCCACCGTCCCGCCCACCAGCTGCCGGGCCAGGGCGGTCTCCAGGTGCTTCTGCAGGAAGCGCTTCAGCGGCCGCGCGCCGAAGACGGGATCGTAGGACTGCCGGGCCACCCAGGTCCGGGCCTCGGGCGTCAGCTCCAGCGAGAGGTTCCGCTCGGCCAGGCGCCGGCGCAGTTCGTCCAGCCGCAGGTCAACGATCCGCTCCAGTTCGGCGGCGGTCAGGGGCTTGAACAGCACCACCTCGTCCACGCGGTTGAGGAACT
>CAYTBK010000122.1:0-11855 GCA_964436005.1 uncultured Acidobacteriota bacterium
CCACGGCCGGCGTCTTCATGGCCTCCTCGGCGGCGGAGGGCCCCGCCGGCTTCTTCCCGCAGCCGGCGGCCGCCAGCAGGAAGGCGAGCCCGGCGGCGCAGACGAGGACCGAACGGTGGGGGGAGAGAGATCCGGCATCGCGTGTTCTCATGGGTGTTACCTTCCGAGGAACGATTTTGTTGTCAAATGGGGCACCCTGTATTCTCGGCGAAAGGGCGGTGAAGAATCAAGGGGTTTGTACGCCCAGGCGACGATGGGCGGCCACGTCGCCGCCGCTTTCGCCCGGGGCGCCGGGCACTGCCGGAAGCCTGCATTTCCTGGCGTCCTGGCGCCTTTGCGTTGAGAATTTTCCAGGGCAAATTTCAACGCCAGGGCGCAAAGTCGCAACGCCGCAACCTCCAATCGCAACTGGCAGAAAAAGGTGCACTTCCTCCCCCCGATTCTCTCACGGCGGCACGGAGGCACAGGATCGAGGCGGCCTTTCCCGCTGAGGAATGGCGACGCAAGGGCGCCCCGATGCAGCGCCCCGCACCGCCCAAGACGGCGGCAGAGCGATTGCAACCATATATCCCACATGCAATCAGTGAGATTAGTGGTGAAATTGCAAACGAAATGCAGGATTTAGGCAGTGCCCGTCACCCTTGGTACTGCCTTGTTCATGCTGACAATATGCTTGACGAAATACCGCATATGTAGTTATATTGATGTAGGTACATTAGGAGATTGCCTTGCTATTTGAATGGGCCCCTAAAAAAGCAATCGCCAATCAGGAAAGACACCGCCTGAGTTTCGAAGTGGCGGCCCGTGTATTTCTCGATCCGGCCCGGATCGAGATATTCGACGATCGGGAGGAATATGGCGAAGATCGATGGATCACAATCGGCATGGTCGATCCTGCTGTTTTAGTGGTTGTATACACTATGCGTGGGCAGGACGGAGAGACGATCCGGCTGATTTCGGCCAGGAGGGCCAATGAAAATGAAAGAAGAACATACTATCAATTTCATGCTCGATGACAATCATCCTGCGCCATTGACGGAAGAGCAAAAGAAGGCGTTGGCCGTCCTTTCCGACATGCCGGATGATCAGATCGATTATTCGGATCTGCCCCCTTTGGAGGAGAGCCTTCTTGGCAAGATGTACCGCCCGAGGAAAAAACAGCTCACCCTTCGTCTGGACATGGATGTAATCGCCTGGCAGAAGTCCAAGGGCAAAGGTTATCAAGGACGGATAAACAGAATTCTTCGCCAGGCCATGCTCCGGGAAGTAAAATCGCATCAATGAAGTGGTTTACCCCTTAGCGAACGATTTTTCCCGTTTTCTGCAGAAAGGAAAAATGTGCCGGGCACTACCGAAAGCCTGCATTTTCTGGCAGACATACCGGCTTTCCCTTCAACGGATTCCCCATCAACCAGTCATAATAACGGTCCCGTTCTCCTTGGTGGCCTTTGTGCGCCTCGTGTTTCAAACACGTCTCCCCGCGCGGGTTGGGCCGGTCGCGGCCCGGCAGGCCGCCCGGGCCGCTGCATGGCATCAGGCACTTTTACAGTATTATTCTTCAGCAGAGATGATAAGTTGAACTTCCCCCGCTTTAACACCGTTCTGCTCAAACAACGGAATTGCAATGGTTGCACTTTCCCCGTGATCGCTAGTTGCAGAAAATTCTTGCACATAAGTCCCGTTACATTTATAAGGTTTTGGTTGGATAACTCCTAATGCTCTCGGTGCAACATCTGTATTGTTGGATATTTCCAATATAATGCCATAATCCGGTTCTCCCCCAAAAACCCTTGACTCCCCATTTTGGGGGATAAAAATTTTAAAATATACCCATCCACCTTCAACGATCATGACGTAATAGTTATATTTCTTGTTTAGATGCAGATTTGAGTTGATAGCTCGAATTATTGCTTGTTCATTTTCGGTGTAAATTGCTGCAATATCGGGAAATTTTTCCCGCCGTTTTTGTTCTTCCATGAGAAAAAACCGAGGATCATATTTCCCATTTCCAGGCCTGAGTATTTTCATGAGTATTTGATGTTGGCTTTTCTCAAATATCGAAAGCTGAGTTCTTTCCGTTTCGTATTTGCTGCAAAGATCATTGGCGCAAACAGGGACAACGAAAATAATAGCAATAAGGCAATGGGCACAAACTTTCATGTTTTCCTCTGTTTGTTCATTGATTTACCGAGAGAATACTTGCCTCATGCTTGGATTATCTGGCAAGAATGAAATAGGCGCACTTCCTGACCCTGCCCGATTCTCTCGCGGCGGCACAGAGGCACAAGGGCCACAAAATGAGCGCATTGTAATGCAATATTTATTTGGCGCTGGAACCATATTACCCATATTATTACCTAATTAATCGGGTAGTACCTACTTTTGCCGCCACCGGGCGTTACGGCCCAGGCCGAGGCATTCCAGCCGGCCGGCCGCTTTGCGGGCCTTGAGCGTCCTGCGAATCATATCGATGCCCACTTCCGGGCAGGCGCGCCGGACGTCGCCCACCGTGAATTCGCCAACGACCTGCTGGAGATAACGTTCGATCATTTCCGTCTTCTCCCCCCTCGGCGAATCGAAGGTTCCGGCCCTTTCGGTGAACTCGTCGTACGCCTTTTTCAAGATGAACAACAGGTAGCCGATGTAGGGCCAGGGGTCGTGATTCCCCTCGTGCCATCCCTGTGAGCCCTGCTGCAAGGTCTCGTAATACCGTTCCTTGTTCTCTTCGATCAATCGTTCGAGGCTGACGTAGCGGCCCACTTCGATCCCCAGGTGATAACAGGTCAACAATAGCAGCAGGCGGGAGACCCGGCCGTTCCCGTCCCGGAAGGGGTGGATGCAAAGGAAATCCAGGTTGAATGCGGCCAGGACAATCACCGGGGCGATGTCGTGCCCCAGGATTTCCTCGCCCCACAATTCAATCAATTTCTGCAAACTCCCTGGGGTGGCTTCCGGCGCAACGCTTCGAAAGCGGATCGTTTCCCGGCCGTCCGGACGCTTTTCGATGATTTCCACCGGTTTGTCCTTGAACTGCCCGGCATCCCAGACGTTTCCCCGGCAGAGTCGGTGCAGCTTCAGAATCGTCTCCGCGGAGACCGGCAGCTTGGCCCCTTGGGTGTGGACCAGTTCGAGCGCGTCGCGGTACCCGCTCACCTCCTCTTCGCCCCGGTCCGTCAGAGCGGGGCGGCCAAAAACCACGGTGCCGACCCGGGTCCGGTCGATTTCCACGCCTTCGATCCGGTTTGACGATACGGCGCTCTGCACCATGGCGTGGTCCCGCAACACCTGCAGCCGCTGCGGCGATTGGCGGGTGAACAGTTCCTGCCGGCCCAGGGCCCGGCCGATGTCGGCCACCTGCCAGGAAACGGCCATCGGCACCGACAATCGGCCGTCGCGTATCATCTCCAGCGTTTTCATGGCAACTCTCCTCGCTTCCTCAATGGATCGGAAAATCTTTCATGGCGGCCCAGTACGTCTCCCCGCGCGGGTTGGGCCGGTCGCAGCCCGGCAGGCCGCCCGGGTGATTCCTGACCCCCTGATTCTCTCACGGCGGCACGGAGGCACAGGATTGAAAAAGGCGCCGGGCACTGCCTGAAGCCAGCATTTCTTGGCGTCCTGGCGTCCTGGCGCCTTTGCGTTGAAAATTCCCCCTGGCAAATTTCAACGCCAGGGCGCAAAGTCGCAAAGCCGCAAACTCCAATCGCGACTGGCAGAAAAGGTGCACTTCCTCCCCCTGGTTCTCTCACGGCGGCACGGAGGCACAGGTCGAGGAGGCCTTTCCCGCTGGGGAATGGCGGCGCGAGGGCGCCCCGGCGCAGCGGTCCGCTCTCCCAAGACGGTGGCAGAGCGATTGCAACCATTTATCCCACATGCAATTAGTGAGATTAGTGGTAAATTCCCCTGAAACGCGGTGTGCCACGGCGGAGCGTCTTCCCGGCTGGCACCCCGCCCGGCCGCGCGCCGCACCTCCGGCTACGGGCGGGCGGCCCGGGCGTTGACGAACCGGATGAAGGCGGCCCAGCGCTCTGCGAAGAGCTTCCGGTGCTTCGCCTTCTCGACGGGAGTCAGCCCGCTGTAGTCGATGGAGTTCAAAGCCAGCTTCTTCAGGGAGCGCAGGTCCAGGCCCCAGGCTACGTAGGCCGCCCAGAAGTCGTCGGTGAGCTCGCTGCGGAAGAGCGCCGGGTCGTCGGAGGCCAGCACGCACTCCCCGCCCCGGGCCAGGAAGCCGCGGGCGGGGTGCAGGCGAAGGTCGTGAACGTATCCCAGCAGCTGGTTGCTGACCGGGCACACCTCCAGGGGGATGCCGGCGGCGCGGACCCGTTTTTCCAACTCCCCCCAGTGGACCAGGTTGAACCCGTGGCCGATCCGGCTCGTGCCGAGCAGATAGGCGTCGAGCGCGTTGTCGTTGGCGGGGAAGAGGCTCTCCCCGGCGTGCAGGTAGAGGGGCACCCCCGGCACGGAGCGCAGGGCCTGCGAATAGAACTGGTTCGAGTGCCCCCGGTCCTCCTCGCCGACGATGTCGAAGCCGATGACCAGGTCGGGGTGGGCCGCCCGCAGAGCCGCCGTCTCTTCCAGCTTGGCCTTCACCTTCTCCGCCGGCTTGCCCCGGTAGGAGCAGACGATGATTTTCAGGTCGAATTCCGGGTGGGCGGCGCGAACTTCGGCCAGGAGGGAGCGGTACAGGGCCAGCACCTCCCCGCAGCCGAGGACCCGGCCGTCCTCCGTCGTGATCCCGTCCAGGCTGGTGCGGAACTCGGCGAACTGCACCCCGTCCTCGGCCAGCATTTCCAGGGCGCGGCGATAGTAGTCCCGGAAAACGGGGCGGTAGGAGAGGAAAGTGTCGAGGCGCTGGAAGATGGCCTCGAACTCCTGCCAGACGTCGCGGTCGGCGTCCTCGGGGCCCAGCGAGTAGAGGCGCACGAGTTCCTGGCGCAGGTCGGGCGTGCTCCGCTGCAGTTCGGAGAGGGAAACCCAGCCAGCCGGCATATCGCCCTGGGGGTAAAACCCCAGTTCCCCCATCTGGAAACCCGCCCCGGCTTCCGGCCAGCGGGCGCAGCAGTCCGGCATGGCCAGGGCCCGGTCGACGACCCAGGCCACGTCCCCGGCCGCGCTGGCGTGCACGTGCAGCAAGCCCCCCTTGGGCATGGCGTCCAGCAGCCGCCGCAGCGGGTCGCTTTTCAGCGCCTCGGGCCAGGACCAGAACGGGCGGGCGAAGGGGAGGTTGGGGTTGGCGGCGAAAGCGCGCAGGTAGTCGGCGCGCAGCCCGGCCAGGACCGCCTCGGCCTGCCGCTCCGCGCTGCTCAGCGGGAGGCGGCGGGAAAAGGCGAACGTGGCCTGTTCGCGGACGAGTTCGTCGCGCAGGCCGGGGCGCGGCTTCGGCGCGGCCGGGGCGGCCGCGGCCAGGCCCAGGAGCAGGGGCAGGCAGAGAAAGAGGGCGGGGCAACGGGAAAAGCGGGACTTCATGGTTTCTCCTGTGAGTCGGGAAAGCGCCTCAGGCGGGCCCCACGGAGGGCACGTCGGGCATCCGGGCGAGAATGGCCTGCACGGACCGCACCGCGTCGGCGTAGTCGTGGTAGCGGAAGAAAACGATCCGGTGGGCGTTCCGCCGAAGCCAGCGCAGGGCCAGCGGGAAGCCCTCCCGGTCGCCCCCGGCCGCCGCGGGCGCGCCGCCCTCGCCGGCGGCGCGCAGGAAGGCCTCCAGCGCCAGCACGTCCGGGGCGGACCGGTCGACGGACCGGCGGAAGACCAGCCCTGACGGATGGAGGAGGTAGACCGCCACCGCGGCCGGGCTCACGTCGGGCAGCAGGGCGACCACCGGCTCTTCCAGCGGCTTCTCGGCCTCCAGGCCCGGCCGGACTTCCAGTTGGGTGTTGACGGGGGGCTTGAGTTCCCGGATCAGTCGGGCCTCCTCCAGGGAGGCCTCCAGGTCGGAGCCGGCGGGAATCACACCGATCCGGCGGGTGAGGGCCTGGATCCGCTGGAGCTTCTCGTCGCCCTCCGCCGCCTGCCGGCGGAAGTAGCCCCCCACTCGGCGGCGGACGCTGACGCTCTTCCCCACGTAGGCGACGGCGTCGCCCGCGTCGTGCAGCAGGTACACGCCCGGCGCGTCCGGCAGCGCCTCCAGGTCCGCCTCGTCGAAGTCCTTCCCCTCCAGCGAAAACGGGCGGAACGGCAGCTCCCGGCGGGCCGCCGCCTCGTCCAGGCTGTTCACCCCGGCGAGGAAAAAGTCCTCCATCAGGGCGGAAACCAGGTCCGGTAGGGCGCGCAGTTCGGTCTGCAGGGGCGTCTCGCCGCAGGCCTCGATGGTGTAGGCCGCCAGGACCTCCTCCAGCCGGATTCCGCCCTCCCGGCCCAACGCCGCCCGGAACAGGTCCGGCAGCGGGCAGAGGTGCTCCGGCAGGGCCGTGCCGGTGGCTTCGAGCTCGTCCCAGAGCCCGCCCAGCGGCCGCGAGGCGAACAGTCGGAGGAACAGGGCGCGCTCGGCGAAAAGGTCGTCGAAGAGGCGCAGCAGGCGCCCCCGCGTCTGCAGGCGGCAGGGGAAACCCCACTGTTCGCCCAGGGTCTCGGCCGCGCCGGCCGGCAGCCGGGGCGAGGCGGCCAGGTGCAGTTCCACGGCGGGCAGCGGAGCCCGGGACGAGGAAGTGACGGCGCCGGCCGGGAATCGGGCCACGGCCACCAGGAGGGCCTTCTCGGGGCCCGCGTTCCACTCCTCGGCCCCCACGGCCAGCCAGGGCACTTCGGCCAGGAGGGGGGAGGCCGCCTTGTTCCGGGCGGCCGCCGAAACCGTCCAGCCCTCTTCGGTGCGGGCGAAGCGCCGGTCCCGCGACAGGATGGCCTCCAGGGCCCTTTCGCCGGCAGCGCCGGGCAGGGCGCCGAGGAACCGGGCGACGATATCGGCGCCGGGCATCGCCCCGCCGGCTTCCCGCAGGGCTTCCAGTATCTTGTCTTCCAGTCTGGCCATGATCCTTCCTGGGTGAGGGGTGCCCGGCTTCCCCGCCGTCAGCGGCCGGGGGCCGCCGGCCCGGCCGGGGTGGGCGGAGTGGACGGAGTGGGCGGCAGGGACGGGGGCCCAACGATTTCCAGCACCACCACGTCCTTTTCCCGGTTGGCCAGGCGGGGTACCCGTCGGCCGTCCTTCCCCTTCCAGCGGGCCATGGCCGCCGCGAAGCGCTCCGCCGCGGCCGCGTCGTCCCAGCGGATTTTCCAGAGGGCCCGCGTCCGGCCCGACGATCCGTTACCCACCAGCAACCGGTCGCCGCCCCAGCCGGCGGCGGCCGCCTCGGCGTCAGGGCGGGGCAGGCCGAGACACAGGAATTCGCGCACGTAGAACTCGCCGAGGTCGGCCCAGGAGTCGCCGGGGCCGAACGCCTTCTTCTCGGCGGCGGACCACTCGACCGCGCACGGGCCTTCCGGCCGGTCCCGGAAGTACTTCTCGGGGTGGAGGATCTGCTCGGTGGTGCGGGGCGGGTGAGCGAACAGCCCGTTGGAGCGGGCGAAAGACTCCCGCTCGAGGTAGGCCTTCAAAAAATCCGTCCCGTAGGCGTAGGGGAAAATCAACGATTCCTGGATGAAGGCCGGCGCACCGGCAAAGGAGGGCATCCGGTCGGCGAACATGGAATTCCCCAGCCGCATGAGGGCGGCCATGCGCCCCAGGTCCGGCATGTCGTCCACCGGCTTGTTGAACATGTAGGCCATCATGGCCGTCGTGGCGCAGCCCTCCACCACCGACAGGAAGGCCATCTCGGCGTCCTCGTCGCCCCGGATCCCCTCGATGCGGCGCTCGAAGCCGGCGTACTGGTCCTGCAGCGCGTGCACCAGTTCGTGCGACATGACCAGGTCCTGCAGCGCCCCCATGCCCTCCACCACGACGTAACGGCCGGTCTTCGGGTCGTAGAAGCCGCCCACCTGCTCGGTGTACAGGTCCAACAGGAAGGCGCCCAGGTCGAGATCGGCGGGGATCAGGCCGAGGGCGCGCAGCATCCGCGTCTCGCGCTGAAGACGCTCCGGCGGCTTTTCCCGGGCCAGTTCCCGGCGCAGCATCTCGCGGACCTGCTCGCGGGTGAGGATTTCCCAGGGGATGTCGGCCTTGCGCCGGATCCCGGTGATCTCCTCCGTCTTCCGCAGCACACGTTCCATGGCCTGCTGCACGTTCTCCTTCTCCGTTGCCGGGGCTTCCCCGGGAAACAGCCAGGCCGCCGAAACAGCCAGCACGAGCGCAAGCAGCGCCAGGAACGGACGCCGGGCGGCGGCGGGAGAGGCCGGCCGCGATTTCATCACCGTTTCTTTTGGCATTTGCGAAACCCCCTAGATGCTGTGCGGAATGAGGTACACCGCCAGCACCGTCAGGCTGGCCAGCGGGATCAGCCAGGGGCGGCGACCCTTGCGGCTGGCGAGGAGGGCCAGGGCATACAGCAGGAGAAGCGCCTGGGTCTTGTTGTCGGTGACGTCGGCCCCGAACGGCCAGGCCTCCCAGTAGACCCCGAAGGCGAAGCGGTTCATGAGCATCCCGATGGGAACCCCGCCGATGGCCATCCAGATCCAACCGGCCAGGCCGGTCCGGTGGGGGGAGCGCTTCGGCTCGACGCCCCGGAAAAACGTGAGGGAGTCCAGGGCCGACAGGATCACGCAGTAGAAACCCAGGAACATGGGCAGGATGTGCAGGACGGTCAGGAGATCGGGCACGTCGCCCCGGAAGCGCACGGTCAGCGGCTCACCGCCCCGGTCCAGCACCTTCTCGGTCCCGTCCGCCTGTCCGGCCCGGAAAACGTAGCGGAACTTGCCCGCCCAGGGAAGCCGCTCGATGGGGAACACCCACTGCCTCCCGCCGTCCGGCGCCGTCACGGCGGCCCCGCGCACGATGGTCACGGCCCGGCTGCCCTTCTTCACATCGTACCCCAGCAGGCGGACGGATTTCACGGCCTCCGGGCGGCCGCCCTGCCGGAGCACCAGCTCGGGGCGCTCGGCGTCGGTGATGACCCGGGGCGCCTTGTGCGAAAGGCTCCAGCCCTCGCCCTCCAGCGAGACGGTGAACCGGAAGTTCGGGCCGGTCACCCGGGCCAGGCCCAGGACGAACAGCGTGAGGAAGGCGGCGGCCAGGATGTTGCCGAGCTTGCCCTTCATGAGCGCGCTTCCCCCGCGGGCAGCAGGCCGCCCAGGTTGTGGCGCAGGACGGCCGTTTCCGGGCAACTGTCCAGGAGCCGGCGGGCCAGCCCGGCCAGGAAGCGGAAGAGCAGCTCGTCCCGCTCCACCTCCTTCAGGGGGGCGATGCGAAGCACCGTCCCGCTGGGCTTGGGCCCGATTTCCACGTAGAACAGGCTGTCGTGCCCTTCCCGGACGATGACCGCCTCCAGGAGCAGGCCCTTGCCCGAAGCGGGCGTCCACAGCTCGGACACCCGGTAGCGGGTGTCGCCCTCGGTCCATTCGAACGGAGAAAAGGCGCGCCCCCAGCGGGGAAGGTCCAGGGCGCCGGAAAAGACGACGTGGGGCATTTCGGGCATCCTCCTCGGAATCGCGGCGCGGAGGGCGGCGATGCCGCCTCCCTGCTCCGCCTCGAAATTTTCAAGCCGGCGGTAGAGAAAGTAGTGGATGGGCTTCCCCTGGGAGCGGAAGAGCGTCTCGAAGCGGGTCTGGGGGTGCCCGGCCAGCCGGTCCACGAAAGGCCGGGGAGCCAGGCGGTTTTCGATGCCTTTCAGCTGCCCGAGGCTCTCCCGGATGAAGTCGGCGTACTCCGCCGAGTCGGTGCCCACCACCAGTTCGGCGCCGGGCGCCAGGTGGTAGAACAGGAGCTCCAGGAAGAAGGGGCCGAGCAGCCGGTTCTTCTGCTGGCGTTTCTTGTGCCAGGGGTCGGGAAAGTGGATGTAGGCCCGGGAAATCTCGCCGGGGGCGAACAGCCGGGGGATCAGGTGGAAGGCGTCGCCGAAGACGGCCCGCACGTTGGTGAGGCCCAACCGCTCGATGCGCCGGGCAAAATGCCTCACCCGCTTGCCGTCGTACTCGATGCCGACGAAGTCGGCGTCCGGCCTGGCCTGCGCCGCATCGGCCAGGAAAGGGTCCCGGCCGAAGCCGATCTCCAGCTCCAGCGGGGCGCGCCGCCCGAAAACGCCCGGCCACCCGCCGGCATCCTGCACAAGCCCGTGGTCGACGATCACGGCGGACGGGGAGGCAGATGGGAAAGCAGCCGCTTCCTCTTCGTCCGGGGGCACGAATCCCCTCGACTCGTTGCGTTCTTCCATCATGAGGCGCCGGTCAGCGAAGCAACTTCAGATAGTCCATCAGGGCGGACTGGATGGCCGAGGTCCCGCCGCGCATCTTGAAATCGTAGTCCTTGCCGCCGGACTTGAAGGAGAACTTGTCCCCCGCGAACGAGATGGACACGAGCGACTTCAGCGGGAAGGTGAAGTTGTGCTTGCCGCCGCTGTCGGCGTAGCGGAACGTCTCCGGAGAGAAGCTGATGCTCCCCGTACAACCGCCGATGAAGTGCTTGTGCTCGGCCGGGAAGCTCTGCGCGCACAGGGCCTTGAAGCTCTTGCGCACCTCGCAGTCGGCCGCCAGCCTGTCCAGTTCGGCCTTCGTGAAGTTCGACCCGGGCACGCCGCCCATCTGGGCCGCCTTGCGGAAATAGGGGATGGCGGCGTCGTAGTTCTGTTCGCGCTGGTAGATCATGGCCAGGTTGATGACCGCCACGACGTGGTCCGGCTTGAGCTGCAGAGTCTTCCGGAAGTACTCGATGGCTTTGCCGCTGTTGCGCATCTCCAGGTAGGAGTCCCCCAGCATGAAGCACGCCTCGGCGTTCCGGGGGTCGGCCTGGAGAGCCTGGGTGAGCAGTTCCACGGCCTTGGCGTAGTTCCGCCGCTTGTATTCCTCCGCCCCGTTGGCGAACAGCATGCGGATGCGCTCCTGGTTCTGCTTCAGCGCCGCCTCCTCCTCCTGGGCCCGTTTCCGGCGGCCGGCCTCCTCGATCTGGCGGTCCACGGCGGCGAGCTTCCCGTCCGCCCACCCCCGGTCCCCGGGGAAAGCCGTCTGGAAGGATTTCAGCAGGGCGATGGCGTTGTTGTAGTCCTGGGCGCCGATGGCCCGCTCGATGAGCGACTGGGCCTGCACCTTGATTCGGTTGAGCTTGTTGGTGGCCTCCTTGTTCTTGGCGTCCAGGGCGAGCGCCTGGCGGCAGAACTCGACGGCGGAGTTGCCGGATGGGCTCAGCAGGCGGCCTTCCCCCATGGCGGCATCGCTTTTCTTGAGCAGGTCGCGGATGGCGGCCATCTTCTTGTAATACTCGGGCCCCAGCTTTTCCTTGATGCGCTGGTACTCGGCCTGCAGGGCGGTGTCGGCGGGCTCCATCTGCACGAGCAGGCTCAGGATGCGCTCCGCATCCGGGAAATTGTTGGCCGCCACGGCCCGCTTGCATTCCTCTTTCCCTTTCTCGACGAGCGTGGCCTTCGCGTTCGCGGCCTCGGCGTCGGAGGGGTTCAGGGCGACGATCTGGTTGTAGTAGTCGGCCGCGCTGGCTCCTTCCGGCTTGAAGAACTGCCCGCCTTCCATGGAAATGCGGAACATCTTCCGGATCTCCTCCAGCCGGGTGGCGGCATCGTCGTAGGCGGCCGCCGCCGGCCCCACGGGGACCAGGCGGACGGTATCCAGACGGAACGATTCGCTGTCGCGGATGTCGACTTTCGTCTCGAATTCGGCAAACCCCTCCAGGGCCAGCTTCAGGGTGTGCGGACCGATTTTCACGCTCTGGTCGAACGGCGTCATGCCGACCTGGTTGCCGTCCAGGTAGACCCGGGCTCCCTTCGGGGCGGACTCCACGATCAGCCGGCCCGATTTCGCGGTGAAGGCCTTGTAGACGAAGAAGGCCC
>CAYTBK010000123.1:0-11725 GCA_964436005.1 uncultured Acidobacteriota bacterium
GCTGTGCGCGCTCGTCTTCAGCACCCGCGACAGGCCGAAGTCCGTGATCCGCGGGATGCCCCCCTGCATCAGGATGTTCCCCGGCTTCAGGTCCCGGTGCACGATCCCCTTCCCGTGCAGGTGGGCCAGCCCCGCCAGCATCCCGTCCATCCACCGCACCGCCGTGGCCTGGTCCGGGGCCCGGCCCCCGTGGCGCCGCAGGGCGTCCTCCAGGGACCCCTCCTCCGCGTACTCGCTCACGATCACCACGGTCCCGTCGTAGATGTCCGCCTCGATGATGGGCAGCACGTTGGGGTGGCCCTTGGCCTTCTCCCAGACCACCGCCTCCCGCCGGATCTTCTCCACGTCGGGGTGCTCGTCCAGGGGGATCTTCAGGGCGAACTTGGTGGCGGCGATGGCGCTCCGCTTCTCCCCCAGCCACACCTCGCCGAAGCTCCCCTGCCCCAGCCTCTTCACCAGCACGTACGGCCCGATGGCGTCCCCCGCTCTTGGCATGGTTGCTCCCTTCCGAAAAAATCCCGATCGCGTCCGCGGTGGCCGCATGATACCACCGGGTTCGATTATTCGATAGGGGCAAGATGCCCCGCGGGGCTCGGGGAACGGCCCCCGGCTGCCCCGGATCCTCCCAGCGGGGCGGGCCGCCACGCACCGTCTGGCCACCCAGGCGGTGCGGTGCATCCTGGAACGCCGGGCCCAGCAGGCCGGCCCCCCTCCCCCCCGACCGCACGACGCCCGCCGGGCAAGCGGCGGCGGAGTCCGGGGCAGGCGAAAGCCCCTGGTCCGGTTCCCCCTCCTCCGGCTCGTCGCCCTTTCGCTCCGGCCCGATATTCTCTTCCTCCCCATCGGCCGAGAAAACCACATCCTGGCCCGTGGCCACGTATCCCCACTGGGGGGACTCGATCTCGCCGGGGTCGAGCTGGTACCGGGTGACGACTTGCCGGACGACCTCCCCTTCGGGACGGGACTGCTTCGCCTTGGCCGGACGGACTCTGTTCTTCGCGAGCACGCCCGAAAACCGGTACCGGCTGTATTTCCCCCCCGCCTTGCCCAGCAGACCCAGGGCGTAGGCCAGGGGGTCCCCCTGGGTGTAGTCGCAGAGCTCGAATTGCCGCTGGTAGATCGTCATGTACGACACGAGGTTGTTCACACTCTGTTTCCACCCCCCCTGACCGTCGTCGTCTACGGACATGCTCCACAAGGCATTCTTTTTCTTTTGTTTGTCTTCCGCTGGCATTTCGCCGGGACGGGCGGCCGCGGGCGGGGTCAGCCGTTTCTGGCGGCCCACGACCGGAAGGTCGACCTGCGCTCGTTGGCTCTTTCGTTCTTTTCGTTGGGCCCTCCCTTCCTCTTTGGCCGTGTGGTACCCCCGAATGTCGTAGAACAGGTCGATCTGGGGCCTGGATCTGGCTCCCAGGGCCTTCTGCCACTCTGTGGCCAGAACGGTCTTGGTGAAGGATTTCCCCGTCACGGACTCCCGCTTGACGGCCAGGACGGCGTGCAAGTGGACATTGAACCGGACGCACCCGGTCCGATAGGCCTGGATGTCGTTCGACTTGGACGGCTTGATCACCAGCACCCAGAAAACCCCCTCCACATGCTTTTGGAACATCGAGGAGTGATGGAGTGAGGCGAAGGCTTTCCGGAACTTGTCGATGTCGTTTCTCAACCTGCCAGAATCGCTCATTACATAGCGGTGGCGGGCCAGCGCGGACGTGAGCGTCAGAAAACAATACACCAGGTCGGGGTGCTTCTCCATGGTGGCGAGCAGGGTGTCGTAGGACTCCTTCCGGAGGGCCTTCATGTCTCGCTCGTGACAGATGGGGCAGACTTTCTTGTCGCAGAAGCGGTAGTGACGTTGCTCCCACGTATGGATCCCACCTCGGCTGTCCCGCACCGTATCTTCTGTAGTTTCTATATACCGGGCACACATGTCGACCTGTTGAGCCATCCGGTACTCCTTGGCCGTTTTAAGCCCTTGGACAACGTAGTCCCGCATCTGCATGGTTCTGGGATCATAGTATTGATTGAGGCCCTTGGGGATGTACTTCAAGCCCATGTCCGCACCCCCATGGCCATCGGGGAGGAAGACTCTGTAACTATAAGATATATAATACAATAACAAGCATTTTGATTATGGGGAGGGAGATTGCTACTTCCTTCTCCGACTCCGCCTGCCCCTGTTTTCTCTCCGTCATAGGCAATATCTCTTTTGATATCCGCATGATGAAGAGTCCTGTCAGGAAAAACACCCCTATTACTCCTATCGAGGCACTCCCCCCTCGAGAAGGGCCGGAGGAAGTCGGCAACGCGAGGGCCGGCCGCCCCCTTCCCCCTTACCCGTGTCGTGAAGGACGTCTCACCTCGCCCAGCGGCTGGTTCTTTCATGGCCCCCGTACCTCCTCCCTTGAGTTTTTGATCCTCGGCTCCGCTGCGGATCGCCTGGAGCCTTGGCGGATGTCTGGCTGCCCAGCACCCAAAAGAATATAGGCAGAGGGTTTTTCCACTACTCAAGTAGTGGCATGGCAAGTGGTTGGGCGAACCGGCATCGCTGCGGGCACCGGAGCGGGACCGCCATGACCGGGCCCTGGGCCGGGCCTTGGTCCGCCAGCGTTCGTCGGCGGCCCAAGAATCAACAGGGCGATTCCGGACCCCGAACCGGCCGAGGCCGGGCGAGAACGTGGATACCGCCGAAGCGGGATGGGCCAGGAGTTTCGGTTGAATTCACTGCGTAAAGAGGTTCAGTCCGGATGTCCGGACGGGTGCGTGGCGAAGGTGGGCGGGATCCGGGATTCTTCCGGGGGGGGGTGCCCTTCAGTACGCCCACTTCTCGTGGGCCAGCGGGGCCTGGTTGAGTTCGTCGCGGACTGTCAGGAATCGCCCCGCCTCGCGGGGATCCGCCCCCGCCACGGGCCCGCCCCGTCCGCGGCGGGCCGGCTCCCCGGGCCTACCTTCCCGGCCGTCAAAAATTCACGGCCCCCCGTCCTTCCGTTCCGTCTTATGGAACGCCCGTCCGGTACCCTGCAAATATGGCGCCCGGCGCTTCGGCCGCGCCGGGCAGGAGGGAACCCCGTGGTGCGCCGCAAACGCAACGATCCCGCTTCCGCCTGGCCACATAAGAAAAACGCGGCACCGCGGGAGCCCTGGTTGCACATATACTGCAACATAAATTTATTTGTTGACAGCCCCAACGTTCGTGCTGCAGAATGCAGTTTCTGAGTTCCTTTGCATAGCAACAGAAACGCCGACCTTGCTTCATATGGGCGTTGAACCGGTTTGATTCGGACACTTCGTATTTATGGGGATGGCTGTAAATGGAACGTGAAACGAAGGTTGCCGGCCGCTTTGCGGACGTTAGCCGCTCTGGCCGCAACGGTGCCGCAACCAGCACCGTCAAGCAACCGAACATGTTGAATGGAGATGATGAGATCCTCGCCCACCGGGCGGACGACGGGCGGTACCAAAGCCTGGCCGACCATCTCCGGCAAACGGCCGAAATGGCCGAAGCCTTCTCCGCATCGTTTGGGGCTGAGGCCTGGGGAAGAGCGGCGGGGCTCCTGCACGACGACGGCAAGGCACTCGAGAGATTCCAACGGAGAATTCGCGGGGAGCACATCCAGGCCGACCACTCCACTCCGGGCGCGAAGTATGCCGCGGAGCACATGCGCGCGCCGAAGGGGTACGGGAAGCTGATCGCCTACTGCGTGGCCGGGCACCATGCCGGCCTTCCGGACGGGGATTCCGGCGAAGACCCCTCCTGCCTGGCGAAACGGCTGGCGCGCGCCGAAACGGGCCCCGGGCACCTCGCGCAAGAACTGCCGAACCGCTTTGAACAGGCTCCCTTTCAAAAAATCCGTCCCCGGCAGGAGGAAATGGGCTTTTCCTGCGCCTTTTTCACGCGGATGCTCTACTCGTCGCTGGTTGACGCGGATTTTCTGGACACGGAACGTTTTTGCAGCCCGGAAAAGAGTGAGAAAAGAGGTGCATATCCAGAACTTTCCATCTTAAAAAAGCAATTGGACGACCACCTGACCCAATTGTCAAACAGCGCCAAGCCAAGCCAAGTGAACCGCTTGCGGGCCCGCATCCTGGCAGAGAGCCGGGCGGCGGCTGACCTGGAGCCCGGCCTGTTCTCGCTGACCGTTCCCACGGGGGGCGGCAAGACGCTCTCGTCCCTGTCCTTCGCCCTGGACCACGCCGCCAAGTGGGGTTTGCGCCGCGTAATCTACGTCATTCCCTACACCAGCATCATCGAGCAGACAGCGAACACCTTCCGGGGCATATTCGGCGATGCGGCCGTGCTGGAGCACCACACCAACATCGTGCGGGAGGAAAACGGCGAGGATGACGAAAGGGAAGAACGACGCCTTTTGGCGGCGGAGAACTGGGACGCCCCCATCGTGGTCACTACCAATGTCCAGTTTTTCGAGTCCTTCTTCGCCAACCGCTCCTCGAAGACCCGCCGCCTCCACAACGTGGCGCAGAGCGTAGTGATCCTGGACGAGGCCCAGATGCTTCCGGTGCCCTATCTCCGCCCCTGCCTGGCTGTTCTTCGCGAACTTTCGGCCCGGTACGGTTCGAGCCTGGTCCTCTGCACCGCCACCCAGCCGGCCCTCACCGCCCGGGACGATTTCCGCAACGGCCTGGCGGGGGTGCGTGAGATGATGAGCGATCCGCACGGGCTGGAAATGGCTTTTCAAAGGGTTTCTGCCCAGTTGCTCGGCGAAGTGGAGGACGCGGAAATTATCCGTCGGGTAGTGGCCGAGCCGCAATGCCTATGCATCGTCAGCACCCGCAAGCACGCACGGGAACTCTTCCGAGCCCTCGAAGGGGAGGACGGCGTGTTTCACCTATCGGCCTCCATGTGCCCGGCGCACCGGACGCGAATCCTGGGAACTGCCCGTGGCCCCGCCCCCGGGACGATCCGCCGCCGGCTCTTGGACGGGGAACCATGCCGTGTTGTCAGCACCCAGTTGGTGGAGGCCGGCGTCGATGTGGACTTCCCGGTCGTGTTCCGGGCCATGGCGGGCGTCGACTCCATCGTCCAGGCGGCGGGGCGGTGCAACCGGGAGGGGCGCCTACTCGCACCCGGCCGCCTGTATGTCTTCTCCTCCTCCGACAACCCTCCCCCCCGGTTGTTCCGACAGAATGTTCAGACCGCCGAACTGATCATGCGCGGAAGGGAGGACCGGCTGCTGTCGGAAGAGACGGTCAAAGCCTACTTCCGGGAACTTTTCTGGCTGAAGGATTTAAACGGGGGACTGGACGCCGAGAGGATATTGGAATCTTTCTCGGAGGCAGCCATCAGAGGAGACTTTCCGTTCAAGTATGTGGCCAGCGTTTTCCGGATCATCTCCGATTCGCAGTCTCCCGTGATCATCCCCTTCGACGAAAGGGCGGCGGAATTGTGCCGGGCTTTACGCTTTGCGGAACACCCGGGAGGGATTCTGCGGAAACTGCAGCCCTACACCATCCAGGTTTTTCCCGATGTCTTGCGCCGGTTGCGGGAAGTCGGCTACGTCGAGGCGGCCAAGGACGGGCAGTACGACATTTTGACGGATTTCGGGCTGAAAGAGGCCTATGACGACAGGTTCGGGCTCAACCCGGAAATCAGGGAATTCTACGAGGTGGAAAATCTCATTCTTTGAGAGGAGGTGCACATGGCATTCGGCATAGTGCTGCGCGTCTGGGGTCCCTATGCCTGTTTCACGCGGCCGGAGATGAAGGTGGAGCGGGTGAGTTACGAAGTGATGACCCCGTCCGCGGCCCGGGGAATCCTGGAGGCCATCTACTGGAAACCGGCCATCCGGTGGTGTGTCGAGCGGATCACGGTGATGAAGCCTGTACGTTTCACCAATATCCGGCGCAACGAACTCGCCGGGAAGATCCCGTTCCGGAACGTCACCCAGGCCATGCATGACCTGGTGTCGCCCCTGGAGACGTACATCGAAGAGGATCGCCAGCAACGGGCGGCCATGGTCCTCGAGGACGTGGAGTACCTGATCGAGGCCCATTTCGAACTTACCGGCAAAGCCGGCCAGACAGGAAGTGGCACATCTTCCGATTCGACTGATCAGACACCGGCCAAGCACTTTGAGATCTTTCGGCGCCGGTCCCAATCGGGCCAGTGCTTCCACCGGCCCTATTTCGGCAACCGCGAGTTCCCGGTGAGCTTTTGCTGGGTGGAGCGGGAGCAGGCGCCTTCCTCCCCGCTGACAGGGGAGCGGGACCTCGGCTGGATGCTCCACGACATCGACTTCGTCGACGACATGGCCCCGTGTTTTTTCCACGCCTTCATGCGAAACGGCGTGGTGGAAATTCCGCCCTTCCGCAGCCAGGAGGTGAAGAAGTGA
Source organism: uncultured Acidobacteriota bacterium (assembly GCA_964436005.1). Classification (GTDB taxonomy): domain Bacteria; phylum Acidobacteriota; class JAAYUB01; order JAAYUB01; family JAAYUB01; genus JAGNHB01. Next base: position 6,351 of record CAYTBK010000123.1, read on the forward strand.
TCCTCAAAGAACTGTCTGATTACTATCGTCGGCTGGAGGAAGACCCGAAGTCGGGTGTCGCTTCGGCCAATTTTTCACCACAAAAGATCTCCTATGCTGTCGTCATCGACCGAAACGGCTTTTTGTTGCAAGTGCAAGACATACGCAACATGGAAGGGAAAAAGCCGAGGCCGATTGAACTCCTGGTCCCTGAACCCGAAATCCGAACGGTAGGAATCGCTTCGAATTTTCTTTGGGACAACACCGGCTATGTTTTGGGTGCCGATGGCAAAGGGAATCCGGAAAGGAGCCAGAAGACCTTTGAAGAGTTCTCGCGCCTTCACCATGAGATCGGGAAGGCGGTTGCCGATCCGGGAATGGATGCCGTCCTCAAGTTCTTGGACAAATGGGATCCTTCCCAGGCGTTGTCCCTGCCGAATTGGGAAGAAATCGCAGGGGCGAATGTCGTCTTTCGTTTGGAAGGCGAAAACGTGTTCGTCCACGAACATCCCGAGTTGAAAAAGGCTTGGTGTGCTCATAAATCCAATAAATCCAGTGGGGTTCTGATGACTTGCCTCATTCAGGGACAACGTGCGCCGATTGCTTCCTTGCACCAAAAAATCAAAGGCGTAAAAGATGCCCAGTCCATGGGTGCCGCCATCGTTTCCTTCAACTTGGAATCGTTCCGTTCCTACGGCAAGGAGAAGAACTTCAACGCACCCATCAGCGAGGAGGCCGCGTTCGCCTACACCACCGCGCTGAACCACCTGCTCCGGTTCGAATCAAGACAGAAACTGCAGATCGGCGACGCCACTACGGCCTTCTGGACCGAGCGGTCCTGCCCCGTCGAGGACTTCATGGGCAACATCCTCGACCCGCGGGAGGATTCCACCGTCGCCGAAGCCGACCGGAAACGGGTGGATGACTATCTGCGCGCCGTACGCCAAGGGCACAAGCCGGACAGCATTGAAGATGAAGGCATGCGTTTCTTTATCCTTGGCTTGGCGCCCAATGCGTCCCGGCTGGCGGTCCGGTTCTGGTACACGGAAACGCTGAAAGACGTCAACGAACACCTGGGCCGGCACTTTTCGGATCTCCAATTGATCCGGGAGTTCGACAATCAGCCGGAGTTTCCGGGAATCTGGCGGTTACTGATCGAAACCGTAAGGCGTTACCGGCCGGGCGAAAAGTCCATCGACGGCGACATGAATCCGCTGCTGTCTGGCGCCTTCTTGCGGTCACTGTTGGCGGGCCGGCCCTATCCCAACGCTTTGCTGTCCGCTCTGATCGGCCGGATCCGTAGCGACGGGACGGTGAATTATTTCCGCGCGTCCCTCATCAAGGCCATCTTGAAACGAAACTACAACAACCAGGAGGTTACTGTGGCCCTCAACGAAGATTCGACGAATATCGCCTATCGGCTGGGCAGGCTTTTCTCGGTGTTGGAAAAGGCCCAGGAAGAAGCCATCCCGGAAGCGAACGCCACCATCAAGGACCGGTTCTTCGGTTCGGCTTCGGCCACGCCGAGCATCGTCTTCCCTCAGCTGCTCCGTCTCGCCCAGCACCATCTGGCCAAGCTGGAAGGAGGGGCGAAGGTCTACAAGGAACAGCTCATCCAGGGGATTCTGGAAGGGCTGGACGACAAGGCAGGGTTCCCTCGGCACCTGTCGCTGGAGGAGCAGGGCCTGTTCGCCCTGGGTTACTACCATCAGCGGAAAACCTTCTTCACGAAAAAGGAAGCCAGGCAAACCAATGAACCTGCTTCATGAAATTCTTCAAGCAGATTGGCTATTAAATTGATATTTCCAATTTTATTACAGGAGTAATTGACATGGCGGAAATCAACGAACGGTACGAATTCGTCTATTTCTTCGACGTGGAAAACGGCAACCCCAACGGCGACCCCGACGCGGGCAACCTGCCCCGCATCGATCCGGAAACGAGCCACGGCATCGTGACGGACGTCTGCTTGAAGCGCAAGGTCCGCAACTATGTGCAAATCGTCAAGGGGAACACGTCTCCCCACTTGATTTATGTTCGCGAGAAAGCGGTTCTCACCATGGAGCAGAAGAACGCGTACCAGGCCCCGGAAGTCGCTGCGCAGAAAGAAGATGCCGCCAAGGTGACGGCCGGCCGTGATTGGATGTGCAAGAACTATTTCGACATCCGCACGTTCGGCGCAGTCATGTCGCTCAAGGAGTTCAACTGCGGTCAGGTTCGCGGTCCGGTCCAGCTGAACTTCGGGCGCAGCCTGGAACCTGTGATGCCCCGGGAGATCACCATCACCCGCATGGCCGTGGCCACGGAGAAGGAAGCCAAGGACCAGAAGGGGGACAACCGGACCATGGGCCGGAAGAACATTCTGCCGTACGGGTTGTATCGGACGGAAGGGTACGTTTCTGCCCACCTGGCACGGCAGACGGGTTTCGGTTCGGACGACCTGGACCTTCTCTGGGAGGCCCTGCTCAACATGTTCGACCATGACCACTCGGCGGCCCGCGGGAAAATGGCGGCCCGGCGTTTGATTGTGTTCCGGCACGCTTCCGCCCTCGGCAACGCACACGCGCACGAATTGTTCGAACGCGTCACGCACCGCCGGGTGACCGAGGGGCCGGCTCGGAGCTTCGTGGACTACGAAATCCTCCTGGACGGGAAACCAACCACGGAACTGTTCCAAAAAATTCCTGTCAGAGAATGAGTTGAAACCTTGCCACAGGGTTGCTCTTCGGAAACGGGGGGCAACCCAAGGATTGGAACGGACCATGTACGACGAAGACGACCTGCTGCCTCTCTCGGCCCTCCAGCACCTGGTGTTCTGCGAACGCCAGTGTGCGCTCATCCACGTGGAACAGGTCTGGAAGGAGAACGTCCTGACCGTCGAGGGGCACTTTTTGCACGAGCGGGCCCATCAGGCCGGCGGCCTGAACCGGGGGGACATCCGCGTGGCCTACGGTGTCCGGTTGAGGTCCCTCCGGCTGGGCTTGGTGGGAATGGCGGATGTGGTGGAATTCGCCTTGTCCTCCGATGGCAGCAAGGCAACGCCTTTTCCGGTGGAGTACAAGCACGGGAAGCCGAAACCGGACCGCTGCGACGAAGTCCAGCTCTGCGCCCAGGGCCTCTGCCTGGAAGAGATGCTGGGCGTTCCCGTTCCGGCCGGGGCCCTGTTCTACGGCAAGACGCGGCGTCGGCTGGAAGTGCCGTTCGACGAGCCGTTGCGGTCCCTTACTGCCGAGAAGGCGGCGCGGTTGCACGAACTGGTGGGCGGTGCGACGACTCCGCCCCCCGTCTACGGCAAGAAATGCGAGAACTGTTCCCTGGCGGAGGCCTGCCAGCCCCGGGTGCTGACCCGGAAACCCAGCATCAAGAGCTATATGGACTCGCTGGGAAAAACGACGGGAAGCGAGTAGCCATGAAAAAACTGTTGAACACGCTCTATGTCACCACTCCCGGGGCCTATCTGAGCAAGGAAGGGGAAACCGTCCAGGTCAAGGTGGACCAGGAAGTCAAACTCCGTCTTCCGGTTCATAACCTGGAAGGCGTGGTCTGCCTGGGGCCGGTCATGTGCAGCCCCGCCCTCATGGGATTCTGCGCCGAGCGGGGCGCACCCATTTCCTTCCTCACGGAGAACGGCCGCTTCCAGGCTCGCGTCCAAGGGCCCGTCTCCGGGAACGTCCTGCTTCGGCGGGCCCAGTACCGGATGGCCGACGATCCGGAAGCCTCCGTGGCCGTGGCCCGCTCCGTGGTGCTCGCCAAGGTGGCCAATTGCCGCACCGTCCTGCAGCGGTCCCTGCGCGACCGCCCCGAAGGCCCGGGAACCCGGGAGATCGGCGCCGCCGTGAGCAGACTTTCTCAGGTCTTCGAGCAGACGAGGTCAGAAACGGCCCTGGATTCCGTCCGTGGGCGGGAGGGGGACGCCGCGCGGGTGTATTTCGATGTCTTCGACCACCTGATCGTCGCCAACAAGGATGATTTCTACTTCCGGGGACGCAACCGGCGGCCGCCCCTGGACAATATGAACGCCCTCCTCTCCTTTCTCTACACCCTGCTGGCCCACGATGCCGCGTCGGCCTTGGAAGCCGTCGGGCTCGACCCGGCGGTGGGCTTTCTCCACCGGGACCGTCCTGGTCGTCCCGGTCTGGCTCTGGATTTGATGGAGGAGTTCCGTCCCTTCCTCGCCGACAGGGTGGCGTTGTCCTTGGTGAACCTCCGACAGGTGCAACCGAAGGGTTTCACCTGCTCGGAAACGGGGGACGTGCGGATGGACGACGAGACCCGCAAGCAGGTCCTTGTGGCCTGGCAGACCCGTAAGAGGGAGGAGATCCGCCATCCGTTCACCGAGGAAAAGATGGAGATCGGGTTGCTCGTCCACATGCAGGCGCTTCTGTTGGCGCGCTTCATTCGCGGCGACCTGGACGGCTACCCGCCTTTCATCTGGAAATAGGGGAAGATGCGATGATGGTTCTGGTCAGCTACGATGTGGAAACGGTGTCGCCCTCCGGCAAAAGGCGTCTCCGCCGGGTGGCGAAGGCCTGCCAGGACTTCGGGCAGCGCGTCCAGTATTCGGTTTTCGAATGCCTGGTTGACCCGGCCCAGTGGGCGACGCTCAAGCACCGTCTGCTGGACGTCTTCGATCCGGCCACCGACAGCCTGCGTTTCTATTTCCTGGGTGCGAACTGGGAGAACCGGGTGGAGCACCACGGGGCCAAGGCTGTCCTGAATCCGGAAGGCCCGCTGATCATCTGATATTTCGCCGAAAGCGAAGAAATGCTATAAAGGCTTGGTGTGGATGGCGCGAACCGCAAGCTGGCAGCAAAAGACAGCCGGGTTCGCGCTGAGTGTTATTTATAGAATTGATGAGAGTAACATTTGTTTCGCTTGCGAAGCTCCTTTGCGGATGAGCGTTTGAGAATGCCTTCGCGCAAACGGTTATCGTTTGCTTTTGTTTTCTTTCGTTTATGATTCGGCGGTCGCCCCCCCCCGCGGGGGCGTGGATTGAAACTGGAATCGTTTGTAAATATCACGCCGAATCCCATGTCGCCCCCCCCCGCGGGGGCGTGGATTGAAACTTATGCTGCGCTCTACAATCAAATACAATTTTTCGTCGCCCCCCCCCGCGGGGGCGTGGATTGAAACTGACAGCCAATCACACGCTAACAGCCGAATTGAGTCGCCCCCCCCCGCGGGGGCGTGGATTGAAACAAGCAAATAATGCACACAATTTGAAAATAATTTAGTCGCCCCCCCCCGCGGGGGCGTGGATTGAAACTTTAAACCGTTAAATTTAAAACAAAGGAAGGTAGTCGCCCCCCCCCGCGGGGGCGTGGATTGAAACGTGGTCACGGCGCGGGGCGCGCCGTCCTTCGGCGTCGCCCCCCCCCGCGGGGGCGTGGATTGAA
>CAYTBK010000124.1:0-8273 GCA_964436005.1 uncultured Acidobacteriota bacterium
AAGGACCAGGCCATCGTCTGCAACATCGGCCACTTCGACAACGAGATCCAGGTCGACCGCCTGAACGGCTGCCCCGGCGTGGAGCGCATCACCATCAAGCCGCAGGTCGACAAGTACGTCTTCCCGGACGGGCACGCCATCTTCATGCTGGCCGAGGGCCGGCTGGTCAACCTGGGCTGCGCCACGGGGCACCCCTCCTTCGTCATGTCCAACTCCTTCACCAATCAGACCTTGGCCCAGCTCGACCTGTGGCGCAACCGCGAGGTCTACACGCCCCAGGTGTACCGCCTGTCCAAGGCGCTGGACGAGGAAGTCGCCCGGCTGCACCTGGAGAAGATCGGCGTGAAGCTGACCCGGCTGTCCCAGCAGCAGGCGGACTACATCGGCGTGCCGGTGGAGGGCCCCTACAAGGCCGAACACTACCGCTACTGACACCGGCCTTTTCTCGCTTCGGCATGGCGGGCCGCCTCCGGGCGGCCCTTTTTCATGCCTGGACCGGCCGGGCCCGGAAAGGCGGTCGGAGAACGCATCCCGGCGGGCCGGAAGGGAAAGCCGGGAGCCGAGGACGGGGCCGGCGGGGTCGGACCTCAGGGCGCGGCCGCTTCTCCCGGATAGCCGGCCTTGCCGTTCTCCCCGTTCCGGACGAAAGGAAGGGACACCGAGAAACGCGAACCGCCCTGGGGGAGGGTCTCGGCCCAGATGCGGCCGCCGTGGCCGTCGACGATGTGGCGGGAGATGGGCAAACCCAGCCCTGGCCCTTTGGGCTTGCCGGTGAGCGTGTCGCCCACCTGCTTGAATTTCTCGAAGATGTTCTGCAAGTCTTTCTCGGGTATGCCCATGCCCGTGTCCTCGATTTGGAGCAGGACCTCGCCGTTCTTTTCCTGGACGGAGAAGGATACCAGCCCCTCGTCGGTGAACTTGACGGCGTTGGACAGGACGTTGATCAGGACCTGCAGGATGCGGTCCGCGTCGCCGGTGTAGTCGGGGATCGGCTCGGCGAAATGCGTGGTGATTCTCAGATTCTTCTTCCCGATGAGGGGGCTGACGACCTCCACGGCCTTATTGGCCAGGTCGAGGATGTTGAAGGTGGTCTGGCTGAATTCCATCTTGCCCGACTCCAGCTTGGCCAGGTCCAGCACGTCGTTGATCATGGAGGTGAGCCGCTCCCCTTCCAGCACGATGATGTCCAGGTCGTGCCGGATCTGCCTGAACACCTGCCGGCAGTGGTTGTCCGTCGCGTTTTCCAAGGCCGGCCAGATGGCGCCGTCCATCTTTTTCCGGCAGATCTTGGCGAAGCCCAGGACGGAAGTCATGGGGGTGCGAAGTTCGTGCGACACGGTGGAAATGAAGTCGGTCTTCAGGGTGTCCAGCTCCTTCAGCTGCTCGTAGGACTGGCGCAGCGCGTCCTCCGTCTTCAACCGCTCGTTGATCTCCCGGGTCAGCTCGTACGTCCTCACCTTGATGCGTTTCTCGAGCGTGCGGTTGATCTCCTCGTTCCGCTGCTGGGCGGCCTGGAGCTGGTCCAGCATCCGGTTGAAGGCCCGGGCCAGCTGGCCGATCTCGTTGGCCGCGTGCACGGGCGCCCGGTGCGCCAGGTCGCCCCGGGCGATGGTCTCCACCGTCCGGACCATGCGGGACAGGGGACGGGTGATCAGCGTGCTGATGAAGAGCGCGGCGGCCAGCCCGCCCAGAAAAATGATGCAGCTGACCAGGGCCACCGTGGTCTGGCTGTTCGCCACCGCCTCGTTCAGGGCTCGGGTGGACAGCCCGAGGTAGAGGTTCCCGATGGCCGAGCCCTCGTGCAGGATGGGTTTCGAGATGGAAAAGAGCTCCTCTTTCCCCGCCTGGCCCTTCAGCCCGGGTTCGCGGTAGGAATACCGGAAGGCGTCGGCCTGGTTGATGGAAGCGACGGTCTGGCCCCGGTCGTTCTCCACGACCAGGTACTGCAGGTCCGGGAGCTGGCGGGTGATCTCCAGCGTCTTCTGCACGGATTCCATGTCGTCGAACACCAGCCCGGCGCGGATGCCGTAGGCCGTGATGGAGGCGATGCTCTCCGCCTTGTCGATGAGGGAGCGGATGGACTCGGCCTTCAACCGGGAAGGGAAGAAGAAAAAGATGAAGAGGGCGATGATGCCCAGAACGATGGCCACCATGCCGATCATGCGGAAGCTCAGGCGGTTGTGCCACCGGATCCGGTAGTTCTGGGGATGGTCGCTCGTTTCCTGGGTCGTGTTCATCACCGGATAATCGTCACCTTGGGCAAAGTGAGAAGCTCGGCGGACAATTCGTGCCCCTCCTGGCGGAGCCGGGCCAGGTTGACGATGATCTTGACCTTGTTGTCCATCATGCCGACGAAAAGGGAGGCCGAGCCGGCCTTCACGAGATCGAGGGACCCCGTGACGGTCAGGATGCGGTTCCGGGCGCAGTAGGCACTGCCGGCCGCGGCGTCGGCATTGGCCATCAGGTAGCAGATCGCGCTCTGGTGTTGCGGCAGGGCCTCGGCGGAGGAAACCTGGACGCCGTACCGGCCGGCCAGCTCGGGAACCGCCAGCTCGCGCCGGAAAGCGTCCGCGATGGCCTTCACCCCCGGTGCCGCGGCGTTTCCGCTGACGATGGTGACCTCGATGCGGGTCCGGTTGCGCAGCGTTTTGACGAAGGTGAAGATCTTGGCGAAGGTGATGGCCTGAATCCCTGGCGAGACCTCGACCTGGGCTGTCGGCAGGAAAGCCAGGACGAGGGAAATCAGCGAAATGGCCAGGAATCGACGCATCGGCACCTCAGTGTTTCGGCTCGAAGCGGTAGCTCAGCTTCACGAAGAACTCGCGGGAAGCCCCCGGCAAGGGCGGGTGGCTGGACCGGTACGGCTGGATGAAGGCGTAGTCGGCGTCGCCGATGTTCTTGACCCCGAAGCCGAGGTCCAGCCCTTCCCGGAACAGGTTTTCCCGCAAGACGAAAGCGTTGCAGAGAACTTTCGGCGAAAAGGAGTGGGGCACCATTTCGCCTTCTCCGTCGGATACATAGCCCCAGCGCCGGCTCAGAACCGTCAGCGACGAATTCAGGCAGAACCGCGCCGGCAGGGACACCGTCGCCGACAGGGTGAGCTTGTGGTTGGGGAAGCCGAGCAGGGCCTTGTCGTTCCCCTCGACGCGGTACATGACGGCGTCGTTGCGGGCCAGGCGATACCAGGAATAGCCCCCGTGGATGTCGAACCGTTCCGTTTTCCAGCGCAGGTCCAGTTCGGCGCCCCAGGTCGTCGTCTCGTCAAAGTTGCAATAGTTTGAGTAGCCGGTCTCGGCATCGTTGTAGTAGACGATGGTGTCCCGCATGGTCATGTAGAAGACGTTGCCGGTCACGTAGATGTCTTTCCGGGGCCGGTACCCCGCCTCGATTTCCGCCGTGTAGCACTTTTCCGGCCGGATGTGCGGGTTGTAGTCGATGTTCATGATGCTCGGGGCGCGGAACGCCTTGGCCAGCAGGAGTTTGAAATGCCACTTGTCTTCCGTCCGGGTCATGGCGAAGCGAGGGGCCACCGAGCTGCCGAACTGACTGTGGTGCTCGAAGCGCAGGCCGCCCGTGAAGTCGGCCAGGGCCGTGTGGAAGGAGCCCTGGACGAAAAAGGCGGAGTTGGTGTAGTCCAGCGTCCGGCGGTGTTCGGAAAACCACTGGATCAGGTCCTCCGGCCCCCGGCTTTCGGCGAAGTCGTGGCGGTACTCGGCCCCCATCAGGAGGGAGACGTCCCGGGAGGCCTCGTATTCCGCCGTGATTTTGCCGATCCGGCGGTCCGTTCGGATGTCGTAGTAGTACCCCAGGGCCAGTTCTTTCGCGCTGGTCCCCTCGAAGGGCAGCTGCCGCTTCAGCTGGATTTGCGGCACGATCTTGAGCTTCGGGGTGGGCCGCCATTCATAGCTGGCGTCCAGGAACCAGCTGATGAAGTTGTTCTGGATGGCGTAGGGGAGGTTGACGCCCCAGCTGTCGCGGGCCTTGGTCATGTACCGGTCCATGAGGAAGCGGGCGTGGAAGCCCTTGCCGGAAACCGCCAGGTTCACCAGCCGGGGGGCGAGGGTGTTTTCCTTCAGGTTGTAGGTGTCCCCGTAGATGTCGGCATAGTCGTGGTCGCTGCGCGTGCCCTGCCCGAAATAGGCCGAGGCGCTCATCTGGAAGTCCTTTCCCGAGTAGCCGGAGACAACCCCGCCGTCCACCCGGGCATAGCTGTTGTCGTACGTTCCGGCTGTCCCGTGCAGGCGCACCCCGTTCACGTCCCCCGGGCCGAAGGTGATGATGTTGATCACCGCCAGTTCGGCGGTGCCCCCGTACATGACCGAACCGGGGCCGCGGATGATCTCGATGCGTTTGATCTGGTCGATAGGGAAGTGGTTTCCCATGGGGACGGAATAATAAAGAAGCTCGTTGTATTCCTGCCCGTCCACGAGAAGGAGGATCTTGCCCTCGTACCCCCAGTTGCCACGGAAACCGAGGCCCACCACGCCGTGGACGTCCACCCCGAACTCGAAGCCCTGCACGAGCCTAAGGACGTCCAGCAACCCGGTGGCGCCGGATTTGTGGATTTCCTCGGCCGTGATGAAGGAGACGATGCCCGTGGATTCCCGGGCGGTCTGCGCCCGCCCCCCCGTCACGGTGAGTTCGGTGTCCAGGAGGTCAGCCAGCGACATGCCGCGCATGCGGTTCAGGTCCGCTTCCGATTCCTGGGACGGGCCCTGGCCTTGGCTGAACAGGGCGGGTCCGGGGAAGGAGAGGACGACCGCGATCAGAAAAATGCGCGCCGTCTTCGGAATACGCATGGTTGACCTCCCTCCCGGAGCCGCCGCCGGGCGGGTGCGCGGCATCGGGGCGTTTGTGCGGGCAGACTGCGTAACATGAATGGAATTATATCAGCCGGGAGCGAAGTTCAAAAGCAAATGTCGGGAAAAAACGGGTCCGCGGAAATTCTTCTGCAAGTTTTCCCGGGAAGTGCATCTTAATGGGAGAACAGACAACACGGGAGGTTCCCATGAAAACCCGACTCGCTCTCTTCCCATTCCTCGTCGTCCTGATCTTCACGTCCCTCGCGGCCCAGGGCACCGCCGGCCGGGCGCCTGTGACGGCGGCCGCCCCCGCGGAACTCAAGATCCAGCTGGCCATCCTGCTGGACACCAGCAACAGCATGGACGGCCTCATCGACCAAGCCAAGAGCCAGCTCTGGAACATCGTCAACGAGCTTTCCCGCATGAAGCGCGAAGGGAAGCTGCCCAAGCTCGAAGTGGCCCTGTTCGAGTACGGCAACGACTCCATCCCCGCCGGGGAGGGGCACATCCGCATGGTGTCGGGGCTGACCGACGACCTGGACAAGATCTCGGAGAGCCTCTTCGCCCTGCGCACCAACGGGGGCAGCGAGTACTGCGGCCAGGTCGTCGGCTCGGCGGTGGCCGGGTTGACCTGGAACACGGGGCGCGACGATCTCCGGATGATCGTCATCTCCGGCAACGAACCCTTCGACCAGGGGAAGGTGGCTTTTGCCAAAACCTGCCAGGCGGCCGCCCGGAAGGGAATCATCGTGAACACCATCTACTGCGGCGGCCGGCAGGACGGGGTCAGGGAGCGCTGGGCGGAAGGGGCCGCCGCCGGGGGCGGGAAGTACTCCTTCATCGACCAGAACGTCAAGGCGCCGGTGATCACGGCCCCCCAGGACGACGAGATCGCCCGCCTGGGGACGGAGCTGAACAAGACCTACGTGGCCTTCGGCCGCGCCGGCGAATCGGGGAAGATGCGCCAGGAGGCCCAGGACCTCAACGCGGCCTCGGTGGCGCCCTCGGTGAACGCCCAGCGGGCCATCGCCAAGGCCTCCGCCTCCTACCGGAACAGCGGCTGGGACCTGGTGGACGCCAAGAAGGACAAGGCCGTGGATGTTTCGAAAATGAAGGAGGAGGACCTGCCGGAGGAAATGCGCAAGATGACGCCCGAAGAGCGGGAGAAGTACCTGGCCGGCAAGGCCAGGCAGCGGGAGGAGATCCAGCGGCGCATCCAGACCCTGCAGGCCGAACGCGACAAGTACGTCAGCGAGAAGCGCCGGGAGAAGGCCGCGGAAGCGCCGACCCTGGACGAGGCCATCCTCCAGGCCACCCGCGACGCGGCGTCGGAGAGGGGGTTCAAATGAACGGGCGCTTCTCCTCCCGCTTCCTGGCGGCCCTCGCCCTTCTGTTGAGCTTCGCCGGCGCCGCCCTGGCCGACGGTCTCATCGTCGTCCACCGCCCGGGGCCGTCCCCGGCGGCCCCGTTCCCCCTGGAAGTGCGGGAGCACCGCGTGAAGGTCTTCATCGAGGACCGCTCGGCCCGGACCGACATCGACCAGATCTTCTTCAACCCCACCGGCGCGCGCCTGGAAGGCGAGTACCTCTTCCCCGTGCCCGCCGGCGCGGTCATCTCGGCCTTCAGCATGTTCGTCGACGGGAAGGAGCTCAAGGCCGAGATGCTGGATTCAGGCAAGGCCCGGCGCATCTACGAGGACATCGTGCGGACCATGCGCGACCCCGCCCTGCTGGAGTACCTGGGGCGGGACCTCTTCAAGGTGCGGATCTTCCCCATCGAGCCCCGGTCGGAGAAGCGGGTCAAGCTGTCCTACCGGCAGGTGCTGCCCGAGGACAGCGGCCTGATCGAGTACCTGTACCCCCTCAACACGGAGAAGTTCTCCGCCGCCCCGCTGCGGAACGTCAGCGTGCAGGCCGAGGTGCGCGTGAGCGAAGGGCGGATCCGGACGCTCTACTGCCCCACCTACCCGGCGGAAGTCGTGCGCAAGTCCGACCGGGAGGCCGTGGTGGGCTGGGAAGCCGCCAACGTCCGACCCGACACGGACTTCAAGCTCTACCTCGGCCTGGGCGAGGGGGACCTGGGCTTCGCCCTGCTGCCCTGGCGGAAGACGGGGGAGGACGGCTACTTCTTCCTCAGCATGTCGCCCGCCTTCGGCACCAGGGCCGAGGCGGCCGCCCCCAAGGACGTGGTGTTCGCCTTCGACACCTCCGGCAGCATGGCCGGGGAAAAGATGGAGCAGGCGCGCAAGGCCCTGCTGTACTGCGTGAACAGCCTGAACCCGGCCGACCGCTTCGAGATCGTGCGCTTCTCCACCGAGGCCGAGGGGCTCTTCGGCGCCGTCCAGGCAGCGGACGCCGCCCACATCGCCCGGGCCCGCGAGTTCATTGGCGGGCTCAAGGCCGTGGGCGGGACGGCCATCGAGGACGCCCTCCTGCTGGCCCTCCAGGCCGGCGGGGAGAGCGCCCGCCCGCTGCAGGTCGTCTTCCTCACCGACGGGAAGCCCACCATCGGGGAGACAGACGAGACCCGCCTGATGGACAAGGTGCGGAAGGCCAACACCCGTTCCACCCGCTTCTTCACCTTCGGGGTGGGCTTCGACCTGAACACCCGCCTGCTGGACGGCCTGACCGACGAGTCCCGCGGCTGGCGGACCTACGTGTCGCCCAGCGAGGACATCGAGGTCAAGGTGTCGGCCTTCTTCGAGAAAGTGCGGTCCCCGGTGCTCACCGACCTCAAGTTGCGCGTGGAGGGGAACGTCCGGGTCTTCCAGACCTACCCCGCCCGGCTGCCCGACCTGTTCAAGGGCTCGACTGTCACCGTGTTCGGGCGCTACTCCGGCAGCGGCCCCGTGAACGTGGTGGTGGAGGGGCAGACCGCTTCCGGGCCGCGGACCTTCTCCTTCCGCTCCGAGTTGCCGTCCGCGGCCGCCCGCCACGACTTCATCGCCCCGCTCTGGGCCGCCCGGCGCATCGGGTACCTGCTCGAGCTCATCCGCATGAAGGGGCAGGAGAAGGAACTGGTGGACGAGGTCACCGGGCTGGCCCGGGAATGGGGCATCGTCACGCCCTACACCAGCCATCTCATCGTGGAGGACGAGACCCGCCGCGTGGCCGACCGCGTTCTGCCGGGGGCCTTCCAGACGCTGGGGGCGGCGCTGCCGGCGGCGCCCAGCGTGGCCATGAAGGCGCGCGAGGAGTACATGGCCATGCAGGAGAAGAGCGGCGCGGGCAGCGTGCGGGCCAGCCGCGACGTCCAGACCATGAACAACGCCGAGAACATGGCCCAGGCCGCCCCGGCCGCGGAAGCGCTGGGGTACCGCGACGCGGAGGGCAACGAGCGCAACGTGGCCGCCCAGGTGCGCAACGTGAACGGGCGGGCCATGTACCAGGCGGGCGCCTACTGGAACGATTCGGCCCTGCAGAGCGGCAAGGCCAGGGGAGCGGTCCAGCGGATCCAGTTCAACTCGGCGGA
>CAYTBK010000124.1:8373-11375 GCA_964436005.1 uncultured Acidobacteriota bacterium
ACGGGGCAGACGGCCTGCTGAAGGATGTGCCGGGCGACGCTGCCGATAAGCACGTGGGCGATGCCCGATTTGCCCAGGGAGGCCAGCACGATGAGGTCGGCGTTCTGCTCCCTGGCTTCCTGGAGGATGGCCTGGTAGGGGCGGCCATGGCCGATCCGGGTGACGACCCGGACGTTCCGGGACTCGGGGAACCGGGCCAGTTCGTTGGCCAGCTTTTCCTCGGCCCGGGCCAGCATCTCTTGCCGCAACGATTCGTACACTTCGGCGTTGAGGCAGTATTCCAGCGAGAACTGCAGCGCGTCGTCGGAAACCACGTGGATCAGGACCACGGTGCTGCCGAATTGTTCGGCGATGTCCAGGGCCTGCCGGAAGGCCTTGTCGGAGTGCTGGGAAAAGTCGGTCGGCACCAGAATCGTTTTGGGCTTGAGCATGGCGCCACCCCCTTGTGGATTTCTTGTCAGCGTCGATTCAAATATACTATACGACAGAAAGAAAATCGACATTTATGTTATCGACGGGCCCTTTGCGGCGGGCGTCGCAGGCGCCTTCCGCCGGAAGGCGCACCTGCGGACCGCCGGCTTCCAGCCGGCTCGTGGCAACGAATCGTCCCCTGGCGGGGATGCCGGCAAGATGCCGGCGGTCCCGGGGCCACGATCAAAACCTTCGAGCGCGGCGCGGAGGTTGCCGCAGCGCCGCTTTCGCCAGGCGCGCAGGCCCCCGCGCGCTTGCCGCGGCCCGCGGCATCCGCCGGAGCCGGACACGGGACCGGTCGCCTCAAGCGGCGAGCCTTCGCAGGAGGACGAGATCCACCGTGTCCACCCGGCCGTCGCCGTTGACGTCGGCGTTCCCGTAGGCCGGGATCTCTGTCGGAACCAGGGTTCCCGCCAGCAGGGCCGTCAGGAGCGCTGCGTCGGCGCCGTTGACGACGCCGTTTCCGTCCAGGTCGCCGGGACGGCTGTTTCGGGACAGGAGGGTGTCCAGGACGCCCTGGGCGGAAACGGGCACCGCTCCTCCCGGCGCCAGGCTCACCCGGACCAGTTCCCCCTCCTCCGCCAGGGAGACCGTGTAGGAATCTCCGGGCGCCAGGTCGAACGCGAGCAGACGCGCCGTGGGCGCTTTCATGGGGAAGCGGAACGTTTGCGTTCCGGCGGGGGGCTTGTTGTCGGGATCGCTGGAAAATAGGGCCACCACCTCCCCGCTCGCGTCGGCGAGGTGCACCCCCGCCAGGTCCTGGGACGTCACGGCGGCAGTGGCGGACATGGCCCCGGCGGCGGCCGGGGCCGGCTGGACCACCGTGAGGAAGTGGTGGTACAGGCCGGTGTCGGACGGCTCCACTTCCAGGCGCCACTCTCCGCAGGGCGTGTCTTCGAAGTCGTTGACCGGCCGCGGCTGCGGTTCTGCGCTGCTCCAGTGCCAGTCGTAGTTCTGCCCGAAAACCCAGAAGGCCTTCTCGCCGCGCCCGCCGATTTTCCGGATGTTGTGTTCCTCCGGAAGGAGGACGCGCAGGAAAACCTTCCCGTTCCCCACCGTGGCGGAAGAGGAATCGGCCCCCGCGTACAGGGTTTCGCCGGGGGAGACCGCCGTGCCGTCGCCCTCCACCGCCGGCTCGCCCAGGAAATGGAAGAGGAGTTTCGTGTTGGCGCCGCTGAAAGCGGTTTCGGTGACGCCGACCCGGTCGAAGAGGAGGAGGTACTCGCCCGTTCCGTCCGGCGCCAGGGGCCGCAGGTAGAGCAGTTCCCGGTGGAAGCGGCTCACCTTGGGCCGGTTGGCCGCGTAGCCCGTGTCCGTGGCCTGGCAGTAAGCGGGGTTGTTGTAGGCCGGGGTGGCGTCGCCCAGGGCGTACGTGTAGCGGGTGTCTTCCTGGCAGCGGAGTATGGAGCCGGTGCCGTACTGGGCGGCGTGGAGGTTGAAGTACTCCGCGTCCTGGGGGTACCGGCTGGCCGGGGACATGGTGCGCTGTCCGCCGTCGTTGGACTCCGCGTCGGGGCGGGCGTCGTCGAAGTGTTCGGCGGGGTTGTACACGCAGAGGGTGTTGTGGGCGACGGTGCGCACGTAGTAGTTCTGGTCGTGGTACGATAGCCCGTCGCCGCTGTAGACGCCGCTGTCCGGCAGCAGGTCGCCGCGCTTGAAGAGGGTGAAGCTGTTCTGGTCGTAGTGTTGGTGGTAGGTGAAGTGGCGGCCGCACTGAAACACCAGGTGCGTGGCCGAGGTGTCGGTGTCCGCCGCGCCGGAGGGCCAGCCCGAGCGGCAGAGCACCGTGCCGGTGCCCGCGGCGTAAAGGGAGAGGCGGTCCGGGGTTTCCGCCGCCTGGTCGGGGTTGAACCAGAGGAACTCCTCGTGGGCCACGAAACTCATGGGGGCGTCGGCCGGGGGGGCGGCGTACCAGGCCTGGAGCCTGCGGGCGTCCTCTTCGCCGGGAAAACGCTCGATGAGCAGCAGCCCCATGGTGCGCCCGTAGTTGGCCATGCTGACCCGGTTGCGCTCGGCGTCGCCGAGCGAGGGGTAGTCGTGGGCCACGTGCCCCCAGTTGTCGATGAGGCCGGGGCGGGAAATCAGGAGGAGCCAGGCCAGGCGCTGGCGGAACCAGGGGGTGGCCTGGAAGAGGTCCTCTCCCGTGGCGCTGCGCCAGGCTTCCGCCGCCTGGCAGCGCGGGCGGTTGGCGATGCCGTCGTATACCGTGCCTTCCGGCCAGGCTCCGCCGGGGGCGATGATGTCCAGCAGAGGCAGGTCCGACTTTTCAAAACGTTCCGTCCGGTACTCGTCCAGCCATTCCGGGGCCCGGTCGTTCTCGCCGTAGGTGGCCAGGCCGAGCAGGGCGAAGCTGTAGGAGAAGCGGGGCCAGTAGTTCCCCCAGCCGGGGAGGTCGTTCCCTTCGCCGGACCCGCGTTGCGCGGCGGCCCAGCTGTTGCCGGCGGCGACCCAGGCCTGGCGCTGCGGCTCGGAGAGCCGGTCGTGGCACCAGTCGAAGACCAGGGCGATGTCGCCGAATTTCGTGCTCCAGG
>CAYTBK010000125.1:0-11224 GCA_964436005.1 uncultured Acidobacteriota bacterium
CCGGCGAACTTCACCGTGCCCTCCACCGCGATCCGCTGCTGGAAGACGATGGTGGCCACGCCGCCGGGGCTTTCGCTGTGGCTCCCCACCAGCCCTTCCTTCTCCTTGGGGTCCTTGAACTTGACCGAGAAGCCAAACTCCGGTCCGCTCTTGAGGGGCTGGCCCACCAGGCGGCAGGCCGACTGGGTGCTGGCCAGGCCGGTGGCGGGGTCGTAGCCGCAGGCGTCGAGGGCCATGTCGTCCATGCCCTTGAGGGTGACCAGGAGTTCCTTGACCACGAAGGGCTTGCCGTTGTAGTCGGCGGCGGCCTTGTCGGCGTCGGCCACGCAGGCGTTGACCAGGGCCATGGACACGATTTCCGGCGAGGTGGTCTTGACTTCCGGGGACGGCGCGGCAGAGTCGCCCGGGGCGGCCCCCTCCTTTTTCCCGCAGGCGAGGGCGGCGAGCAGGCCGAGGCAGACGGCGAGCGGCAGGACGATGCGTTTCATGGCTCCTCCAATGGTTGAAATCGGCGCGGACGACGCCGGGCGGGGTGTCCCCGCCCGCGGCGGCTCAGAACGTAGGTACGGCCGATTTCATACCACCGGCAGAAGGCCCTGTCAAGCGGAGGGATCCTCCCAGGGCCGGCGTTCCACGAAGGCGCGCAGCCGCCGCACGCAGCGGGCGGCGCCCATGACCTCCATCATCTCGAAGAGGCCCGGCCCATCGGACCGGCCGCTCAGGGCCAGCCGGACGGGGTGGATGACCTTCCCCGCCCCGAAGCCGCGGCGCCCGGCCAGGTCGCGGACGGCCTGCTCCAGGGAGTTGTGGGTGAAGGCGCCCAGGCCCTCCAGCGTGTCGGCGAGCTCCGCCAGCACGCCGGCCACGTCCGGCGTCTTCCGGGTGGTGGCGATGCCCTTGGCGTCCCAGGAGTCCGGTTCGTGGAAGAAGTAGGCGGCCAGGTGGGCGATGTCCGTCAGCACGGTCATGCGCTCCCGGAACAGGTTGGCCAGGCGCACCAGCTCCTCCCGGGAGTACTCGCCGGGGTAGCCGGGGATGGCCTCGAGGAAGCGCTGGCAGCGCGCGAACAGGGCCTCCCCCTCGAACATCTTGATGTACTGGAGGTTCATCCACTTCAGCTTCTCGGCGTCGAACACGGCGCCGTGGGAGACGACCTTGCCGAGGTCGAACAGCTCCACCATCTTTTCCTTGGGCAGGATCTCCTGGTCGTCGGGCGGCGCCCAGCCGAGCAGGGTCAGGAAGTTGAAGAAGGCCTCGGGCAGGAAGCCCTGGGCCTCGTAGTCCACGACGTTGGTGGCGCCGTGGCGCTTGCTCAGCTTGGAGCGGTCGGTGCCGAGGATCATGGGGATGTGGCCGAAGCGGGGCGCCGGCAGGCCGAGGGCCTTGTAGATGAGGATCTGCTTCGGGGTGTTGGGGATGTGGTCCTCGCCGCGCACCACGTGGGTGATGCCCATGCCGGAGTCGTCGACCACCACGGCGAAGTTGTAGGTGGGGTACCCGTCGGACTTGGCGGCCACCAGGTCGTCGAGCAGGTCCGCCCCGATGGAGATGGGTCCCTTGCAGAGGTCGTCCCACTCGATGGGGGAGTCGGCGTCGATGCGGATGCGGATCATGTACGGCTCGCCCGACTCCATGCGCCGTTTCGCCTCCTCGGGCGGGATGGCCAGGCAGGCCCGGTCGTAGCGCGTGTTCCGGCCCTCGGCGGTCTGCTGCTCGCGCATAACGTCCAGGCGCTCGGCGGAACAGAAGCAGGGGTAGGCCTTGCCCTCGGCCATCAGCCGGTGGAGGGCCTCCCGGTACAGGGGCAGGCGTTCCGTCTGGAAGTAGGGCCCGTGGTCGCCGCCCTTGTCGGGGCCCTCGTCCCAGTCGATGCCGAGCCAGCTCAGCCCGTCCAGGATGGAGCGGGTGAACTCCGGCTTCGAGCGTCGCTGGTCGGTGTCCTCGATGCGGAGGATGAACTTGCCGCCGTGCCGCCGGGCATAGAGCCAGTTGAAGATGGCGGTCCGGGCGCTGCCGACGTGGAGGTTGCCGGTGGGCGAGGGAGCGAAGCGCAGGCGCATTTGTTCCATGGTTTCCCCTTCTCAGGAAGTCTTCTTGGCGATCTTGGCCCAGGTGTCCCGCAGCGTGGCCGTCCGGTTGAACACCGGTTTGCCGGCGGTGCTGTCGCTGTCCGCCGTGAAGTAGCCCTGGCGCAGGAACTGGAAGCGCTGGCCCGGGGCCGCGGCGGCCAGGAGCGGTTCCACCTTGCAGCCGGTGAGCACCTCGAGGGAGGCCGGGTTGACCTGGGTGCGGTAGTCGGCGCCCTCGGGCTCGCCCGGCATGGGCACGGTGAAGAGCTGGTCGTAGAGGCGCACCTCGGCGTCCACGGCGTCGTGGACACCCACCCAGTGGGCGGTGCCCTTGACCACGCGGCCGTCGGGCGTGTCGCCGCCCCGGGTGGCCGGGTCGTAGGAGCAGATGAGTTCGGTGACCTCGCCGGTGGCGGGGTCCTTCACCACCTCCTCGCAGCGGACGATGTAGGCGTGCTTCAGGCGGATCTCCCGGCCCGGGGCGAGGCGGAAGAACTGCTTGGGCGGGTTCTCCTGGAAGTCGTCGCGCTCGATCCAGACCTGCCGGGAGAATGTCACCGGCCGGGTGCCGGAGGCGGGGTCCTCCGGGTTGTTCACGGCCTCGAAGGTCTCCACCTGCCCTTCCGGGTAGTTGGCGATGGTCAGCTTGAGGGGGCGCAGCACGGCCATGACGCGCCGGGCTTCCCGGTTGAGGACCTCCCGCACGCAGTGCTCCAGCAGGGCGAAATCCACGGTGCTGTTGACCTTGGCCAGGCCGATGCGCTCGCAGAAGTCGCGGATGGCCTCGGGGGGGTAGCCCCGGCGCCGCATGCCGGCCAGGGTGGGCATTCTCGGGTCGTCCCAGCCGCTCACCACCTTGCCGTTGACGAGTTCCAGCAGCTTGCGCTTGCTCATGACGGTGTAGGTCAGGTTGAGCCGGGCGAACTCGATCTGCTGGGGGTGGCAGGGGGTCTGCAGCTTGTCCAGGCACCAGTCGTACAGCGGGCGGTGATCCTCGAACTCCAGGGTGCAGATGGAGTGGGTGATGCCCTCCAGGGCGTCCGATATGCAGTGAGTGTAATCGTACATCGGGTATATGCACCACCTGTCGCCGGTGCGGTGGTGGGTGGCCTTGAGGATGCGGTAGATCACCGGGTCGCGCATGTTGATGTTGGGGGAGGCCATGTCGATCTTGGCCCGCAGCGTCTTCGACCCCTCGGCGAACTCGCCCGCGCGCATGCGCCGGAAGAGGTCGAGGTTCTCGGCCACCGGGCGGTCCCGCCAGGGACTGGGACGCCCCGGCTCCTTGAGGGTGCCGCGGTACTGGCGCATCTCCTCCGCCGACAGTTCGCAGACGAAGGCCAGGCCGGACTGGATCAGCTGCTCGGCGTACCGGTAGAGCTGCTCGAAGTAGTCGGAGGCGTAGTACAGCCGGTCTTCCCAGTCCCAGCCCAGCCACTTCACGTCCTCCTGGATGGACTCGACGTACTCGACGTCTTCCTTGCTGGGGTTGGTGTCGTCGAAGCGCAGGTTGCACTGGCCGCCGAATTCCTTGGCGAAGCCGAAGTTGATGCAGATGGACTTGGCGTGGCCGATGTGCAGGTACCCGTTGGGCTCCGGCGGGAAACGCGTGTGGACCCGGCCCTGGTGCTTGCCGGTCTCGTTGTCCCTCAAGATGATGTCGCGGATGAAATTCGACGGGGCGGTTGGCATCGGGGTGCTTGACATCTGTCCTCCTTGTCTGGTCGCGCCCCCGGCCGGAAGCCGGGCCCGGGCGGACCGGAAAAAACGGTTATTGTACGCCCGAAGCCGCGGCGAGTCAACGGTTCCGACGGCCCCCACGGGGCGATTGCATTGCCGCGGCAAGCCGGGTAGAATCGGCCGGGTGTGACCGCAATCCCAAACATTCGGGGAGGATCGATGCGCATACTGCTCGGAATGGTGGCCCTCCTGACCTGCTGGCCCGCCTTCGGCGAACCGGCCCACACCGGCGACGCCGGCGCCGTGCAGGCCGTGCTCGACCGGCTCTCCGTCTACCAGGACACCCTGCCCGTCTCCTGGGAGTACAGCGCCGGGGACGGCGCCTGGAAGCCCTACGGCCTGAACCGCGGCATCGGCGGCACGCCCGCCCGCCTCCGCGCCACGCTGCCGGCCCTGCGGACCTACGCCGGCGCCCCGCTGGCAGGACGCACTCTCGAACTGCGCCTGGGCTGCGCCGCCCGCGGCCTGGCCCGGGTCACGGTCAAGGCCGGCGACGAGGTCATCGGCACCCTCACCGTGGACGGGGGCGACGGGGGCACCCGGGAAGCCGCCTTCACCCTGCCCCTGCCCGCCGGGCGTCTCGGCCAGTTGCTGGAGATCGAGGCGGTCAACGAGGGCTTCCGGCCCGCGCGCACCGCCTTCTGGCCGGAACGCCGGCGCCCGCTGGCCGAGGAGGGCCTCTCCTTCACCCTGCAGACTGCGCGCCTGACGGTCCCGGGCCTGGAGGAGCGCGCGGCGCGGCTGGAGAGCTGGCGCGCCTCCTTCCACTGCGCCCTCCTGCTGCTGCAGCCCGAGTTGGTGCGCCGGACCTTCACCGGCAAGCCCTACGACATCCCCGACCGGCGGCCGACCCCGGCGGCGGAGATCGCCCGGCTGACAAAAATCCTGGCCGGGGCGGCGCAGGCACTGAACGTGGACGCCCTGGAGGCCGGACGCTGGGAGGAGGCCGAGCCGTCCCTCCAGGCGTCCCTGGACCAGGCCCGGGAGGTGGCCGCCTACGTCCGGCGCTTCGAGGTCGGGCTCATCGGCAACGCCCACATCGACATCGCCTGGCTGTGGCGCATGGCCGAGACCGTGCAGGTGGCCCGCAACACCTACCGGACGGTGCTCGACAACATGGCCGAGTACCCCGAACTCCTCTACGCCCAGAGCCAGGCCGTCACCTACCGCTGGATGGAGGAGAAGGACCCGGAGCTCTTCGCGCGCATCCGCAAGGCCGTGCAGGAAGGCCGCTGGGAGATCGTCGGCGGCATGTGGGTGGAACCGGACTGCAACCTCATCTCCGGCGAGAGCTGGGCCCGCCAGCTGCTCTTCGGCAAGACCTACTTCCGCGAGAAGTTCGGCGCCGACGTGCAGATCGGCTGGAACCCCGACTCCTTCGGCTACAACTGGAACATGCCCCAGCTCTACCGCCAGGCCGGCATCCGGTCCTTCATCACCCAGAAGCTGTGGTGGAACGACACCACCGTCTTCCCCCACTTCCTGTTCTGGTGGCAGGGCGTGGACGGCACGCGCATCCTCACCTACATGCCCCCCGCCCCCTACGACTCGAGGGTGGGCCTGACGGACACCCTGCGCAGCCTGGGCGTCTTCGAGGCCACCACCGGCCGCACCGACAGCCTGATCCTCTACGGGCTGGGGGACCACGGCGGCGGCCCCAACCGCGAGATCCTGAACCGCGTGCGCGGCTACAACCGGCTGCCCATGGCCCCGCGCTTCACCCACCGGAAGCCCTCCGACTACCTGGCGGGCGTCCTGGCCGGCGACACGGCGGCCCTGCCCGTGGTCGGCGACGAGCTCTACCTCGAGTACCACCAGGGGACCTTCACCTCGCAGGCGGCGGTCAAGAAGGGCAACCGGACCTCCGAGGCCATGCTCTCCACCGCGGAGAAGGCGGCCTCCGTGGCCGCCCGGCTCGGCGGCGACTACCCGGCCGACGCCCTGCGCGAGGCCTGGCGGACCGTTTTGACCAACCAGTTCCACGACATTTTGCCCGGCTCCTCCATCGCCCCGGTCTACCGCGACGCCCTGGAAGCCTACGCCCGGGCCCAGGGCAGCCTGCGCAAGGCGACGGGCCAGGCCCTGGAGGCCGTCGCCGCCGGCGTGGACACCCGGGTCCAGCCCGGCCGGCCGCTCCTCGTCTTCAACCCCCTGTCCTGGGAGCGCACCGACGCTGTCCAGACGGCCCTGCCCGACTCCGTGACCGGCCCGGTGCACCTGGTGGACGAGAAGGGCGAAGCCGTCCCGGCGGAGATCAGCCCCGACCCGGCCGGCGAGGGGCGCTTGCTGGTCTTCGTGGCCCCCCACGTGCCCGCCCTGGGCCACCGGGTCTTCTGGCTGCAGCCGGGGGCCGCGGAGAAGCCCGCCCCGCCCGCGGGCGCCGACGGCACCACGCTGGAAAACACCCGCCACCGTTTGGAGGTGGACCCGGCCACGGGCAACATCCGCTCGCTCAAGGATAAGCGGCTCAACCGCGAGTTCGTGGCCGCGGGCGAGCAGGCCAACCGCCTGTGGGTCTACGAGGACCGCCCCGAGGACTGGGACGCCTGGAACATCGGCTACACCGGCCGTTCCTGGATGCTGGACAAGGCCGACGCCGTGGAACTGGAGAGCGTCTCGCCCGTGCGGGCCGTGCTGAAGGTGAAAAAGAGCTTCCTCGGCCTGAGCAAGGACCGGGAGTACCCCACCGAGAACTTCCCATCCTCCTTCTTCGAGCAGCGCATCGTCCTCTGGAACGACCTCGAGCGCATCGACATCCGCACGGACGCCGACTGGTGGGAGGACCACCTCTCCCTCAAGGCCTGCTTCCCCCTCTCGGTGAAGGCCGACGAGGCGACCTTCGAGATCCCCTTCGCCGCCATCCGGCGCACCACCAGGCAGGAAACCCTCTGGGAGAAGGCCCGCTACGAGACGCCGGCCCTGCGCTGGGGCGACCTGTCCGACGCCGGGGGCGGCCTCTCCCTGCTCAACGACGGAAAGTACGGCTACGACGTGCACGGGAACACCGTGAAGCTCTCCCTGCTGCGCTCCCCCACCTGGCCCGACCCCGTGGCCGACCGCGGGCGGCACGCCTTCACCTACTCCCTCTACACCCACGCCGGGGCCTGGAACGACGGCGAGACGGTGCGCCGCGCCGCCGAACTGAACCAACCCCTGCAGGCAGTGTGGACCGACGCCCACCCCGGGCCCCGCCCCCCCGTCCACGCCTTCGCCGCGGTCACCGGCCGGCACGCCGTGCTGGAAACGGTCAAGCGCGCCGAGGACGGCCGCGGTTGGATCCTGCGCCTTTACGACGCCCTGGGCACGGGCGGCCCCGCCACGGTCTCGTTCGGCGGCGCGCCGCGGCGGGCCTTCGCCTGCGACCTGCTGGAGCAGGACGGGGCGCCGCTCCCGGTGAAGGACGGCGCCGTGGTTCTGGAGTTCAAGCCTTTCGAGATCAAGACCGTCCGCGTCCTCTTCGAGTGACGGCAGCGAGGCGCCATGCCCAACATCGCCCTGAAATTCAAGCAGTACCTGCTCTCCGGCGTCTCCTACGCCATCCCCTTCGTCGCCTCGGGCGGCATCCTCATCGCCGCGGCCATCGCCTTCGCCCCCATGACCGCCGCCGGCCCCGACTTCTCGGGTTCCCCCTTCCTCAAGCTGCTCTCCGACATCGGGGGCACGGCCTTCTCCCTGCTCGTGCCCGTCATCTCGGGCTACGTGGCCTTCGGCATGGCCGACCGCCCGGGCCTGGTGCCGGGCTTCGTCGGCGGCATGATCGCCAACCAGGTGGGGGCTGGCTTTCTGGGCGGGCTGGTTTCCGGCCTGCTGGCCGGCGGCCTGGTCATGCTGGTGAAGAGGCTCCGCGTCCCTCTCTGGATGCGGCCGGTGATGCCCATCCTGATCATCCCGGTCATTTCTTCCATAGTAGTTGGCTTTGTTATGTACCAGGTATTAGGCGCGCCCATCCACGGGCTCATGGACTCCCTGACGGTCTGGCTGCGCACTATGAACACCGGCAACCGGGCCCTCTTCGCCGCCGCCCTGGGCGCCATGATCGCCTTCGACATGGGCGGCCCGGTGAACAAGACGGCCTTCTTCTTCAGCGCCGCCATGATCAAGGAGGGCAACTTCTTCCCCATGGGCGCCTGCGCCGCCGCCATCTGCATCCCGCCCCTGGGACTGGGGCTGGCCACCTTGCTGGGCCGCCGGCTGTGGAGCGAGCAGGAGCGCGAGGCGGGCCTCGCCGCCCTGGCCATGGGGGCCATCGGCATCACCGAGGGGGCCATCCCCTTCGCCGCGGCCGACCCGCTGCGCGTCATCCCCGTCATCATGGGCGGGTCCATGCTGGGGGCGGTGGGAGCCATGCTCGGCGGGGTGGGCGACCACGCCCCCCACGGCGGGCTCATCGTCCTGCCCGTGGTGGACGGCCGCCTGGCCTTCCTGGGCGCCATCGCCGCCGGCGTGGCGGCCGTGGCCGTGGCCAGCAACCTCATCCGCCAGTTCAACCGCAACGCCAAACCGGAGGACTCATGAACATCGTCGCCGTCACCGCCTGCCCCACGGGCATCGCCCACACCTACATGGCCGCCGAGCAGCTGCAGCGCACGGCCGCGAAGCTCGGCCACGACATCCGGGTCGAGACCCAGGGCTCCATGGGCGTGGAGAACGCCCTCTCGCCCGCCGACATCGCCGCCGCCGACGCCGTGATCCTGGCCGCCGACGTGTCGGTCAGCGACCGCGACCGCTTCGAGGGCAAGAAGATCGTGGAGGTCTCGGTCCAGGAGGCCATCAAGAACGCCGCCGGCGTTTTCGGCCGGATCGGCGGCTGAGGCCCCCTTGCGCGGCTTCGCCTTCCCCTTCCCCCTGGAACAGGGGCTGCACGCCCGGCCGGCCGCCCGGCTGGCCGACGCCTGCCGCGCCCTGCCCGCGGCCGTCTTATTCCGCAACGAGCGCACCGGAGCCCGGGCCGACGCCCGCAGCGCCCTGGGGCTGCTGGCCACCGCGACGATGCCGGGCGACCCCTGCCGGCTGGAAGGGGAGGAAACGATCCCTGAACGCGACTGGCAGGCCCTGGAAACCCTGGTCCGCGAGGACTGGCCCCGGGACGAGCTCCCCGCACCCCGGCCGGCCGGCCCCGCCGCCGCCCGGCCCCTGCCCCCGCCCCTGCTCCGGTCCGGGGCGGCGTTCCTCCGCGGCGCGCCCGTGGCGGGCGGCTGCGCCCTGGCGCCGCTTCGCCGCCTGGCCGGCTCTTTCGCCCTGCCTGAATATTTCGCGTGCGGAGAAAACGACGGGAACCGGGAAGCGGCCTTCTTCGACCACTCCTGCCGTCGACTGCGCGAGGGAATCCTCGCCCGCGCCGCCCGGGCCGTCCCGGCCGAGGCCGGCATCCTGCGGGCCCACGCCTCCATCCTGGAGGACGAGGCCTTCCGCGGCCGCATCCTGTCCGTGATCCGGGCGCAGGGCCGCCCCGCCGGCGCCGTCCTGCAGGAGACGGCGGCGGCCCTCGCCCGCGGCCTGGAGGCCTCGCCGGTGCCGGCGCTGCGGGAGCGGGCCCAGGACATCGCCGGGCTGGCGGAGAGCCTGGGCGGCGAGCTGTACGGCCGCCCAGGCCACCCGGCGGAGCACCGGCTGGCGGAGCCCGGCGTCCTGGCCGCCGACGAGCTTTCCCCCTCCCGCCTGCTCGCCCTGGACCGGACGCAGCTTCGGGGCCTGCTCCTGGCCGGCGGCTCCGAGGTCTCCCACACGGCCATCCTGGCCAGGGCCCTGGGCATCCCCTGCGTGTTCCGGCTCGGCGGCGAACTCCGCGCCCTGCCCGCTGGCGCCCCCGTCATCGCCGACGGCGACCGCGGGCTGGTCTTCCCCGCCCCGCCCGCACCCGTCCGGGCCTGGTACCGGCTGGACGCCGCCACCGCCGCCGAGCGGAGGGTCCGGGACGCCGCCCTGCGCGGGGAGCCCGGCCGGACCGCCGACGGCGTGCGCATCGCCTTGGAGGCCAACGCCGGCTCCGCCGAGGACGCCGCCGCGGCCTGGTCGCAGGGGGCCGAGGGCATCGGCCTCTTCCGCACCGAGTTCCTGTTCCTGGGGCGGGCGGAGCCCCCCTCCGAGGAGGAGCAGTACCGCGTCTACCGCCAGGCGGTGGAGGGGGCCGGCGGGCGCCCCGTCACCCTGCGCACGCTGGACGCCGGCGGCGACAAGCCGCTGCCCTTCCTGGCCCTCCCCGCCGAGGAGAACCCCTTCCTCGGCCAACGGGCGGTGCGCTTCTACCCGGCCCACGCCGGCCTGGTGAAGGCCCAACTGCGCGCCATGCTGCGGGCCGCGGCCCACGGGCCCGTGCGCATCATGGTGCCCATGGTGGCCGCCCTGGCCGAAATGCGCCTGGTCCGCGAACTGCTGGCGCAGGCGGCGGCGGAACTGGGCGGGGAACCTTCCGCCTGGCTCGGCCGCGTCCGGCTCGGCGCCATGGTGGAGACCCCGGCCGCCGCCCTGGCCGCCGACTCGCTGGGGGCGGAGGCTGACTTCTTCTCCCTGGGCGCCAACGACCTCCTGTCGTACGTCATGGCCGCCGACCGGGCCCACCCGGACCTGGGCGCGCTCCTCGACCCGCGGCAGCCCGCCTTCCTGCGCGCGGTGCGGCTGGCCGTGGCGGGCGCCCGCGCCGCCGGCCGGCCCGTGGGCGTCTGCGGGGAGATCGCCGGCGACCCCCGCCTGCTTCCGCTGCTGGCCGGGGCGGGCGTGGACAGCCTGAGCATGGCCCCCGACCGCCTGGACGCCGTGCGGGCCCGGCTGCGCACGCTATCTGCCGCGGACTGCCGGGCGCTTTTCGAAGACGCCTGCGCCTGCACCGAGGCGGCGGACGTGGAGGCGCGGCTGGCGGCCTTCGTCCGCTCGGACCGCCGCCTCTTTCCGCTGGAGGCCGGCGCCGTGGTGCTGGGGGCGGCCGTTTCCTCCCGGGAGGAAGCCGTCAAGCTGCTCTGCGACCGCCTGGCCCTGGCCGGCCGGGCCGAGGGTGCCGACGAGCTGGAGGCCGCCGTCTGGGAGCGGGAGGAGACCTACGCCACGGACATGGGCCTGGGCTTCGCCCTGCCCCACGCGAAGACCCCGGCGGCCCTGTGCCCTTCGGTGGCCTTCGCCCGCTTCGCGGAACCGCTGGACTGGACGGCCGGGGCCGAGGCGCCCGTCCGCGGCGCCGTGCTGTTGGCCCTGCCGGCGGAGGATTGCCGCGAGCACCTGGCGCTCATGGCCGCCCTCTCCCGGCGGCTCATGGACGAGGCGTACCGCGAGCGGCTGCTGGGCGCCGCCGGCGTGGACGAGGCCCTGGACGCCCTGGCCGAGGGCCTGGGCCTCCCCCGGCCGTGAGCGAAGGGCTTCCGGGCATCGCTCTCACGGAGGCACGGGGCGCACGGGGACGGTCCGAGGGGATTCCGGAAGGCGAT
>CAYTBK010000126.1:0-11187 GCA_964436005.1 uncultured Acidobacteriota bacterium
GAACCGGAGAAAGTGACGGTCCAGATCGTGGGCGACATCGACGAGCAAGGCGCCGAGGCCTTGAAAAGCACTTTCCGCGAGATCGCCCTCGGCCACGCCCAGGAAGTGGTGGTGGATTTCGGCCGGGTGCTGCACATCGGCAGCGCCGGGATCGGCAAGCTGCTGGTGTTCTACAAGGACCTGGCCGTCCACGGCGTCCGGTTGAGCCTGAGCAACCTGCCGGTGGCCATCGCCATCGTTCTCAGGGAGATGCGCCTGGACACCATCTTCAATATCCAGCAGAAGGCCTGACGGGAGCGGACGGACGGGTTTTCTGGCTCTCCGCCGGGTCGCGGCGGGGATATACGGTTGCGTGGGGAGAAGGAATCCGATAGAATACTGCGTCCTGTGTCTTCCCGCCAGGGAGGGCCGGGCGGTGACGAAAACGAATACTATTGGAGGATATCGTGGGAAAGAACCTCGTGGAATTCTCAGTGGACAATTTCCAGAAGGAAGTGCTGGAGTCGCCCGTTCCCGTGCTGGTGGATTTCTGGGCGCCCTGGTGCGGACCCTGCCGGATGATCGCCCCCCTGGTCGAGCAGATCGCCGAGGAGTTCTCCGGGCGGGCCAAGATCGGGAAGATCAACGTGGACGAAAACGAGGACATCGCCACCCAGTACAACGTGCGCAGCATTCCCACGCTGCTCGTTTTCAAGGGCGGCCAGGTGGTGGGCCAGCAGACCGGGGCCTCCACCAAGGACGTGATCGCCAAGCTCGTGGAACGCTTCCTGTAGCCGGGTCGTCGACGGCGGGGCGGGCCCGCGCCCGCGTTTGAGTGCACGGAGCGCTGCCTGGCGCCGATGGATACTGCCCGCAAGGGAAGGGAGCAGGAAATGGGAAATCTGGTCATAGTCGGTTCGCAGTGGGGAGACGAGGGGAAGGGCAAGTTCGTCGACCTCTTCACCAGGCATTTCGATGCCGTCGTAAGGTTCCAGGGCGGGCACAACGCCGGCCACACCGTCTGGATCGGTTCGGAAAAGA
This sequence comes from uncultured Acidobacteriota bacterium, assembly GCA_964436005.1. Taxonomy (GTDB): domain Bacteria; phylum Acidobacteriota; class JAAYUB01; order JAAYUB01; family JAAYUB01; genus JAGNHB01. The sequence continues at coordinate 1,021 of CAYTBK010000126.1, forward strand.
CGGTGCTTCACATCATTCCCTCCGGCATCCTGCACGAGGGCACCCTGTGCGCCATCGCCGACGGCGTCGTGCTGGAACCCGGGGCCCTGGTGGCCGAGATGGACATGCTGGCTTCCCGCGGCGTCCGGCTGGAGGGCCGGCTCTTCATCGGCAACCGGGCCCACCTGATCCTGCCCACGCACCGGGCCATGGACGGCTGGAGCGAGGAACTGCGGGGGGCGACGGCCATCGGCACGACCTTGCGCGGCATCGGTCCCGCCTACACTGACAAGGCGGCCCGCACGGGCGTCCGGGCGGGCGCCCTCCTCGACCCGGCGCGGCTGCGCACGCTGTGCGAGGATGCCAGCCGCCACAGCCACCGGCTGTACGGGGACGGGCTGAACAGCCGCGTCTCCGCCGAGGCCTGGGCCCGTTTCCATGCGGATTGCCTGCGCCTGGTCCCCTACGTGACGGATACGGCGCAGCTGGCCAACGACTGGATCCAGAGCGGCAAGTCCGTGCTGTTCGAAGGGGCGCAGGGCGCCATGCTGGACGTGGACTACGGGACCTACCCCTTCGTGACGAGCTCCCACACGGCCGCCGCCGGGGCGGCCATCGGGTCCGGCGTGCCGGCGAAAAACCTGGGCGGCGTGGCCGGGGTCCTCAAGGCCTACACCACGCGGGTCGGGGCCGGGCCTTTCCCCACCGAGGAAACAGGCCCCGTCGGCGAGCGTATCCGGCAGGTCGGGGGCGAGTACGGGGCGAGCACCGGCCGGCCCAGGCGCTGCGGCTGGCTCGACTTGTTCCAGATGCGGTATTCGGCCATGATCAACGGTTTCGACACCCTGCTGATGACGAAGATGGACGTGCTCGACGGATTCGAGACCTTGAAAGTCTGCACGGGCTACCGCCTGCGCGGCGCGGCCCTCTCTTCTTACCCGGCCGACGCGGCGGACCTGGCCGAAGTCGAGTCCGTGTACGAAACCCTCCCGGGCTGGGCCTCCCCCACCGCCGGGCTGCGGGAGTACGCGGCGCTGCCGGCGGAAGCCAGGCAGTACATCGCCTTCGTCTCGGATTTCCTGAAGGTGGAACTCGGCATGATTTCCACCGGCCCCGAGCGGGACATGACGCTCGTCAACCCGGGAGCGCCTTTCATCCAGCAGTTCGTTCGCTGACGACCCTCTCCCACTCCCCCCGGACAGGTTTCTCGGCACGGCGGAGTCTGGCGGCCGGGCCTCGCGGCTCGAAAAAGCATCATCACAGGTGAATGACCATGAACATATTGGCAAAGATTTTCGGAACGAAGAACGAGCGCGAGGTGAAGAAGCTCTGGCCCATCGCCCAGGCCGTCGGCGCCCAGGAGGGCCGCTTCCGCGACATGTCCGACGAGGCGCTGCGCGAGCAGACCGCCGTCTTCCGCGCCCGCCTGGAGCAGGAGCCTTCCGACGAGCGGCGTGACGAAGCGCTGGAGGACCTCCTGCCGGAGGCCTTCGCCGTCGTGCGGGAAGCCGGGCGGCGCACGCTGAAGATGCGTCACTTCGACGTCCAGCTGATGGGCGGCGCGGTGCTGCACCAGGGGAAAATCGCCGAGATGCGCACCGGTGAGGGCAAGACCCTGGTGGCCACGCTCCCCGTATACCTCAACGCATTGATGGGGAAAGGGGTTCACGTCATTACGGTCAACGACTACCTGGCCCGGCGCGATTCCGAGTGGATGGGGCGCATCTACGAGTTCCTGGGTCTGACGGTCGGCGTCATCCAGCACGACATGGACGACGCCGAGCGGCAACAGGCCTACCGCGCCGACATCACCTACGGCACCAACAACGAGTTCGGCTTCGACTACCTCCGCGACAACATGAAGTTCTCCCGGCAGGAATGCGTCCAGCGCGGCCACCACTTCGCCATCGTGGACGAAGTGGACTCCATCCTCATCGACGAGGCGCGCACCCCGCTCATCATTTCGGGGCCCTCCGAGGAGTCGACGGACGTCTACTACAAGGTGGACAAGATCATCCCCCGCCTGAAGCGGGACGTGGACTACCTGGTGGACGAGAAGGCCCACACGGTGGTGCTCACCGAGGTCGGCATCGGCAGCTGCGAGAAGCTCCTGAACGTGGAGAACCTCTACGAACCCAAGAACGTCGAGCTCCTCCACCACGTCAACCAGGGCCTGCGGGCCCACAACCTCTACCGCCGCGACGTGGAGTACATGGTCAAGGACGGCCAGGTGGTCATCGTCGACGAGTTCACCGGGCGACTCATGCCCGGCCGCCGTTGGAGCGACGGCCTGCACCAGGCCGTGGAGGCCAAGGAAGGCGTGCGCATCGAGCGGGAGAACCAGACCCACGCTACCATCACGCTGCAGAATTATTTCCGCATGTACAAGAAGCTGGCCGGCATGACCGGCACGGCCATGACCGAGGCGGAGGAGTTTTACAAGATCTACAAGCTGGAGGTCGTGGAGATCCCCACGAACCGGGACATGATCCGCATCGACAGCCCCGACCTCATCTACCGGACCCAGGAGGAGAAGTTCAAGGCCATCGTCGACGACATCGCCGGCCTCTACGAGAAGGGGCGCCCCGTCCTGGTGGGCACTGTGTCCATCGAGAAGTCGGAGCACATCAGCGCCCTGCTGAAGCGGCGCGGCGTTCCGCACAACGTTCTCAACGCCAAGTACCACGAGAAGGAGGCCGAGATCGTCGCCCAGGCCGGGCGGAAAGCGGCCATCACCATCGCCACCAACATGGCCGGACGCGGTACCGACATCCTGCTGGGCGGGAACCCGGAGTTCATGGCGCGGGAGGAGCTGCGCAAGACCCGGCAGGACTGGAAGGAAGTGCCCAAGGAGGAATACCTGGCCGAGGTGGCCCGGATGGAGGCCCAGGTCAAGGAGGAGCACGAGGAGGTCGTGGCGCTGGGGGGCCTGCACATCATCGGCACCGAGCGGCACGAGGCCCGGCGCATCGACAACCAGCTGCGCGGCCGCGCCGGGCGCCAGGGCGACCCCGGCTCCTCGCGGTTCTTCCTCAGCCTCGACGACGACCTGATGCGTATCTACGGCGGCGAGCGGTTGTCGAACATCATGCAGACGCTGGGCATGGAGGAGGGCGTTCCCATCGAGAGCCGCCTCATCACGAGGCAGATCGAACGCGCCCAGAAGTACGTGGAAGCCCACAACTTCCAGATCCGCAAACACCTGCTCGAGTACGACGAGGTCATGAACAAGCAGCGGGAGGCCATCTACGGCATGCGCAACGGCCTCCTCGACGGCGAGGACCAGAAGGAGTTCGTGCTCGAGGCGGCCCGCGGCGTCATGGAGGACATCATGGAGGTCAGCCTGCCGGCCAAGGCGCGCTCGGAGGAGTGGGACATCCCCGGCTTCGAGGGCAACATCCGGCGGGTGTTCGGTTTCGAGGTCAAGAGCCTCGGCCTGGACCTGGCCGAAGCCGATCGGGAGACCCTGCAGGAGTCCCTCTGGAACGCGCTGGCCGCCCTGCACGCGAAGAAGGAGGAAACCCTCGGCGAGACCGACATGCGGCATTTCGAGCGTTTCTGCATCCTGCACATCGCCGACGGGCAGTGGAAGGACCACCTCCTCGCCCTGGACCACCTCCGCGAGGGGATCGGCCTGCGCGGGTACGGGCAGAAGGACCCCCTGGTGGAGTACAAGAAGGAGAGCTACAGCCTCTTCGAGGAGCTGTGGGGCCGCATCGACGAGGAGTCCGTCCGCTTCATCTGGCTGGTGGATCCCGTGTTCCACGGCCGGGAGGAGGAAGCCGAGGCCCGGAGGCGCCGGGAGGCTTCCCGCCGCTTCTCCGAGGGACGCGGGGAAGAGGGCGAAGCGGCCCGGGGCGGTTCCGGCAAGCCGAAACCGGTGGTCAAGAAGGACAAGGTCGGCCGCAACGACCCCTGCTCCTGCGGCAGCGGGAAGAAATACAAGTACTGCTGCGGGGCCAGGTAAGGGGTTTCCCCGAACCGCAGGCGGGCGACGCTCCCGTCGCCGGCGCGTTCAGCTACCCGGAGGAGGCGTTCCCCCATGGGACAGGAACCACCGGTACTCGTCGTCAACACGGGATCGACTTCCACCAAGTGCGCGCTCTTCTTCCCGGCGGACGGCGGGGTGGCCCAGTTGGCCGGACAGGCCTTCGAGCACGCCGACGACTGGCTGGGCGGCTTTGCGGGCATCGCCGACCAGGCCGACGAGCGCGAGGCGCTGGTCCGGTCCTTCCTGGACCGGAGCCTGCCGGAAGGGGCCGGGATTTCCGCCGTGGGCGCCATCGGCGGGATGCTTCCGCCGGTGCCCAGCGGGGTCATCGCCGTCAACCGGGCGCTGGCCGACTACAGCCTGCACACCCCCGTCTACGCCCACGCTTCCAACCTGGCCGCCCCCATCGCCAGGCGCATCGCCGCGGACTTCGGCGTGCCGGCCCTGGCCGTCGACCCGGTGGGGGTCGACGAGATGGCCCCGGTGGCGCGGTTGTCCGGTTCGCCTCTTTTTCCCCGTTTCTCCTACGTCCATGCCCTCAACATCCGGGCCTGCGTCCACCGCTTCGCCCGGGAAAACGGCCGTTGTTTCGCGGACGTCCGCGCCGTGGTCTGCCATCTGGGGGGTGGTTTTTCCATCGCCCCGGTGGTCGGCGGGAGAATCGTCGACAGCGACAACCGCATGGAGGCGGCCCCGTTCACGCCCGAGCGCGCCGGCGGCGTGCCGCCCATCCCCCTGCTGGAGGAGTGTTTCGCGGGGCGGCACACCCGGGAGGAGCTGCTGCGGGCCCTCTACGGGCGGGGCGGGCTGTACGCCTACCTGGGCACCCGGGACGTGCGCGAGGCTTCGCGGCGGGCCGCCGACGGCGACGGGCGGGCCCGCCTCGTCCTGGAGGCCATGGCGTACCAGGTCTGCAAGGAGATCGGCGCCATGGCCTCGGTCCTGGATTTCGACCTCCACGCCGTCATCCTGACAGGCGGCGTGGCCCGCGACCCGTGGCTTTCCGAACAGGTTGCCCGGCGTTGCGCCCGCCTGGGCCGGATCGTCCGCTACCCCGGCGAAAACGAGAACGAGGCCATCGCCGCCGCCGTCTGGCGGGTGCTCCAGGGACACGAGGAGGCCCTGGCCTGGCCGGAGTGCCGGCTCGGCCCCGACCGGCTGGACCCTTTTCACAACCTGTCCTGAAAGTTACGCTCGCGCCGGCCGGCCCCGCGCATTCCGCTCCCGGCCAGCGGGTAGGCTGCCCCGGCGGCGCGGCGGGAGGCCGGCCCCGTCAGTGCCCGGAGCCGGCCGGTCCGGCGCGGGTGAGCAGCAGGTAGGCCCAGTTCAGGGCGAACAGCCCGGCGACGGCGATCCAGAAAACGGCCCTCTGCCGCCGGTTGGCGGAGAAGACGACCCCGGGGCCGCGCAGGAGGCGGGCCCAGATGAACTGAAGGGCCGCGGCCAGGGAGGCCAGAAATACCAGGAAACCGAGGGGCGAGACGGCCACCGCCTCGGCGAGCCGCCCGTGCATGGCGAGCGCGAAGCAGGTGGTCATGTTGCAGGTGGGGCAGGGCAGCCCCGTCATCGCCTTGAAGTTGCACAGGCTGAGCTTGAATTGGGAAAAAGGGAAGAACCGGGCCAGCAGCAGCGCCGGCCAGGCAAGCAAACCCATCCAATCCAAAGAGTTCCACTCGCGGGGCAGCTTCCCCAGGCGCACCAGGGACATCGCGGCTTCACTCAGAAAATTCGGAACTTGATGCTCAAGTACTTCTTGGGGTCCTTGCGCAGGTCCACGAGGAACTTGGAAAGTTCGGCCACGGCCTCGTTGATGCTCTGGTACATGGCCGGGTTCTTGAGCAGCTGCCCCAGCGTTCCCTGCCCGGACTCCACCTGCCCCAGGATGGAGTGAAGTTTCTGCAGGGCGGCCTTGGCCTCGACGAAGAAAGTGTCGTCCGTGTTGAGTTTGCCCAGGGTGCCCACCCCGTTCTGGATGTTGTTCAGGATGCTGTCCACCCGGCCGGTCACCTTCAGCAGGTTGTCGTAGAGCTCCGTGCTTTTCAGCAGGCGGCCAACGGAATTCTCCCCGTTCAGCTTCTTCGTGAAGACGGCGATCTGGGCGATGGCGTCCTTGGCCTCGTCGTACAGCTCCCGGCTGTGGATGAGCGCCCCGATGGTGCCGTTGCCCTCGCGGATGTCTGTGATGACGCCGCCGGCCTTGTCCACGGTGGACTTGAGGCTCTGCAGCGTGCCCACCAGCGTGTCGTACAGGATGGTGTTGTTCACCAGCTGCCCGATGGTCCCCTCGCCCTTGTCCACCTTCGAGGTGATGCTCTTGACCCGGTCGGAGATGTCGGCGAAGGTCCCCAGCATCTGGCTGGCGCTGACCATGAGCTGCTGCAGGGAGGCCTCGCTGATGCCCTCGATGATGACGGTGCCGTCGGCCAGCTTGCGGGCCGGTTCGGGCAGCCGGCCGATGCTGATGTTGATGTAGCTGTCGCCCAGCAGGCCGATGGAGCCGAGGCTCACCTCGGAGTCGGCCTTGATCCACTTGACGTACTCGGAGTCGATGAGCAGGGTCAGCTTGATGCTCTGCAGGCTCGCGCGCTGCGTCTTGATATCGTTGACCATCTTGTCGTAGGCGAGGCGGTGGGCGCTCAGGCGGTCCTGCTCCTTGATCATGGCGTCCAGGATGGGGTGTACCGCATCGGCGGAAACGGAGGCCTTCTGGGCCTCCAGGTTCGCCAGGCGGCTTTCAGACTCGGCGATGGCCGCCGCTTCGCGGCCCAGGTCGTTCTCCAGGCCGGTAATCTTGGCGAGGATGGCGGCGTTGGCCTTGGTGGCGGGCAGCTTGGAGTCTAGCGAGATGGCCTCGACGTGGCCGACTTCGATGCCGTTCAGCCAGACCGGTGCGCCGGGCTTCATGCCGTGGGTCATGGGCAGGTAGGTCTCGGCGCGGACGTTCGTCGAGAAGAAGCCGCGGCCGCCGGCGACTCGGAAGAGCATGAAGACCATCAGGGAGAGGCAGACCAGGATGAAAAGCCCGACCCGGATTTCGTACCAGTTGTTCTTTTTCCGGCGTTTTTCCGTCGCCATGTTTGCTTACCTCTCCTCGCCGAAAACATCGGCGCTGAAAATTTCGATTTTTGCTCCATGCTTCCAGGCGTCGGCGGGCAGGCCCGCCTTTTGGCAGGTGTGCTGCAGGAACTGTTCCCGGTCCCATCGGTACTCCGTGGCCACCTGCGGCAGCAACAGGCCGCGGCGCCCACCGGACGACATCACGATGCCGTGCTGCCCGACCTGGATGCGTTCGGGGTCGTCGATGCTTTCCAGGGGCGAGAGCACGGAGATTTCGATGTGGAGGGAGGACAGTTCTTCCGGTCGGACGGGGGAGAAGCGGAAATCCCGGAGGGCGGCCGATTCGGCGCAGGTTTCGACGGTTTCCCACAGCGGGCAGACGGCCTCGATGTAGCCGATGCAGCCGCGCAATTCCCCGTCCCGGCGCAGGGTCACGAAAGCGCCGCGCGGTTCCAGCAGTTCCGGTTGCACCGGCGTGTAGGCCGTCCCCTCCCGTTGCCCGCGAACCCGCTCATGAAGGGTTTTGCGGGCCAGGAAGAGGCACTCCTGCTGCGCTGCTGTCGAGAGATTTTTCATGCGGTTCCTCCCGGATCCCCTTTTTCTTGCGCCGGAACAGGCGGCGCCGGCGGATGCGGCGACGACGCTGCTGGGAGATGACTCCCCAGAACTTGAAGAAATAGTGAACCATGCTCCAGATGGCGACCAACAGCACTACCCAGAGGGAGACCAGGCCCAGCCGCGACCAGGTCCCGCCCCAGTGCGCGCCGGCCAGGATCAGGCAGACGGCGATGACCTGGAAGATCATCTTCGCTTTTCCCAGCGTGGAGGCCCGGATGGTCAACCCCTCCGACGAGGCGATGTTCCGCAGGCCGGAAACGGCGAACTCCCGGCCGATGATGATCACCACCATCCAGGCCGGCACCATCTGCCGCTGCACCAGGGAGATGAACGCGGCGGAGATCAGCAGTTTGTCGGCGATGGGGTCCAGGATGATGCCCATGGTGGTGACCTGTCGGCGACGCCGGGCGATCCATCCGTCCAGCAGATCGGTGAGGGAGGCCGTCAGGAAGATCACGATGCCCCAGACGTCGCGGTTCGGGAAGTCCTCGGTCAGGAGAACCGTGACGAAGAAGGGCACGATGGTGATTCTGAGCAATGTCAGAGAGTTGGGCAGATTCATGGAGTAAGGAAACCCGCTCCTGTCCGATATCTTGCTGTCGCCAAACCGGACCCACTATACCACAGGGCTTCGCCCGCGGGCAACCCTCAGCCTTCCGGAGGGTTGCCTGCCGGACGCGCCGGCGTCGGCCGATGGGCGAATCCGGCGCCGTGGCGAAGGGGGCCAGCGGCGTTTCCCTGGCGGCGCGGACAGCTTCGAGGATGAAAGCGTCGGCTCAATCGATGATCAGGCCGAAGGGCATGACCGCCAGGGCGGAGCGGGAAGAGGGGAGCACGAAACGCCCCAGGAATTTCAACTCCCGGGCGATGACGCCTGCCCCCGAACTGGCCGGCGCGATGGCCCCCTGGCCCAGCGCGTCGTAGAAGAGGTCCCAGAAGCTACGGGCGGGCGGGTAGGTCACCAGCCGGGCCGGCTTGTCGGTGGGGAGGCGGGCTTCCCGCAGGGCGATCTCGGCGGCCTTGTCCATTCCCCCCATTTCGTCGACCAGCCCGGCGGCCTGGGCCTGGGACCCGGTCCAGACGCGGCCCTGCGCCACCTTGTCGACGTCGGCCGCGCTCTTTTTCCGGCACTGGGCCACCTTGTTCACGAACCGGTCGTAGGACGCCTTGACCTCCTGCAGGAAGCGCTGTTTTTCCTCGTCGGTCATGGGCCGGTAGGGGTTCATGACGTCGGAGCAGGGCCCCTTCTTGACGGTTTCGAAGCGGATGCCCAGTTTCTCGTTGAAGAGCTCCGCCAGGTTGAAGAACGAGGCGACGACCCCGATGGAGCCGGTGATGGTGAGCGGCTCGGCGACGATCTTCCGGCAGCCGGAGGAAATGTAGTACCCCCCGGAGGCGGCGTAGTCCGACATGGAGGCGATGACGGGCTTGACCTTGTCGGTGATGGCGGCCTCGCGCCACATCAGGTCGGAAGCGAGCACCTCGCCGCCGGGGCTGTCCACCCGCAGGATGACGGCCTTGACCTCGGGGTTTTCCCGGACTTGCTTGAAGGCCGCCCGGATGCGGTCCGACCCGGTGACCCGGCCGAAGATGGGGCTGTACCCGTCGGGGCCGTGCCCGATGAAGTCGCTCACGTGGATGACGGCCACGGTGGGCCCCGGCTCGACGCCCAGGCTCTCCCAGGAGACCTTGCGGTACGCGCGGACCGACACGCCGGGGAACTTCTTGGCGTGTTTCCCGAGCCGGGCCACGAACAGCTCCTCGACCTCGTCGTCGTATTTCAGGCCGTCGACCAGCCCGGCGGCGGCGGCGCCCTGGGCGTTGAAGATCCCCTCTTCCATGAGGGCCTGGACCTTCTCGGGGGCCAGCTTTTTCCGCCAGGCGGTCACCATCTGGATGAAGCGGCCGTTGATTTCGTCCAGGAGCGACTGGGCGGCCTCCCGCTCGAATTCGCTCATGGAGGAGCGGTCCAGCATGTCGCCGGCCGACTTGTACTCGCCGAAACGGGCGACTTCGGGCTTGATGCCCACCTTGGTGAACATGTCCTTCAGGAACATCGAGGTCATGCTGAACCCGTTGAACTCGAAAGAGCCTTCGGGCGAGATGTAGATGGCGTCGGCCGGCAGCGCGCAGGCGTAGTCGCGCTCGGCGGCGGAAAGGATGGTGGCGATGACCATCTTCCCTCGTCCCTTGAAGCGGTCCAGGTGCTTCTGGAGCTCGGTCACCTTGGCCCAGCCGATGGCGGGCCGGTTGACGCGGATCCAGGCGCCCTGCACGCGGGGGTCAACCGCGGCCTTGTCCAGGGCCTGCACGATGCTTTCGAAGGTGAGGGGGACGGTGCCGAACATCCCTTCGACGACGCTGGGCTCGGCGTAGTCGGGGATTTCCCCCTCCAGGTCGATCACCAGCACGGCCCTTTCGGGGATCACGGGCTCGACGCTCAGGAAGAGGCCGAAAAGCGACACGATGACCACCGCCGCGCCGGCCAGCAGGAGCACTCCGAATATCAGCAGGATGATCCA
>CAYTBK010000127.1:0-11131 GCA_964436005.1 uncultured Acidobacteriota bacterium
GCCCCTGGCCGTGGCCACCTACGTCCAGGACAGCGTCCAGGAGCGGCAGGCGGAGGCCCTGATCAAGAGCCTGCGCCGCTTCGGCGGTGCCTGGAAAGAGGCGCCCGTTCTCGTCGTCGTCGCCGCCGAGCCCGGCGAACTGTCCCTGGCCCGGCTGCGGCCGCTGGCGGGGGTGACCCTGTACCCGCTGGAGGCGCCGCCCGGCCCCACATCCTACCCGCTGGCCAACAAGGCCTGGGCGGCGGCCCAAGCGGAGCGGCTCCTGACCGGCCGGGCCCGGACCCTGGCCTGGTTCGACCCGGAGACCCTCGTCCTGGGCCCGCTGGACCGGCTGGACCTGGGCGCCGGGGCGGACGCCGCCTTCCAGCCCGTCTTCCAGGCCAACAGGGTGGCCCTGCCGGAGGCGGCCGCGCCCGACCCGTTCTGGCGGCGCATCTACGCGGAGACGGGGGTGCAGGCGGAGAGCGTGCCGGTGGTCGCCGCCTTCCGCGACGGGCAGCGCATCCGGGCCTACTACAACTGCGAAATCTACGCCGTGCGCCCCGAGAAGGGCATCCTCCGGGCCTGGGCGCAGGCGCTGGCCCGCCTCCTCGCCGACGCCGGCTTCCAGCAGGAGGCCTGCCCCGACTTCCCCCACCGGCTCTTCCTCCACCAGGCCGTCCTCAGCGCAGAGGTCACCGCGCGCGTCCCCCCGGCCCGGCTGGCCGCCCTGCCCACGGCGGCCGCCTATCCCTTCAACCTGTATGCACAACTGCAACCGGGAAAGAAGGCGGAGACCCTGGACAACCTGGGCGCCGTCATCTTCGAGAGCGTCTGGGAGAGCGACCCCCTGTGGGCCGACTCCGTGGGGATGAGCGCCGAACTGCGCGCCTGGCTGGACGCCGCCGCGCGGGAGTACCGCTCCCTGGCCCCGGGCGTGTTCCGGGAGGAGCGGGGCAGCGGCTGCAACAGCCTCCTGGTGCGGACGTCGGACGGCGACGTGCTCGTCGACACGGGCGGCGCCCCCGACCGCCCGTCGAGCTGGCTCGGCCGCGTCCACGGCGAGGGCCCCCTCCGGGCGGTCCTGCTGACCCACGCCCACCCGGACCACCGTCCCGCCCTGACCGGCTGGGACACCGCGGGGACGGAGATCGTGGCCCAGGAGGGTTTCATGGAGACGGTGGCGCTGCTGGACCGGCTGGCGGGATTCTATGCCCGGCGCAACGCCCCGCTGCAGGGCCACCCGGTCCCCGACCCCCTCCCGCCGCCGCCTTCCTGCGTCCGCCCCACCCGCACCTTCGCCGACCGCCTCGTGCTGAAGGCGGGCGACACAAGCTTCGAGCTGATCCACGTCGGGGGGGAGACGCCGGAAACTTCCCTGGTCTGGATGCCGGAAAAGGGCGTTCTCTGCATCGCCGACGACTTCTACAGCTCCTTCCCGGCCCTCTGGACGCCGCGGGGGACGCAGCCGCGCAACGCCCTGCACTACATCCGGGCGCTGGACACGGCGCTGGCCCTGGCGCCGGAAGTCCTGGTCCCCGGGCACGGCGAGCCGCTGGCGGGTCGCGAGCTGGTCCGGCAGAAGCTGGCGCTCTGGCGGGACGCGCTGCAGTACGTGCACGACGAGACGGTCCGGGGCCTGAACGAGGGCCGCTCGGCGGCCGAGTTGATGAAGTCCGTCCGCCTGCCGGAGCGCTTCGCCGCCATCGACCAGTCCTTCGGCACGACGGAGTGGGGCGTGCGGGGCATCTGCGAGTATTACACCAACAGTTTCGACGGGAGCATCGGCTCGCTCTACGGGGAAGCGCCGGACGGGGCCGACGGCGACGTCGCGGCGGCGGCGGGCGGCCCGGGGCCATTGGCCGCCAAGGCGGAGGAGTTGCTGGCCGCCGGCGCCTTCCTCCGTTCGCTGCGGCTGGCCGACATCGCCCTGCGGGCCGACCCCCGCCACCCCGGGGCGCTGGCCGCGCGGCTGGGCTGCCTGCGCGCCTTGCGCCGGGAGTGCCGGAACTACTTCCAGGCGGCCTTCCTCGCCGCGGCCATCCGCGAGACGGAAGCCCGCCTGGCGCCGCCGGCGACGGCCGGGACCGGGAAAACACCGTAGCGGGCCTCGTGCCGGAAGAAACGGCAAGCGCCGCCGGCCCTGAACGGGGCCAGGCGGCGCTTTGCTTGTTGCGGACGGTCCGGCCCGCCGGGGCCGGCTACTTGCGGTACTGGGAGATGAAGTCCTCCACCTCCGGGATCCCGCCCTGGAAGATGAGGTAGCCGTTGCTCGGCTCCCGCTCGGTGATCTCGCCGGCGATGGGCGTGTACATGATGCGCTTGACCTCGTCCAGGTCCTGGCTCTGGCCCAGGGCCCAGCCCAGCTTGACGTAGGCCACCTCGGGCAGCATGTTGGCCATGGGCACGACGCCCAGCTCCATCATGTCGCGGCCGGTGTCGTAGACGTACATCTGGACGTAGCCCCAGAGGGTCTGCACCGTCATGTAGACGGCGATGCCCTTCTCCTGGGCGCGCTTCAAGGCCGGGTAGAGCGGCTTGTTGACGTGGCCCAGCCCGGTGCCGGCGATGACGATGCCCCGGTAGCCGTTGTCGATGAGGGAGTCCACGATGTCCGGCTTCATGTTGGGGTAGTAGTAGACGATGGACACCCGCTCGTCGAAGGCGGTGTTGATGACCACGTCCCGGTCGTAGCGCCGCCGCTTGTAGTCCTGGCGCAGGGGGACGATGGTTTCGCGGCTGACCATGGCCAGCGGGATGTCGCCGATGGTCCGGAAGGTGGAGCGGTAGCTCGAGTGCATCTTCCGCACGCGCGTGCCGCGGTGGAGCAGCCCGTAGGTGTCGGAGGTGGGGCCGAACATGCACACCATGACCTCAGCCAGGTCGCTCTCGGCGGCCGCCTTGACGGAGTGCATGAGGTTGAGGGCGGCGTCCGAGGAGGGACGGTCGCTGGAGCGCTGCGAGCCCACCATGACGATGGGGACGGGCGAGTTCTGCACCATGAACGAGAGGATGGCGGAGGTGTGGTGCATGGTGTCGGTGCCGTGCCCGATGACGATGCCCTGCACGCCCTTGCGGATCTCCCGGCCGATGGCCTCGGCGGTGCCGGCCCACTGTTCGGGCCCCATGTTCTCCGAGAAGACGCCGTAGAGCTTTTCCGTATCCAGGTTGCAGATGTCGGCCAGTTCGGGCACCGATCCGTACAACTCGCCGGGGGAGAAGGCGGGGATGACCGCCCCCGTCCGGTAGTCGAGGCGGCTGGCGATGGTCCCGCCCGTGCCGAGCAGCTTGACTTTCGGCCGCTTGGGGTCGAAGGGGAACTCCTTCTCCGGGATCTTGTAGTGGGCTTCCTTGCGACCGGCCACGGTGATGTTGCGAATCTGGTCCGCCGCGATGCCGACGTTGTACCCGGTGCGCAGTTTCACCACGACGTGCAGGGCGTCGGCGGTTTCCGAACGGGGCAGGATGATCCCCGTGAAGGCGCCTTTTTCCGTGACGACCTCGACGTCGCTCCAGACCGGGGCGGTAAAGTGCTTCAAAACTTCCAGGGAGCGTCCGCGATACCCTTTGTAATCGGTGCTCATGAACGCACCTCCTCGACGATTTTCCGCACGGTGTCCTCGACGGTCTTCCCGGCCACGCGACCGCGCGCGACGGCCATCACCGGGCGCATGGCGGCCCGGATCCGCTTCGGGTTGTCAAAGGCGGCCAGGCCGGGGATGCGGGCGATCTCCGCTCGCACGAGCTCTTCGAGCTCGGCCGCGTCCAGCGCCGGCGGCAGGCCCTCTTCCCAGGGCTGTCCCTGGGCCAGGCGCTCCATGAGCAGGAGGATCCCCTCCCGGGCGATCTTCCCGTCGGCGTACAGTTTGAGGATCTTCTCGGCGTTTTCGGGGATGAATTCCTCGGTGGACAGCTTTTTCCGGGCCAGCCGCTTCGGGAGCTGGACGAGCGAGACAGCCGCCAGCTTCGGCTCCAGGCCCCATTCCTTCACGGCCTTCTCGAAAACGGTGTGCAGCGGCGAGATGGCCAGCACGTGGATGGTGTCCGCGGGGATGGCCAGCTGGTGGTACCACTTCTCGCGTTCCCAGAAGTACTGGGGCAGGCGTTTCCGGATGTTCTCCAGCCGCTCCTGGGTGATGCGCTTGGGGGGGAGGTCGGTGTCGGGGTACATGCGGTTGGCGCCGGGCAGGATGCGCTCGAAGCCGTTCGTGCCGTCGCGCAGGGCCTGGCGGGTTTCCGAAGGGATGCCGATGGTCGCTTCCCTCGCCCGGATCACGATTTCCCTGGCTCCGGTCAGGGCGTCTTCGGCATCGCCCCAGACGAGGACCATGGAATCGTCTGGCCCGGCGCCGCAGGCTTTTCGAACGGCCTGCCACTCGGCGGTGGAAAGCGTTTCGCTTTGCCGGTCGGAGTGGACGATGTTGGGCAGCGTGGTCAGGCAGGCGATGACCCGGACCCGGTCCATGATTTCACGGGAGAAGGTGGTGTCGGTCTGGGTCTGCCAGGTCAGGAGGCCCTTGAACCCCGTCAGGCTGACGCACTGAACCATCCGGCCCAGGGCAACCGCCCGCCGGATGGGTTCGTAGCGGGTCTTGCGCAGCAGGCGCGTGACATCCTCGATGCGGGAGGCGAAAGTCTCCGGGGTGATCCCGCGCCGGTGCAGTTCCTCGCGCAGGCGCAGCAGGTTCCACTGGCGCATGGCCTCGTTGTAGGTGAGCAGGGGGATGTTGGGGATCCGGGGCACGCCCTTGATCTCGATGCGGGTGCCGCCGGTGACGCTGACGTTGACGTCCTGCCGGCCGGCGCCGATGCCCGTGCGGACCCGGCCCGTGCTGCGCCCCAGCCGCCGGATGACCTCGCCGACCTCGGCCACCTCCTGCGGGGTCTTCATGGCGGCGTCCGTCACGGTCTCGATGAGGGGCATGCCCAGGCGGTCGGTCAGGTAGACCCGGCGGTGCCCCACGTCGCTGACTTCGCGACAGGCGTCCTCTTCCAGGCCCAGCTGGATGATGGGGATTTCCCGGTCCTGGAAGGGGAGCGTGCCGTTGACCCCGACGATGGTGGTGCGCTGGAAGCCGGTGGGGATGCTGCCGTCCAGGTATTGCTTGCGGGCGATGTGGATCTCGTCCACCATGTTGCACCGGTAGAGCAGGCCGATCTCGAGGGCGATGTCCAGCGCCTCCTCGTTGAGCTCGAAGGGCGGCGTGTCGTCCATCTCGTAGGTGCAGACCGTCTCGCGCTTGATCTGGTAGATGATCTCCTTCTTGGTCTTGAACTCCATCAAGGCGGTCCCGTCGTACTCGCCGAGCTCCGACAGCGTGGGCCTCATGTGGCGGAGGATCTCGGCGTCGTAGCGGTCGCTGTAGCGGCCGGCCGGGCAGCGGCAGAACAGCTTTTTCTGCGTGTAGAGCTGCTGGTGTACCTCCAGGCCGGAACGGAATCCCACCGTTTCGTAGTCCTTGGCCGTCATCTCGTGGAATGGCTTGAAAATGAAATCGTACAAGGGGCCCCCTTTGCGACCGGAAGACGTTGTTGTCGGTCGGCGTCCCGGCCGGACGACCATCTTAGCGTTTTCCGGGGGTGGATTTCAAGGCAGGGAAGCGATTTCCGCCGATTTCTCCCGCTCGTCAGGACCGGAATTCTCCGGTGTCGATCCACTCGCACTTCACGAGCGACCACCAGTCCACCGCCAGGCCCCTGGCGACGTATTCGTAGGGCAGCCAGCCGTACCCCTTTTCCCCCCACTCCTCGCCCCAGGAGTTGCGCACGAGGACCGCCCCGACGGATTCGGGGGACCGGCCGTCGGCGGAGGGGATGCGCCGGGCGTCGTCGTAGCCGACCGCCAGCACGGCGTGCCCGCCCACCACCTCCTCCCCCGGTGCGGGGAAGGGGATTTCGCCCGTTCGTTCGGCCTGGTCGACGCCGGAAAACACGGTGAACCCGAAGACGGCGGGCAGCCTGGCGGCCAGGTTGCCCTTGATGCGGCGCAGCAGGGCTTCCGGTGTCACCCCCGGCTTGTCCAGCCGGTAGTAGGCCAGCGCCTGGTAGTTGGAGGCGAAGGCGTAGCAGAAGGCCGGCGGTTCGCGGTCGAAGCGGCGGATGTCGTAGGGCCAGTACTCCTCGGGTGGCACGCCGAAAATGGCCAGGGCCCCCATGGTGGTGCGCAGTTGCGCGCCGACGTCGCCCTTCAGCCCGTCGAGGGCCCGGGTGGTTTTGTAGATGAAGAGCCGGGAGGCTTCCAGGTGCCGGCCGAAGGCGCGCCGCTCGAAGTATTCCACCGCGGCGGCCGCGGCGTGGGCGGTGCAGGAGCCGAGGTCCCCCTGGTGCTCGATGGGCGGGCACCAGGGCCGCAGGTCCGCCGAAGCCGGCAGGGCGGACTCCCGGAAGGCGCCGGTTCTTTCCAGCAGTCGCCGGACGGGTTCCTTCATCCCCGCCCGCTGCAGGCGGAGCCCGATCTGCACGGTTTCCGGGGAGTAGTCGCGGTGGTCGGGCACGTCCCGCAGCCAGCCGAACCCCCGGCCTTTCCTGGTTCTCTTCATCGTTCCCCCTCCGGTGGCCGGCTCCTGACCGGCCGCTGTGCGCTACAGGCAGGTCACCCCGTTGCGGGTCATGCTCATGGCCAGGTCTTCGTCGCTGACGGTGGCGGTTCCCAGGCGGCTCACGGCCACGCCGGCGGCGTGGTTGGCCATCAGGGCGGCCGGTTCGGCGTCGATCCCGGCGCACAGGGCCAGGGTCATGACCGCCGCCACCGTGTCCCCGGCGCCGGTCACGTCGTATACCTCCCGGGACAGGGTGGGGATCTTCCGGAAGCTGCCGCCGGCCTGGAAGAGCGCCATCCCCTCTTCACCGAGGGTGATGAGGATGTTTTCGGCCCCGGTCTTCTGCAGCAGGGCCTCGCCCGCCTGCTTGAGCGTGCGGTCGTCGCGGATCTCCACACCGGCGCCGGCGGAGGCTTCCTTGCGGTTCGGCGTCAGGAGGGTGGCCGGTCTGTAGTTGGAGAAATCCTGGAACTTGGGGTCGATGGTGACGACGCGGCCGGCCTGCTGGGCCACGGGCAGGATGGCGGAAAGCAGCTTCTTCTCGACGATGCCCTTCCCGTAGTCGGAAACCAGCAGGGCGTCCACTTCCGCGAGATGGTTCCGGAGGAAGAGGACCACTTTCTTGAACAGTTCCACGGTCATGGGCAGGACGGTTTCGCGGTCGACCCGGCACACCTGCTGGTGCCCGGCGATGATGCGCGTCTTGGTCACCGTCGGCCGGCCCATGTCGATGAGGACTCCGCCGGTGGGGAGCTTCATCCGCTCCATTTCCTGCAGGACGCGCTCCCCGGAAGCGTCGTTGCCCACGACACCCACCAGGATCGGGGTTCCGCCCAGGGCGTGGATGTTGGCGGCCACGTTGCCGGCGCCGCCGAGGTGGAAGTTCTCCGTCCGCATGGCCACCACGGGGACGGGCGCCTCGGGCGAGATTCGCTCCACGCTGCCCCGGATGTACTGGTCCAGGATGATGTCGCCGAGAATCATCACGCGCTTGCCCCGGAAGGACCGCACGAGTTCGTACACGTTTCTGGATGAATTGCCTGTTTTTCCCATGGTGCTCCGCCTGCTTGCGATGGTGGGCCGCCGGTCCGGGCGGCCCGGGCGTTGTTTCCTAACGGACCGCCCGCCCCTTGCCTCCGCTCGCCGCCTCTTTGACGACGGCCTGGATCAGGCTGTCGTACCCGATCCCGACCTGGGCCGCCGCCGCGGCGAACCCGGCGTCCGGGGCGATGCAGGGGTTGACGTTGACTTCCAGGACCCAGGGCCGGCCGTCGTGTTCCACCCGGAAGTCCACCCGCACGAAACCCGACAGGCCGAAGACGTTCCAGCATTGTCGGGAGAGGTCTTCCAGGGTCTGCAGGAGCCGGGCGTCCTGCGGGGGGAAGAGAAACCGGCGCACCGTGTGGCGGTATTCGAAGGATTCCGGCATCCACTTGGCCCGGTAGTCGACGACTTTCGGCTTCCCCTCCGGGTATTCCACGAAGAGCATCTCGGCGGGCGGGAGGACGTGGGGTTCCCCGTCCCGGCCGAGGATGGAGACGTTGAACTCGCGCCCCTCGATGAATCGTTCGACGAACCGGTCGTGCAATTTCTGGCCCGGCCGGGACAGAAAGGCCCGCAGGGCGTCTTCGCTGGGGAAGACAGAATCCTCGGTGATGCCGCACGAGGCGTGCGTCCACATGTGCTTGACAATGTAGGGGGGGTACAGGTGGGAGTCGACCACCTGGGGGTCGGCGGCGAGGAACCAGGCCGGGGTGGGCACGCCCATGGCGGACAGGATACGCTTGGCCAGCACCTTGTCGGAGCTCAGCATCATGGCCTGGGCGTTGCCGCCCGTGAAAGGGACTCCCTGCTCCTCGAGCAGGGCGGGGATCGCGTGCGCCAGGCGGGCCGTGCCGGCCACGCTTTCCACGAGGTTGAAGACCAGTTCGGGCCGGTTGTCCTCCAGGACGCGGGACAGCTGCGTCAGGTCCCCGGGCACCGCTGCCCGGCACGTCTCGTGCCCCGATCTCCGCAGGCTGTCCTCCACCGCCTGCGCTTCGACCAGCGTGTCGAGGTCGTCCGGCGGGGCCGTTGCGGGGATTTCCGCGTGCAGGATCAGGATTTTCATTGTGGCTGTCCTCTTGCCCGCGCCGTTTCGCCGGGTGGACGGCGTCACTTTCGACCGCGGGCGGATTCGTTCCCGGTCATGCTACATCCCTTCTCCGGGGTCCGGGTAGGAAAAAACGCGCTGCTGGTAATTGTACAACAACAGGTCCCCTTCGTCCCGACCGGCGACCGCGTCCGGGCAGAGTTGGATCTTCCCCCCGCCGCCAGGGGCGTCGACGACGTAGGCCGGGATGGCGTAGCCGCTGGTGTGCCCCCGCAGCCCCTTCAGAATGGACAGGCCCCGGGCGATGGGGGTGCGGAAATGGGCCGACCCGGGGATGGGGTCGCACTGGTAAAGGTAGTAGGGCCGGACTCTCATCTTCAGCAGTCCGTGGAACAAGGCCTTCATGACCGCCACGTCGTCGTTGATGCCGGCCAGCAGCACCGTCTGGCTGCCCAGCGGCAGCCCGGCGTCCGCCAGGCGGTTGCAGGCGGCGGCCATCTCCTCCGTCAGTTCGAGCGGGTGGGCGACGTGGATGCTCACGTACAGAGGCGCATGGCGCCGGAGCAGGCCGGCCAGCGAGCGCGTGACCCGCTGCGGCAGCACGGCCGGCACCTTGGTGCCGATCCGGATCATTTCCACGTGGGGAATGGCTTTCAGCCGCCGCAGAATCTTCTCCAGCGCCTCGTCCGGCAAGGTCAGGGGGTCGCCTCCGGAGACGAGGACATCCCGGATTTCCGGGTGCCGGGCGATGTAGGTAAAGGCCCGCTCCCGGTCGCCCGGGGCGGGGTTGCCTTCCCGCCGCCCGACGCGGCGAGAGCGGGTGCAGTAGCGGCAGTAAGTCGAGCAGTTGTCGGTGGCCAGGAACAGGACCCGGTCGGGATACCGGTGGACGATGCCGGGAACGGGGCTACAGCTCTCTTCGGCCAGGGGGTCGGCGTTCTCCCCGTGGTGCGGGACATGCTCCGCCGGGGTGGGGATGACGCACCGGCGCAGCGGGTCGTCGGGGTCGCTCCCGTCCAGGAGCGAGGCGTAATAGGGCGTGACGGCGAAAGGCAGAAGGCCTTCCGCGCTGCGCAGGGCTTCCCGCTCCCCGGCGGTCAAGGCCAGGACCCGGTCGATGGCGGCCTCGTCGGTGAAGCGGTGGGCGTATTGCCAGCGCCAGTCGTTCCAATCGTTTTGCGTGCCTTCGGGAAAGTACTGGCGGCGGAACTTGCGGGATCGTTCGGAGGAGGGGAACCTCGCTGTGGTGCGGCGGGCGGCGGGGGCGAGGCCGGGGCGGGGGGGGAAACGCCGAAACGGGATGGGTGCGGAGTAGGCCAGCAGAGGCTCCGGAGGTTCGGTTTCCTCGCTGGCGATCTCTTGGGTCATTTATCTTCTCCTCGCGGTTTTCTGATATCGGGGGCGCCTTCCGGCGGCAAGGTTTTCTCTTACTCCTCGGTCCGAACACTGTCAACGGAAAAGGCGGGGTCAGGTTTCATTTCGGCCGTGCCTGGTTTCCCCTCGGGCGTGCACTCTTCCCGTCCCTTTACCAGGAGCCAGAGGCCTACCAGGATCACGGCTCCGCCGACCAGTTGGAGCGGGAGCGGCGCCGTGTGGAGGAAAAGGAGGGCGTTGGCTAGGACGAAGACGGGTTGGGCCGAGCGGATGAGCGACGTCTTGGAGGCGTCGAGGTGCCGAAGGGCCGCGAAATAGAACAGGATGTTGAGGAAGGGGCCGAACAGCGCCCCGGCCGCGATGGGGGTCAGCAGGGCCGTTCCGGCGGGCAGGCTTCTCCCCTGCGCCAGCACTAGGACGCCGAAACAGGCGGCGATGAAAACAGCGCGGAAAAAGGCCAGGCCCAGCGGGGACGCCGAGGAGAACTTGAGTTTGATCAGGATGACCGTTCCGGAAAAGAGCAGCGCCGAGGCGATGGTCAGCAGCATGCCCTTCATCAGGCCGCCCACCGAGTTGTAGTAGATGAAATAGACCCCGGCCAAAACCGTGACGGCCCCCAACCCTTCGAGGCGGTTGAAACGTTCCTGGAGGACGATGGCCCCGAGCAGGATGATGAAGAGCGTCTGGGAGTTGTTGAAGAAGGAGACGAGGGTGGGGTCCATCATCCGCATGGCGGAAAAGAGCGCCCAGACACTGGCGAATTCCAGCAGGCCGACGAGGGTGAGCTTCCAGCCCGGCCGCGCCAGGGTCTTCAGCAGGGAGGCCTGTCCGGAGACGAAGAGGTAGGCCAGGAGGAAAAAGGCGGCCATGGCGTGGTAGACGAGGCAGAAGGCCTCAATGGACATTCCGGGGGCGCGGAAGGCGACGTTGAAGAAAATGTAGGGGTACGCTCCGAAGAAAGCGGAGAGTATTCCGTATGTCAAGCCTTTTGCCAGGTTTCGATCCATCTTGCCTTGTCGGCCGATACGCCTTTCGTTCCCCGGGAATGCCAGCAGCCCGACAAACAACATCCCCTGAATGAAGTGCTTGTCCAAGAGAAAGTAACCGGATTCCGGGCAGAAGGCAAGAAAAATCCCCGGCGCCGCCG
>CAYTBK010000128.1:0-6119 GCA_964436005.1 uncultured Acidobacteriota bacterium
CGCCTCATCCACGCCATCTACTACGGCCCGCCCCAGGGGGCGCCCCACTTCGACTTCCACAGTCGGCACATGAGGTTCCTGGCCCGCATCCGGGAACTGGTGGACGAGGGGACCGCCTGCGGCGAGTTCCGCGCCGCCGACCCGTGCGACGCCTCGCTGGCCATTCTGGGCGTTGTGTCGTTCTGCCTGGACTGCCTCCAGTGTTCCGAATTCGACGACCCCACCCCACCCGACCACCGGCGGCTGCTGGAATACGTTTTCCGCGGCCTCGCCCGGTGAGCGGCCGACCCACATCCCCGGAGGAAACATGATCGATCCATCGCTTCGCTTGCGCCGTTTTCTGCTTCCTGCCCTCGCGCTGCTCCTGGCGGCCCTGGCCGGGTGCTCGGGCAAGGACCAGACCAAGGCGCCAGCCGACGGGCCAGCCGCCAAGGCGGCGGGCGGGCGGGCCGCCGTGCCCGTCGACGTCGTACCGGCCACCTTCGCCTCTTTGGAGGGTGGGGTGGACGTCACCGGCACCCTGGTCCCCAAGTTCAAGGCCGACGTGAAGTCCGAGTACACCGGCATCGTCTCGGACGTCTACGTGACCGAGTGGGTGCACGTGCGGAAGGGCCAGCCCCTGGCCAAGATCGACACCCGGGAGACCGAGGTCCTGCTCAAGAAGGCGGAGGCGGCCGTGGTGGTGGCCAAGTCGGGCCTGCTCCAGACACGGGTGGCGGAAGCGCGGGCCAACCGCGAGTACGACCGCATGGTCAAGCTGCGCGAGGGCGGGCTGGCCACCCAGCAGGCGCTGGACGAGGCCCTGACCGCGAAGCAGGCCGCCGAGGCCCAGACCGAGGCCGTCAAGGCCCAGATCGCCGCCGCCGAGGAGGAAGTCCTGCACGCCAAGACGCGCCTGGCCAAGTCGGTCATCCTCTCCCCCATGAACGGCGTTTTGTCGCGCCGGAACGTCAACGTGGGCGACCTGGGGGGCGACATGGGCAACCCCACGCCCCTGTTCCTCATCGTCGACAACTCCCTGCTCGAACTCACCGTCACCGTGCCGGCCTTCGAGATGGAGAAGGTCCGGATCGGCCAATCCCTGGAATTCTCCACCGACGCCATGCCCGGCAAGAAGTTCACAGGTCAGGTGAAATTCATCAACCCCATGGTAAACGAGGCCGACCGCTCCCTGGTGGTGGTGGCCGAGGTGAGCAACGTGCCGGAGGTGCTCAAGAGCGGGCTGTACGTCAAGGGCCGCATCCTGACGGAGCGGCGGGAAAACGTCCTCACCATTCCCCGCATCGCCCTGCTGAATTGGGACATGAAGGCCGGCCAGGCCGATGTTTTCGTCGTGGACGCCGCCAAAGTGGCCCGGAAGCGGAAGATCGGCGTCGGCGCCCAGACCGGCGAGAGCGTGGAAGTGGTGGCGGGACTGAAGGAAGGCGAGATGGTGGTCACCCGCGGTTCCTTCCAGGTGCGGGAAGGCGACACGGTCGCGCCCGGGGCGAGGTAGGGCGATGTTTCTCTCCGACCTTTCCATCAAGCGGCCGGTATTCGCCTCCGTGCTCATGTTGGCCCTGGTGACGCTGGGCATCTTCTCCTACCGGCGCCTCTCCATCGACGAGTACCCGGACGTGGAGATCCCGGTCATCTCCATCATCACCCTGTTCCCCGGTGCTTCGCCCGAAACAGTGGAACGCGAGGTCTCCAAGCGCATCGAGGAGGCTGTCAACCCCATCCCGGGCGTCAAGCACGTGACCAGCACGTCCCGGGAAGGCGTCTCCATGGTCGTCGTCGAATTCAAACTGGAGATCCGCATCAACGAGGCCTCCCAGGAAGCCCGGGCCAAGATCAACGCCATTCGCGGCGACCTGCCCCAGGGCATTCAGGAGCCCATCATCCAGAAGCTGGACTTCGCCGCCATGCCCGTGGCCTCGGTGGCCGTGCGCTCCGACCGCATCTCCCCGCGGGAGATCACCACCCTGGTGGAGAAGAAGATCAAGCGGCGGCTGGAGAACCTGTCGGGCGTCGGCAAGGCCGACATCGTGGGCGACCAGAAGCGCGAGGTCAGCATCCTGATGATGCCCGACCGGATCAACGCCCTGGGCATGGGCGTCGACGAGGTGATCGGCGGCCTGGCGGCCGAGAACGTCAACACGCCCCTCGGCCGGCTCACCGACGGCAACGCCGAGTTCTCCACCCGCATCTCGGGCAAGCCCGTGACGGTGGACCAGTTCAACGGCATGGTCATCGGCAGCCGGAACGGCCGGCCGGTTATGCTCTCCGAGGTGGCCGACATCCGCGACGGCATCCGGGAACAGCGGACGCTGGCCCTCATCGACGGCGTCCCGGCCGTGGCCCTGGACATCCTCAAACAGTCGGGCGCCAACACGGTGGACGTGGTGGAGGCCGTGAAGAAGGAGCTCCGGGCGCTGCAGGCCGAGTTGCCGGCCGGCATCACCCTGGACCTGGTGCGGGACGGTTCCATCATGATCCGCGACTCCGTCAACGACGTGCAGGAGACGCTGATCATCGGCGGCATCCTGACCGTGATCATCGTCTTCCTGTTCCTGAATTCCTGGCGCTCCACGGTCATCACCGGGCTGACCCTGCCCATCTCCGTCATCTCGGCCTTCATCGTCATGAACTTCGGCGGGATGACCCTCAACGTCATGACCCTCATGGCCCTCTCGCTGGCCATCGGGCTGCTCATCGACGACGCCATCGTCGTCCGGGAGAACATCGTCCGGCACCTGGAACACGGCAAGGACCACTTCCAGGCCGCCCGGGACGGCACCAGCGAAATCGGGCTGGCCGTCCTGGCCACCACCTTCTCCATTGTGGCGGTGTTCGTGCCGGTGGCCTTCATGAAGGGCATCGTCGGGCGCTTCTTCTTCCAGTTCGGCATCACCATCACCTTCGCCGTGCTGGTCTCCCTCTTCGTCTCCTTCACCCTGGACCCCATGCTCTCCTCGCGCTGGGTGGACCCCTCCATCCTCCACACGAGCCGCCGGAGCATCATCACGCGCCTGCTGGACGTCTTCAACCGGCAGTTCGACCGGCTGGCCGACAGCTACCGCTTCATCATCGGCTGGTCGCTGCGGAAGCGCTACCTCATCGTGCTCATGGCCATCGCGGCCTTCGTCGGGGGCATGGCCCTCTTCGGTTCCATGGAGAGCGAGTTCATGGTCTCCCAGGACCAGAGCGAGTTCCAGGTCACCTTCGTCACCGCCCCAGGCGCCTCCTTCCAGGAGACGCGGGGCCGGCTCGAGACCATCCTGGCCCGGTTCAAGGCCATCCCCGAGATCGAGCGGACCTACGCCACCATCGGCGCCGGCGACCAGGGGACGGTGCGCGACGGGGCCATCTACGTCCGGCTGGCGAACAAGGAAAAGCGCTCCCGCGGGCAGTTCGAGATCATGCGCCAGGCCCGGTCCATTCTGGCCGAGGTCCCGGGCATCGAGGCCTCCATCCAGGAGGCCGGCCGCCTGGACAACCGCAAGCCGCTCCTGCTGTCCATCCGCGGCGAGGACCTCAACAAGCTCAAGGATTATTCCGCCCGGCTCAAGAAGCTCCTGCAGGGCGTGCCGGGGGTCGTCGACCTGGACGCCACGCTGGAGTACGACCTGCCGGAATTCCGTTTCACCGTCGACCGGCAGCACGCCACCGACGCCGGCCTGTCCACGGCGGACGTCGTGCGCACCCTCAGCGCCCTGGTGGGCGGCCAGGCGGTCTCCACCTACGAGGACGAGGACGGCGACGCGGTGGACGTGCGCGTCCGCCTGCCCGAGGACCTTCGCCGGGACCCCGAGCAGGTGAAGAACCTCTTCGTCACGGCCCGCACGGCCACGGGCGCACCGAGCCTGATCCCCCTGGGGAACCTGCTGGAAACCCAGCGGAGCGTTTCGCCTTCCTCCATCAATCGGAACGACCTGTCCCGCGAGGTCGTGGTGCAGGGCAACCTGGACCGGCTCGCCCTGGGCACGGCCGTCGCCAAGGCCACCGAGTTGGCCGCCCAGGTGAAGATGGAACCCGGCTACCGGCTGGTGTTCTCCGGGGAGAACGAGGACATGGTGGAAACCTTCGGTTACATGGCCGAGTCCCTGATGCTGGCGGTGCTCTTCGTCTACCTCATCCTGGCGGCCCAGTTCGAGTCCTTCGTCGACCCGTTCTCCATCATGCTCTCGCTGCCGCTGTCCGTGGTGGGCATGGCCGGGATGCTCAAGCTCACCGGCGACACCATCAACATCATGTCCCTCATCGGGCTCATCATGCTCATGGGGTTGGTCACCAAGAACGCCATCCTGCTGGTGGACTACGCCAAGATCCTCCGCTCCCGCGGCAAGTCTCGCTTCGACGCCGTGGTGGAGGCCGGGCGGACCCGGTTGCGGCCCATCATGATGACCACCCTGGCCATGATCTTCGGCATGCTGCCCCTGGCCCTCGGCGTCGGCGCCGGCGGCGAGTTCCGCGCCCCCATGGGCCGGGCCGTGGTGGGCGGCCTCATCACCTCCACCTTCCTGACCCTGCTGGTGGTCCCGGTGGTGTACACGCTGCTGGACGACGTTGTGGAGTTCTTCCGCCGCCGCCGGGCCCGCCGCCATCCGGGTGTCGCGCACTCTCCCGCGGTCCATGCCGAGGGCGGCGCCGGGGTGGCCGAACTTGTTCCCAACCGTATCCATCAGGAGGATTTCCATGCGTAGGAAACGCGATATGCGGGCGGGGCTGCTCCTGCTGGCCGTCGCCCTGCTGGCCGGCGCCATCCGGGCCGGCGAGGCCCGGGCGCTGACGCTCCCGGAGGCGGTGGCCATCGCCCTCGAACGCAACAACGACATCGCCAAGGCCAAGGAATACAAGAACCTCGTGCAGGGGCGCTACATCCAGGAACGCGCCGCGGCCTACCCCCACGTCACCGTGACATCTGGGATCACCCACGCCTCCGACAAGAGCCAGGCGGTCCTCTTCGAGGGCTTCGACTTCCCCACCAGCCAGTACCTCTACGACGCCGGGGTGGAGGTGAGCCAGGCCCTCTACACCTGGGGCCAGGTCGGGGCGGCCATCCACGCCGCCAAGGAGGGCATGGCCGACGCCGACGTGCAGCTGGAGATCTACCGCCAGGCCGTGGTCCGCGACGTCTCGGCTTCGTTCTACGACATCCTCATGGCCAAGGAACTGGTGCGCCTGGCCAGGGACACCTGCCGCCAGAAGGAGCTCCACGCCGAGGACGCCCGCAAGCGCTTCGCCGAGGGCGTGGCCACCGACTACGACATCCTGGCCGCGGAGGTGGACGTCGAGAACGCCCGGCCGGCCATCATCCGGGCCGAAAACGCCATCCGGATGGCCCAGGACCGGCTGGCCTTCCTGCTGGGTATGGACAACCGCGACGTGGACGCCGTGGGCGAACTGGCGGCGCGGCCGGGCGCGCTGCCCGACTTCGCCTCCTGCGAGGCCGTCGCCTTGGCCAACCGACCAGAACTGAAGGAGATCGGGCACCGCATCGCCATCGCCAAGGACCTCGTCAAGATCTACAACGCGGGGAACAAGCCGCGTTTGGACTTCAAGGGCTCCTTCGGCTGGAAGGAGCTCTGGGTCGGCGGGCTGCAGGGCGGGGGCGTGACCTCGAGCGCCGGCGTCTACCTGACCTTCCCCGCCTACGACGGCGGCTACACCAAGGGCAAGGTGATCCAGGCCAAGAGCGACCAGGCCCAGCTGAACATCGAGGAGGCCAAGCTGCGCGACTCCATCGCCTTGCAGGTGCGCGACGCGCTCAACCAGCTGCGCGAGGCGTCGGAGATCCTCAAGGCCCTGGCCGGGACCGTGGCCCAGGCGGAGAAGCTGCTCCGCATGGCCGAGACGGGTTTCCAGTACGGCGTCAAGACGAAGCTGGAAGTGGACGACGCCCAGCAGAACCTCAACGCCGCCCGCTTCAATCTGGCCGAGGCCCGGCGCAACCACATCGTCGCCGCCATCACCCTGAACTGGGTCACCGGCACGCTGAACATGACCGACCCGTCCGCCCCCTGACCCCGCCGGCGGGTGTCCGAAGTGGCGCAGACTTCAGTCTGCGCGGCAGCCGCCCGGGGCCAGTGGTGGCGCAGACTTCAGTCTGCGCGGCAGTCACCCAGGCGCCGGTAGTG
>CAYTBK010000128.1:6219-10985 GCA_964436005.1 uncultured Acidobacteriota bacterium
GCCAGTGGTGGCGCAGACTTCAGTCTGCGCGGCAGTCACCCAGGCGCCGGTAGTGGCGCAGACTTCAGTCTGCGCGGCAGCCGCCCAGGCGCCAGTGGTGGCGCAGACTTCAGTCTGCGCGGCAGTCACCCAGGCGCCGGTAGTGGCGCAGACTTCAGTCTGCGCGGCAGCCGCCCAGGCGCCAGTGGTGGCGCAGACTTCAGTCTGCGCGGCAGTCACCCCGGCGCCGGTAGGGCGCAGACTTCAGTCTGCGCGACGGCCCCCCGGGCGCCGGTGGGGGCGCAGACTTCAGTCTGCGCGGCAGCCGCCCGGGGCCAGTAGTGGCGCAGACTTCAGTCTGCGCGACGGCCACCCGGGCGTCGCCTGAATCCGGCCCCCCTGCCGGCAGCGGCTCACCCCTTTCAACACGAAGTCACGAACCGCACGAAGACAATCCGATTTGTGGACACCCACCGAATTGAGGAAGTGGACACCCACCAGTTCGTCGGATGAGGAGGGCGACCTCCGCGCCGCACTCCTGGGTGCCGAAGGATACGGGCCGGCGCCCGACCGTAGGCGCCGGACGCCGGCCGGCGCACCACCGTTCCGTGTTGTAGCGTCGATGCCGCCGACGCCCGAAATCCTGCCGTCTGGTGCGCCTTCCGGCGGAAGGCGCCTCCGTGGGCCTCTCTTTTTGGTGTTCCCGGAGTCACGTCTCGGCGAGAGGCAGCGTACCGCGGCCCTTCCTCGCCATCCATGTTTTCCAGCTTCCGGGCAAAAGGCCCGACCTCCCATCCGTGGCCTTCGAGACCATCGTGCCGGGGTGAAAACGGGGCACACGAAGCGCCGCCAAGTATATGGACACCCGCTATTTTTCAGGCCAGCTCGGCGACGGGCGACTCCTTCTCCCACAGGCTGTGGATGAAGCCGAAAAGTTCCTCGGTGACGGACACCTTGTAGGGGGTGGGGTTGACCAGGCGCAGGTGGTCCTGCCGGAAGGACTCCAGCTGGCGCAGCACCTCGGCGCGGACCTCGTGGACAGTCCGCGGCGTTGTCAGCCGGCGGCCCTGCCAGACGGTCCGGTGCAGGGGTTCCACCCGGGAGGGGATGACCCGCGCCCGTTTGGTGCCGTCGAAGGGGTGGCGGCACAGCACGGGCGTGCCCACGCTGGGCGGGTCCTCCCCGGCGCCGACCAGGAGGTCCAGCAGCGGCCGGTCGGCCTGCCCGTAGAGCCGGAAGGCCTGCTTGCGGCCGGGCACCGTCATCTTGGCCAGGTCGTTGGATAGCTTGATGCGCGGGGCGCCGCCGATTTCCACCAGCTTGAAGACGCAGCCCAGGGAGGGCTGGGAATCGCAGGTGACCAGGCGGGTGCCGATGCCGAAGATGTCGATTTCGTGGCCCTCGTTGTTCAGGGCGCGCAGCACGTTCTCGTCGATCTCGTTGGAGGCGACGATGCGGAAGGGGCTGGTGTCCTTGCCCGTCCGCTCCCCGCACGTGGCGAACATGTTGCGGCACATCCGCGACAGGAAGGCCAGGTCGCCGGAGTCCAGCCGCACGCCCACGGGCCGGAAGCCCAGGTCCATGAGGGCGAAGGCCGTGCAGAGGAAGTTGGGCACGCCCGAGCTGAGGGCGTCGTAGGTGTCCACCAGGCAGAGGAACGACTCGGGGAAGGCCGCCGCGTAGGCGATGAAGGCGGCCAGTTCCCCCTCGTTGGCGTGTTCGAAGCCGAGGCTGCGCCGGTAGGCGAGGACCCGTTCGGCGAAGTTGCCGGCCTCGCCGGCGGGGCCGGCCAGCGGTACGGCCTCGACCTGGCGTAGATCCTGGAATGACTGGATGAAGGAGTGCCCCTGGGTGCCCCGGGCGGGGATCCCGTCGCGCACGGCGGCCAGGACGTTGGACGTGGCGTCGAAGCCCCCGATGTAGGAGTACCGCGAGGCCGACAGCCCGCCGTCCGGCCCCTGGGCCCGCCGCAGGCCGAACTCCAGGAGAACCTTGCCCGGCCCGGCCGCCAGGCGGAAGCGGGCGGCGTTGGTGGCCACCAGGCTGGCGTAGTTCACCAGGGTCAGCAGGCTCGTCTCCAGCAGCTGGACCACGGCGATGGGGCCCTCCACGCGCAGGAGCGGCACCCGGGGGAAGACCAGCGACCCTTCGGCCACGGCGTGCACCGTCACCTTCGTCAGGTCGACCTTCCGCAGCCAGTCGAAAAAGGCCGGGTCGGCGTGCGGCAGGAGCGGGCGGATGCTGGCGATCTCCTGGTCGGTGAAGCGGAATCGTTCGAGAAAGCCCAGCACTTCCTCCAGCCCGGCAAAAACGGTGAATTCGCCCTCGAACGGGTTCTTGCGGAAGAACAGGTCGTAGGCCGAGTTCTCCTCGTGCCGCCCGTGCTTCCAGAAGGCATAGGCCATGGTCAACTGGTAGAAGTCGGTGAGGAGGGGGCCGATGATGTTGCTGGCGGTGTTCGTCATGGCCGGGCGACCTCCTGGCCGGGAATGGCGGGAAAGGCGAGCGGGTCGGTGGAGCGGACGATCCGGACGCCGGTCTGCCGGAACTGTTCGAAGGCCTCGTCGGCGCTGTCGGTGAAGTCCACCACCCCGGGCGCCACCACGGGCGACATGCAATCCTCCAGGATGTGCAGCCGCCCGGTCAGGGAGGGGTCGCAGCGCCCGATCTCCGTCAGGAGGTCGTGGACCGTCCAGCAGACGCAGTGGCTCTTGGCCTGGCCGGCGATGAAGACGGCATCGCATTCCAGCAGCCGCCGGACGAGCGAGACGTCCTTTTCGGCGATTTCCCGGCCCTGGCGGGTGACGCAGACCTCCGGCCCCAACACGGAGTAGTGCTCGGTGAGCGGGTGCTGCCCCTTGATTTCGAAGTGTGTGGGCTGCTTCCGGGCGATGGCGTGGAAGAAGACGGCCTCCTCCACGAGGGAGGCCAGGGCGTGGCCGATCCCCCCCAGCATGGCGTGGTAGGGCCAGGTCATGAGCGAGTACTTGCCCCCTTGCGCCAGGGAGCGGGCGTAGTGCCGCAGATGCTCGTCGGCGCGCGGGAAGCCCCGGGTGGAAAGAGCGCAGGCCACGTCGGGGTCGGTTCGCCAGGTTCCGTCTTCCACGTCCTCCAGCCGGATGGGCGTCACGGGCGGGGGGTGGTGCCCGTCGCGCCCGGTCAAGAAGACGGGATGGAAGATCTGGAAGGCGTTGTGGGTGTCCATGGTGCAGACGATGTCGGTGAGGCGGCCGAGGTTCCGGTAGATGAACTCGCACAGGCGGACATTGTCCTCCACGGCCCCCCGGCCGCTCCTCCCGCCCACGAAGAGTTCGAAACCAGGCACGCAGAAAGAGTTCTGGGCGTCGATGATCAGCAGGCAGACCCGGTGCGGTTCGGCGCAGGCGGGGCCCAGATGGTGGAGGGCCGCCCACGCTTCGGCCTCGGCCGCGCGTTCCTGGTAGGGTACCCGCCAGACCTGGTCGGCCCGGGAGGGGTCGAAGTGGGGGGGGAGGGGAAGCCCTGTTGCGGGGGGCGGCGGTTCCGGAATACTTGAAGAATCCATGCGGGGCCTGCCTGACAAAAAGGATTCCCGGCTTCTGCCGCGGGCCGGGATGATGTTTCCATTGTACATGCGCGGCCTCGGCCAGCGCAAGCCAATTGGCCGGCGGGGGGACGGCCGCGAGTTTCTGCGTTTTCCCGTTGATTTTCACCAAATTTTCACCTAAGATCTTCTTGTCGACCCCGGTCGAATATCCTACGAGGAGGAAATGACCATGCTCTCCCCATTGCAGGCCCCCTGCGGGCTCGATTGCGCCGCTTGCGAAGCCTACCAGGCCACCCAGGCCAACGACGAGGCACTCAAGCGGAAAGTGCTGGCACAGTGGCAGAAGGATTACTCGCCGGACGTACCCCTGTCGGCCATCGACTGCGACGGCTGCGTCGCCGCCGGTTGCCGAAAGGGCGGCTACACCGGCCAGTGCCCCGTGCGGACCTGCGCCACGGCGAAGCGGCAGCCCACCTGCGCCCACTGCCCGGAGTACGGGTCCTGCGAGACCCTGCAGGGCTTCCTGGCCCACGCCGATTGCCTGCGCGAGAAACTGGAGGCCATCCGCGCCACCCTGGGCTGACCGTCGCGACCGCCGGCCGGGCGGTGCGCCTTTTGCATCCTGCTTTGTTCTTGTCGGAGGCGTTGCCCGCAGCGACGCCTTTTCTTTTTGTATATATAATTTATTAACACGAAAGCACAGAGCGCACAAAGGCAGACTCTCCGTCCTGTTGAGCTCACGGATAACGATTGTGGACACCCACCCACTGGACGGGAGCGGAGGTGCCCGAATCTGCGGACACCCATAGACGTGTTCGGAATCTGTGGACATCCACTCCTTGCGGCATTGCGACTTTGCGCCCCTGCGCCCCTGCGTTGAAATTTGCCCTGGGGGAATTTCCAACGCAAAGGCGCCAGGACGCCAGGAAGGCCGCTACGGCTGGCAGCGGGGGCAGAAGTGGGTGGAGCGGCCGCCCAGCACGGTGCGCTCGATGGGCGTGCCGCACCGGGGACAGGGTTGGCCGGTCCGGCCGTAGACCTCGAAGCGGTCGTGGAAGGCGGAACCCCGGTAGTGGGCCCCCCGGTTTCCTTCCTGCCGCATGATGCCCAGGCGCAGCACCGCCCGGATGGCCCGGTGCAACCGCACGATCTCGTCGGGCTGCAGGCCCTGGACGGGGCGGCGGGGGGAGAGCCCGGCCCGGAAGCAGCTCTCGTCCGAGTAGATGTTGCCCAGCCCGGCCAGGAAGGACTGGTCCAGCAG
>CAYTBK010000129.1:0-10868 GCA_964436005.1 uncultured Acidobacteriota bacterium
CGTTGGCGTTGAGGAAGGAGAGCACCTTGGACAGCTTCTCCCGGGGCTCGTCCAGCAGGACGAGGTGGGGCGCCAGCTCGCGGATGATGACGGAGGTGCCCGCCCGGTTGCGGTTGTGGCCCTCGTCGCCCATCTGCAGGACCTGGGCGATGACCGTCTTCATGTCGATGGGGCCGTGGAGGGCGAGGGCGGCCGCGAGCACGGGGGCGAGCTCGTCGCGCATCCAGCGCAGGCGCGCCAGCACCTCGGCGGAGAACGCGCCGTAGCGCAGGACCTTGCCCAGGCCCTCGTTGAGCGTGCAGTAGGCGCGGTTGCCGAAGGCCCGGTTCTCCAGGATCCAGACCGGCATGGACGCGGTCATGACCCCGGCCATGGGCCCCACCGAGGCGTGGTGGTGGCAGGGCTCGAAGTCGATCCCCCCCGAGGCGGCCAGCCGGGCGGCCTCCTCGGGGTCGCCGGCCAGGCCCTCGTAGAGCAGCCCGCCGATGACGGCGCCGCGCATGGGCCCGCACATGTTCTCCCACTTCACCGGCGGGCCGGCGTGGAGGACGAGCCTTTCCCGCATGCCCGGCACCACGTCGCGGGCCAGGCCGATGCCCACCACCGTGGGACGGGCGGCCAGGATGCGGGAAACGGCCTCCCGGTTGGCCGCCTCGACGTCCACCTTCGCGGCCGCGGCGATGGCGTCGAGCGCCCGCAGGACTTCGGCGTCGCCGCCGGCCGGCGGGCGCCAGTCCACCTGCACCACCGGGACGCCGGCGCCGGCCAGGTTCTGCGCGAAGGATTCCAGCCCGAGGTTGACGGCCGACAGACCGCCGGAAAACAGCCCGGCCACATTTTCCTTATTCATTCCTGCACCCCCGCTGCATTTTCCCGCCGCGCCCGGATGACCTCCAGGGCCAGCCGGGCCGCCTGGTAGTTGGATTCCATGACGATGACGCCGGCCGCCTCCAGTTTGGCCACCTGGCCGGAGAAACCCTGCGGGTCGCCCGGCGTGCCCGTGACCGAAGCCACGGCGCAGAGGTGACCGCCCCGGGACCGGGCCGCCTCCCGGCCCGCTCGCACGGCCTCGACGCAGGCGCCCGCCGGGTCCGGGTGGGACCCGTGGCCCAGCACGACGTCGAAGAGCAGCACGGCGGTCCGCTCGTCGCTCCCGTCCTGGCGCAGTCGTTCCGCGCGCACGCCGGGGTCGATCATGGGGTGGGGCTTCCCGACGGTGAAGAAGTCGTCGCCCAGGTCGATGACGGCGTGGCCCTCGGAGACGCGGGGGTCGGCCGGCACGAAGGCGGGGTCGGGGTGGTTGTTGGACCGCACGTCGCCCAGGGCGCCGTGCAGGAGGAAGAGGGCCTCGTCGCAGAGCGTGCCGCCGGCGAAGAGGCCGCGCACGAATTCCTGCCGGGGGCCCAGGCGGCGGGCCTCCTCGCGGGCCCGCCCGCAAATGGCCGCCCCGTCGGCGCCCCGGCGGGCGGCGGCCGCCCGGGCCGCGGCCGCGTCCGGCGCGCCCTCCGCAAAGGCGCAGGCCAGCCGGGCCGTCTCCTCGAGGCTCGAGGCGAAGGCCACCGCTCCGGCGTCCTTGTCCGGCCCGCCCGGCAGGCCCAGGAAGAAGGCCACGGCCGGCTTGCCCGCGGCCTGGAGCGCCGCGGCCACCTTCCCGGCCACCTCGGGGGCCGGCGGTTTCGAAATGACGACGAGGACCTTGGTCGCCGGATCCTGCCGAAGCGCCTCGAGGGCCAGGAAGGTGGTCAGGCCGCCCACCGCCGCGTTCTTGAGGTCCCGCCCGCCCGTACCGAGGGCCTGCGAGACCCCGGAGCCGAAACGGTCGATCAGGCAGGTCACCTCCTGCAGGCCCGTCCCCGACGCGGCCACGAGGCCCACCGGGCCGCGACGCA
This sequence comes from uncultured Acidobacteriota bacterium, assembly GCA_964436005.1. Lineage (GTDB taxonomy): Bacteria > Acidobacteriota > JAAYUB01 > JAAYUB01 > JAAYUB01 > JAGNHB01. The sequence goes on from CAYTBK010000129.1 coordinate 1,890, forward strand.
CGACGTTGGCGAAGCACAGGGGCCGGCCGTCGACGATGGCGGTGCCGCAGTCCGGGCCCATGAGCAGAAGCCCCCGCGAGGCGGCGAAGCGCTTCAGCTCGACCTCTTCCGCCAGGGAGACGTTGTCCGAGAAGAGCATGACGTGCAGGCCGCGCTCGAGGGCCTTCCGCGCCTCGCGGGCCGCGTGGGCCCCGGGCACCGAAACGATGGCCAGGTTGGCCCCGGGCAGCATCTTCCGCGCCGTGTCCAGCGAGGGGGCGTGGGCCAGGCCGGCGGCGGCGCCCAGGCCGGGCTCCTTCTTCCGGGTGATGATGGCCAGGGCCGCGGCGACGGCCGCTTCCGCGTCCGCGCCCGATTCGACGTCCAGAGCGATGACCAGGTCGTTGGGCCGGGCGGCGGACAGGTCTTCCCCCGCAAAACCCAGGCTGGCCAGCAGCTCGGTGTTCATGGGCGTGCCCATGGCCACCACCGCTTCCCGGACGCCTTTCGCCCCCTGGAGCTCGCGCGTGGCGAGCATGAGGAAAACCGAATCGTAATACGAGTCTTTCCTGATGGTTATCTTTTTCATGGCCGCTCCTTGATCAGGCCCGCCGAAGCGAACGGGCATTATAACATCAAAAGGTCGATTGCAGATTTCCCGCCCGCACCGAACAGAAAACCGGCCAGGGCGTCTGTCCCCGAGGTCGCCCCGTGAGCGAAGAAACGCTCCGCGGCCGCTTCCAGGCCGCCGTAGTCCCCGTCGGCGCAAGCCGCCGCCAGGGCCGGGCCCAGGGCCGCCAGGTGCGCCGGGAAGGCGCCCTGGTCCGCGGCGCGCAAGAGGGCCTGGCCCGCGGCCGTAGTGCGCGGGAAGCAGGCCGGGGGGACCCGCGGGGCCCCGCCGCCCGCACCGGGCCAGAGGCGGCGCGCCAGCAGGCAGCCGGCCAGGAAGTCGTCGCCGGCCGGGGTCGTGCCCGGGCCGAAGCCCGCCAGGCTCCAGGGGCAGTCGTCCGCATCCTCCAGCCGCGACCGGAAAGCGTCCCGGAAAGCCCCGGCGCGGAAGACGCTCTCCGGGGGCAGGCGCCGCTGCAGCAGGCCGGCCAGGGCGGCCTGGACCTCGCCGGCGGCGCCGGGCCGGCGCCACTCGGCCCGGCGGAGTTCTTCCGCCGCCCGGGCCAGCGCCGGCCGCGGGTCCCAGGTCCGGCAGGCGCTCAGGTCGATGGAAAAAGGCCCGAGGGTCGCCGATTCGCCCTCGGCATACGACAGCGCGGGGGCAGGTTTCGCTCGCCGGGCCCACCGCAGCAGCCCGCTCAGGTCGCCCGGGTCGAGCACCAGCGCGCGGGCCTCCGCGCGGGCCACGTCGCCCACCAGCGACACCAGCGCCCCGTCGGGGTGCCGCACCGACAGGACCCCCGGGTGGACGCCGGCCAGGGGGGCCGCCCACGACCCGCCAGGCATCAGGCAGCCCCGCCAGGCGGCGGCAATCATGACCCGTCCCGCACAGACCGGCATGATCCCTGCGGGGACCTGGTGATCCAGTTGTCCACGGGTTCCTTCTTCTGCAGGGCCCGCCACAGGTCCTCGAAGCGGATGGGCATGTGCACGAGTTCCGCCCCCACGGCCTTCTGCAGGGCGTTGCCCAAAGCCGCGGCCACGGAAATCATGGAGTGCTCGCCGATGCCGCGCGCCCCGTAGGGCCCGTCGATCTGGGAGGTCTCCACGACGTAGCACTCGACCTCCGGGGGCAGGTCCCTGGCCGTGGGGATCTTGTTGTCGGTGAAGGACGGGTTGAGCAGGCGGCCGGCGCGGTCGTAGACGTACCCCTCGCACATGGCCGTGCCGAGGCCCTGCATCATGCCGCCGATGGCCTGGCCGCGCACGATGGCGGTGTTCACCGCCTTGCCCACGTCGTAGGCGCTGGCGACCTTGAGGACGCGGTACTCCCCGGTTTCCGGGTGGGCCTCCACGATCATGCCGTGGGCGCCGTAGGTCCAGTCCAGGGCCGGGAGCCCCTCGCCCGTCTCCTTGTTCAGGTTGGACAGCCCCTGGGCGATGTAGGTGCCCACGCCGACGAGCGGCCCGCCGATGCCGTTGCCGTTGGGCATGGCGTAGCCCACCGACAGGGCGGCGAAGGCGACGGACCGGGCTGGGTGGTGCTTGAGGAAGATCCGCTCGCCGTCGTGGCCCAGGTCGCGCGGGTTGGCGTGGAGGGCTTCCGCCGCCACGGCGTAGGCCTTCCGCAGGAGGTCCTCCGCCGCCAGGATGGCGGCGTTGCCGGAGAGCATCAGCCCCTTGGAGGCCACCGTCTGCCAGTCGTAGGGGTCCTTGTCGGTGTCGCTCTCGAAGCAGACCTTGACCTTGCCGATGTCGAAGCCCAGGCGCTCCGCCACGATCTGCCGGATGGAGGTGTACGTGCCCTGGCCGTAGTCGGTGAGGGCCAGGTTGACGGCCACCGAGCCGTCCTCGTTCATCTTGACGATGACGGAGGTGGCGGTGAAGGGAGGCATGGCCGGGGCCTTGTGGAGGGCGGCCAGGCCCTTGCCGATCTTCCAGCCGGTCTTCCGCTCGCGCTCGGCCTCCTCTTCCGTGAGCCGTCCGTAGGAGATGGCCTCGGCCACGGTGTCGAGGCACTTGCACACGGAGCCCGAGTGCTCGGTGAGCTTCTCGCCGGTCAGGGTCAGCGACCCCGGGCGCACGCAGTTCCGGCGCCGGAACTCCAGCGGGTCCATGCCGATGGCCTGGGCCACCAGCTCCATGTGGCGCTCGACGGCCCAGTGGAACTCCACGTGGCCGAAGCCGCGGTAGGCGGTGCCGTAGGGCTTGTTGGTGTAGATGGTGTAGGCGTCGATCCAGGCGTTGGGGATCTCGTAGGGGCCGGAGGCGGAGTAGCCCGAGGCCCGGGTCACGTTCACCGCGTAGTCGGCGTAGGCCCCCGAGTCCCAGTACATGGTCATGTGCTGGGCCAGGATCTTCCCCTCGGCGGAGACGCCCGTCCGGATCCGGTAGGTCAGTGCGCTCCGGCACGGCAGGAGGGAGAACTCCTCCTCGCGGGAGGCCTGGAACTTGACGGGCCGCCCGCCGGCCTTGCGCGAAAGCACGGCGCACAGCGGCTCCACCCCGATGCCGGCCTTGCCCCCGAACCCGCCGCCCACGTAGGGGATGTGCACCCGCACGTTGTTGTGGGGCAGCGAAAGGGCGTGGCAGAAGAGGTTGCGCACGGTGAAGGGGGACTGGGCGCTCGTCCAGATGGTCACCTGGTCGCCCTTCGCCCACTTGACGATGGCCACGTGGGTCTCCATGGGGACGTGCTGCACCGAGGGGCAGGAGTACTCCCGCTCCAATACCCAGGCCGATTCCGCGAAGCCCTTGTCCACGTCTCCCTTGCGCAGCCGGGTGTGGTTGGCGACGTTGGTGCCGGGTTTCGGCGTGAAGGCCGCCGCGACGTAGGAGTACGAGCCGAGGTCGGGATGCACCAGGGGCGCGTCGGGCCGCAGGGCGTCCATGTGGTGGAGGACGGCGGGCAGGACCTCGTACTCCACCTCGATGGCCTCGACGGCGGCCCGCGCCTGCTCCGGGGTCTCGGCGGCCACCGCGGCCACGGCCTCGCCGAAATGCCGCACCTCTCCCCGGGCCAGGATGTACTTGTCCACGACGTAGAGGCCGAGCCGGTAGTCGAGCTCCGCCCCGGTCAGGACGGCCCGGACGCCGGGCATGGCCTCGGCCCGGGAGGTGTCGATTCTCACGATGCGCGCCCGGGCGTGCGGGCTCTTCCGCACCTGGGCGTGCAGCATGCCGGGCAGCGACATGTCGCTGACGTACAGCGCCTCGCCCGTCAGCTTCTCCACGCCGTCGAGGCGCGGGGCGGGCGTTCCCACGTAGCGCAGTTCCGCGGGCTTGAGGTCATCCAACATGGGTCAGCCCCCCTTTTTCGTCGCCCCGTCCGACCAGGTCCAGGACCGCCTCCACGATCTGCGTGTAGCCGGTGCAGCGGCAGAAGTTGCCCTCGATGGCCTCCTGGATGTCCTCCCGCGACGGCCTGGCGTCGCGGCGGAGGAGCTCCTTCACCGACATGACCATGCCCGGGGTGCAGAACCCGCACTGCACGGCGTGGTTCCGGTCGAACGACTGCTGGATGTCCGACAGGGACGGCCCCCGGGCCTCGCCCTCGACGGTTTCCACCACCGCGCCGTCGGCCTCGGCGGCCAGGACCATGCAGGCGTTGACGGCCCGGCCGTCCAGGATCACCGTGCAGGCCCCGCATTCGCCCATCCCGCAGCCTTCCTTGGTGCCGGTGAGGCTGAGGTCCTCCCGGAGGAAGCGGAGGAGGGTGTGGTGCTCGCGGACTTCCCTTTCGTAGACCAGACCGTTGACGGTCAGCTTGATCTTCATGGCTTCACCTCCTCCCACAGGCGCCGGACGTAGGTCCCGATCATGAAGGACCGGTACTCCGCGCTGGCGCGGATGTCGTCGATGGGCTGGACGGCCGAGAGCACCCGGGCCACCGCCGCCTCCACCCCGTCCTTTTCCTCGATGCCGTCGACGAGCACGGGCGTGGGGGCGGCCGAGCTCACACCGAAGCGGGTGCGGCCCCCGTGCCGGACCAGGAGCACGCCGACGATGCCCAGGTCGTGGCCGGCGATGCGCTTGAGCTTGCAGTAGGCACCGCGCGCGCCCGCCGCCGCGGGCGGCACGACGATGCGCTGGAGGTACTCGCCCGGCCGGAGGACGGTGCGCTTGACGCCGGCGAAGAATTCCCGGAACGGCACCTCCCGGACGCCGGACGAGGAGACCAGCACGGCCCGGGCGTCCAGGCAGAGGAGGGCCGGGGCCATGTCCGCGCAGGGCGAAGCGTTGGCCACGTTGCCCGCCACCGTGGCCCGGTTGCGGATCTGGTGCGAGGCCAGCTGGTGGGCGCAGTGGCAGAGGGCCGGGAAACGCTCCCGGGCCTCCCGGCAGCGCAGTACGTCGTTGACGGTCGCGGCGTGGCCGATCACCAGGCCGTCGGCGTCGCTCCAGGCCAGGCGGCCGGCGTCGGGCAGCTTCTTGTCGTCGATGACGAGGGCGGGCCGAAGGGCCCCCGTGCGGATGTTGGGGATGAGGTCGGTGCCCCCGGCCAGCAGCTTGCCGTCGTCCCGGTGGTCGTCCAGCAGCCGGAGCAGTTCGGCCTCCGTTCGCGGGGCCTGGTAGCGGAATTCGTAGACCATCCCGTCACTCCCTGCGGCGCGGGCTGAAATTTCGTCCCTGTCCGGCTCCGGCACCGCACAAAAAAACGAAGGGACGAGTGTATAAGATTGTTCCCAACCCCGCCAGCTGTCAACGGTTTTCTTGGCGGCCGCCGGCCGGAAACATGGAGGGACAGGATGGGGAGGATGGGCCGCGCCTCACGTCATCCGGTCCGTCCGGTGCCGCCGGGAGTGCGGCGCGGAGGCTGCCCGAAAATGGGTGTTCGACACAGCCTAAAGCACTCTTTCTTAGTGAGATTAGTGGTTGATTCTGATGTCTTTCTTCATTGACAAGGGTGCCCGGCTCCTGCTGACCCGCTCATGATCCGGCAGAAGTGCCGACAATCCCCGCAACCGGTTTCCCATCCGCAAATCACCATGCAAGCCCCCGAACCCCTCCTCGTTCGTGGCCTTCGTGCGCCTCGTGTTCATTTTTCTACACAAGGATCTCGAAGGGCACGAAGGGCAGGTTTGGTCTTTTGCCAGGAGGGCATGGATGTACATAGCCTGCGTGGACGGCCCCCCGCGCCCAAGCACTCCGGATACCGGCCGGGACGGCCGGTGGAAAATAGCCGGCAGGTGGCCCGCCGAAGGCGGGACTCCTGCCGGTGAGGCGATGGCGAACCTGGGGCAGGCGCCCGGGAAGGGCGCCGGAACGACGCGGCCCGGCCTCCGCCGCCCCGCCGGGGCGGAATACAATCAAAACGCCAGATCCCGCCCCCTCGCCCCCGGCCGGCTGTTCTCCACGGACAAGAAACGACCACTCATCTCACTAATCATTCATTCTCAGTGAGATTAGTGGTTCATTCCGATGTCTCTTTTCATTGGCCCGGGCTTCAGCCCGCGCTAACCCGTTTGCCTATCAGGTCCCGGCGGCCGCTCGGCAATCTCACCGTTCCCGGCTGTGCCCTTCGTACCCCACCTTCATTCATCTTCTTGATTTTTTTGTGTTCTTGGTGGTTTCGTGGTTTCTCCCCTTCCACAGCCAGGCGCCCGCCCGACCCGAACGATTCGGTTCGCGCGGGTCAATCCCCGGATCACTCCGCATGTTCCTGGTGGTGGGCCCCGCCGGAGACGGCCTGGTGCAGGCCCAGGAGGTAGTGCAGGTAGTCCACGTAGGCGGCCACGTAGGCCCGGCCCGCCGCCACGCTCTCGTCGGCGTGCTTCTTCGCCTCCACCACCTTGTCGAAGCGTTCCCGGATGTTGGCGGCCACGCGCCCGGTCACCCGCTTCACCACCTCGTCGATGGACCCGGCCTTCAAGGCCTCGTCCGCCCGGACCTCCATGGGCTCCATGGCCCCGGCCGGCTTCAGCCCGGTGAACGGGGCGCCCTCGCTGGCCCGGTGCAGGCGGACGGCCGTTTCCAGGAAGTACTGTTCGGCGAGTTCGGCCGCCGCCGGCCCCTTGTCGCGAACCGCCAGGCAGCGGTCGAAAGCGGCCCGCAGCTCCGCCTCCTGGGCGGGGGTGACCCATTTGAGCACGGGGGTGAGGTCGCCCTTGGCCAGGGCCGCCCGGGCATCCGGGATGACGGGCCCGCCGAGCGTGTCGCAGTGGGCGGAGAGCCCGGCCGTCAGGGCCGCGGCCAGGCCGGCCGCCGCCAGCAGCACCACCAATGTTCTGAATGGGTTGGAAAAGCGTTTCATGGATCCTCCTGTCGGGAATGGTTTCCCCTGCTGGCGATGGTAGCAGGCCCCCGCCCGGAAAAAATTGACCGGGGTCAAAATTGCGGTTTTTTCCGAACAGAATTCGGGTGATCCGGTGCCGCACTCCTGGGTTTTCGGTTTCGACGTCGCCGTACGGAACGGGGATGCGCCGGGCGGCGCCCCGGCGCCCGCCCGCCCATCCTAACTCCTTATCTTTCTTCGTGATTTTCGTGGCTTCGTGTTTTTCCCTCCCAATGCCCCCAGCGGCGGAGGCGCCGTCAGCGCACCAGGCAGCGGAGGATCTCGCCGACGTAGAGGCGGTGGTAATCCCGGTCGGGGTAGAGCTCCGCGAGGGAAGGGTCCAGGAAGCGGGCCGGGTCCAGGTCCTGGCTGTGGATGGTGCGGCACTCCACCACCAGGCGCGCCTGGGCGAAGCCGGTCCCCCCCTGCGGGGTCGCGAAGGGCGTCAGCCCGGCCTGGTCGATCTTGTCGGTGTCCCGCCCCGAGCAGGCGCCGCAGAACTCCAGGATCCCGCGGTGCTCCTCGTCGAAAAAGGACAGGGTGTGCACGGGGTGCTTTTCCATGAAGCGGTAGGTCCAGCGGACGGGCCGGACGAAGGTGAAGGCGACGTTCCGGTTCCAGAGGAAGCCCAGCCCGCCCCAGGCCGCCGTCATGGTGTTGCAGTCGTCCACGGGGCCTGCCGTGAGCAGCATCCAGTCCTCCCCGATTCGTGTAAACACATTGAAATCCATGCTTTCCGGTTTCACCGACTGAAAATCACCGCTCATGACGTCCTCCCGTTGAAATGGGCGACCCGCCGGGCCGCCGTTGAAGTGAGGCTCTCCCGCCGCGAAACCCGCGCGGCGGGGCGATTCTGTTTGCCGCCGGGCCTGGAAGAGACGCCCGCGCCGCTCCGCCAGGCTTCGCGGCTCGGAAAAAGCGGCGCTCCGCTCCGCTGCGCGCCGCACTCCAAACGCCGGAGCGTCGGGCACGCAGCGGCCGCTCCTCAGGGCCCCGTCCGCCCGGGCATGGCGGACAGCGCTTTTTCGAAGCCCGGGTCCCCGTGCAGGGGGGCGAGTTGCGGGTCGCCCCGCACGAGGTCGCGGTCCGCCAGCCCCAGGCGGACGGCTTCCGCCAGCGCCCGGAGGGCCTCGGCGCGCTGCCCGTTCGCCGTGAAGGCGCAGGCCAGGTTGTACTGGACGACCGGGCTGTCGGGCAGGATCAGCGCCGCCAGGCGCCACAGGAGGACTTGCCGCGGCCCCCAGGGGACGCTCGTGTCCTGGCCGTGCTGGAGGCTGGCCGTGGTCAGGGCGGCCAGAATCCTCCGGCAGGCCAGCTTCTCGAGGTCAGGGCAAGCGGGCGACTGGATCTTTTTCTGATAGTCCTTCACGCGCAGATCCCTCACCCAACGATCGAATTCGGGCAGCCGGTTGTCCTCCGCCCAGACCTTCTGGAAAACAGCCAGCGCGCGGGCCTGGTCCTTCGCTGCCTTCTCGTCGGCCTGGCGGCGCCGCTTCAGGAGTTCCCCGAAATCCGGGCGGGCGGCGAGGCGGTCCGCCTCCGCTTCCGCCGGCAGCTTCTCCACCAGCCCCCGGTAGTCGCGGGAAATCTCCTCCCAGAGCCGGCAGGCTTCCAGCGGGTCGCCCTGCCGCTCGGCCCGGCGGGCCTCCGCCATGTCCCGCCCGCACCAACCCCGGACCAGGCCGTCGTCCACGTCCCGGCGTCCTTCCCGCATGGCCGTCAGTTCCATCCACTCCACGGCCCGGCCCAGGACATCCGGCGGCGGCCACCCGTGCGGCCCCGGGAAAACGATCCGGCGGTAGGGCACCCGCTGGCTGAGAAAGACCTCGTCCAGCCCCTGCATTTCCAGATAGTTGAAATCGGTGTCGCCCACCACCCCCAGGAAGGCGGAACGGTAATCCCCGCCCGCCAGCCGCATGCCCTCCGGCAAGCCCGCCGCGCAGGCGACGACGCCGGCCAGCCGCTCCAATTGGACCCAACCCAGGGCCGCGGCCACCCGGGCGCCCCCGGACATGCCCGCGGCGTAGATGCGCCGGGCGTCCACGGGATAGCGCTTCACCAGCTCGTTCCAGACGGCCTCGACGCCCGGCAGGACCGTTTTCCACTCGCCGTTCCGG
>CAYTBK010000130.1:0-10778 GCA_964436005.1 uncultured Acidobacteriota bacterium
GCCAGGCGGACCCGGCCCGTCTCGTCCAGGACCGCCATGGATCGCACCCGGTAGTCCAGCATGACGTCCAGGAAACGTCGCTCGGCCATGGCCAGCTGCCCGGCGGACAGCAGCTCCGCCAGGGTGTTCCGCAGGACGAGGCCCTGTAGCCTGGTGCGGTCCGCGTTGAACTGACGGACATTCTTCAGTTGCCAGGACCGCAGCAGGCCGACGATCAGGAAAGCGCCCAGCAGGGCGGTTGTGCCCAGAACGACCGGGAGGAAGGTGCGCAGGCGGATCTGGAAGAGGGCGGGCATGGGACCTCGCCTTCAGGGCTGCGCCAGCAGCCGGGCGGGGTCCACCGGCCGGCGCAGGAGCCTGTTGCGGACCATCAGTTCCGCGAGGCGCCGGGCGGGGCCCAGGATCCCCCCGGAACGCAGCTTCGTTTCGGCGTCGCGGTCGGGAAAGGACAAGCCCAGGAGGGCCGACTGAAAAGCTTCCGGGGTGATCCCCATCCGGGGCGCCATGCGGCGGACGGCGTCCCGGGGGTTCCCGCGCAGATAGCCCAGCGCCTCGAACCAGGCCGCCCGGAGCCGCTCGATGTATTCGGGATACCGCCTGGCGGCCTCGGCCCGGACCACCAGGACGTCGAAGATTTCATCGGGGATCCGCCGGCTGTCGAAGAGCGCCACTGCGCCCTCCGCCAGGAGCCGGGAGCGGACCGGCTCGAAGGTCACCACCGCGTCCACGGCGCCTTTCCGGAAGGCCTCCTCGATCTCGCCCTCGGTCAGCGGGACCACGGTGAGGTCCTCCGGCCGGAGAGGGACTTTTTCCAGGGCCCGGCTCAGGAGGTAGCCGCCCACCGTGGCGTTCTCGACGCCGACGCGCCGCCCCTTCAGCGCCGGCAGGGAAGCCACGCCCGGCCGCCCGAGGATGGCGTCGGCCCCGTTGGAGACATCCGCCACCAGCACGAGTCGGAGGTCAACGTTGTCCTGCAGGAGGGTGTAGACTTCGTCGAGGGTCAGGGCAGCCGCCTCCACCATCCCCGTGCGCAGGGCCCGCAGGGAATCGGTGGAGTTGGCCATCTCCACGAGCCGGAATTCCCGGGGGTCGAGCTTTCCGAGGCTGCGGGCCAGGTAGAGCGGTTCGTAGCCGACCCACACATTGGTGGCGATCTGGAAGGGCGTCCCCGCCGGCTGAGCGCACCCGGCCAGGACGGCCAGCAGCGCAGAGGCGAGGCAAACGAGGCGATGGGCCATGGACGGGCACCTCCCGGGGATCGTCAGGACGGATCCGGAACCTGCGGATGCACAAACAGGGAAAACATCCTCCCTTCTGTCAGTTACCTTCTTCGGAAATAACAGGGAATCGACGCCAAGTCAAGGGGAAAGCGGCCTGCCCGCCTCCCTTGCCATGGAATAATCTACCCACACTGGCTGGCGTTTCGGGGCGCCGGCTTCGACCGGCCGCCCCGGGCCCGGCGGACGGAGCTACCGCTCGCCGGAGGGGGCGATCGGCGCCCAAGGAAGGGGATAACCCGGAGCCTCGCCTGGGGAACTGAAAATTCTTTTCCCTTTCTATCAAACAATTAGTGAGATTAGTGGCCTCCCTCCCCAGTCCTCATTTGTGTCTCTGTGGTTCCCCCCACCAGCGCGACCAGAAAAATCTCTTGCCGTCGCCCCCGATCCTGTTCATCATTCCCCTCCCGGCCCGGGCCGATTTTTCCGCCCCCGGCCCGATTGCCGTATTGCCATGGGCGCCGAATGCGCTACAATGCCCTTCTCCGCGGACGGTCTTCGGCAGCCTGCCCCGCGGAGCCATTCTTTGCACCCGTAGCTCAACTGGATAGAGCATCGGTCTTCGGAACCGAGGGTTGGGGGTTCGAGCCCCTCCGGGTGCGCCATTTTTTTCAATAACTTACAACAATATCGCCATCGCCGGAAAACACGCTTGTCACACTGGTGTCACACTGGTGTTTGTCCCCGCCGCGGCGACGGGTTCCTGGAGTGCGTCGCGGAGGTTGCCGCGGCGCCGCTCCGAGATTCGGCCCGCTGAGGTCTGAGCTCCAGCCGGGGCGCGACAGGCGCCGGGAAAATGCCTCCTGGATGCGGCCCCAAAATGAAATGTAATTTTGTGGGTACAGGGTAATTCCATGGAGTGCAGTGGCGAGTCTTCGAGCCGCCGTTTTCGGCAAAGTGGCCGGGCCTCGCGCAGAGTGGGAGGAACCACGAAATCACAAAGAACACGAATAAAAACAATCAGATGGATGAGGATGGAGGGCGTGGGGAGCCAGGGGGCGCCAGATGAAAACAGGAAACCGCAGAGGTCCGCGGAGCCTCGCCGAGAAAATTGAACCGTCGGCCGGGCATGCAACAATGAGCGGTTGCCCGAAGCGGGCCCCCTGCGGGCGAACCGGACAGGAACGCATAAGGAGACCAGGAGGCTATGCGTCGGGAACTTGCAGCCCTCCTCGGCGGCCCTCGGCGCAACTCCGCGGTTCGGGTCGCTCCGGTGTGGCGCAGACTTCAGTCTGCGCGACGGCCCCCCGGGCGTCGCGGCCGGGCGCCGCCGCCGCCCGCCGAAAGCCGCAGGATTGCGCCGCGCAGCCGGGCAGAGCGGCGCGGACTTCGGTGTGAAACAGCCGGTCAGAAGGAAATTCGGAAGGGAGAAGCGCCCGTGCGGTTCAAATTATTCCTGGTCCCCGCGGACGACGACGGGACGATGGCGGAGGAGCTGAACAAGTTCCTCCGGGGCCGGCGCGTAGTGTCGGTGAAGCGGAAGCTGGTGGGCGGCGGTGGCGACCCGCGCTGGGCCCTCTGCGTCGGCTACCTGGACGGCCCCGGGACGTCCGCCGGCGGGGCGAAGGGCGGGGCGGCCCGGGTGGACTACAAGGAGGTCCTGTCAGCGGAGGATTTCGCCCTCTTCGTCCGGCTGCGGGACAAGCGGAAGGAACAGGCGGAGAAGGAGGCGGTGCCCGCCTACGCCGTGCTCACCAACGAGCAACTAGCCGCTGTGGCCCGCAACCGGCCGGGGTCGGCGGCCCAGCTCCGGGAGATCGACGGGGTCGGCCAGGCCAAGGCCGACAAGTACGGCGAAGCCTTCCTGGGCGTCGTCTCCAGGCGGGAAAACCCATGAAGCGGGCGGGGGGGAGGCCGGTTATGCTCGCCGCCCCGGACCGGTGCCCGGCCGGGAGGCGGAGTCCGGCGCGACCCGTGCGCCGGAGGGAGGAGCGAAGGGCCACCGCGGACGCAGGCGGAGTCGGGTGGCTGGCGGGCCCGTTCTTCCCATTCACGTTCGACCCCTGGCGGGTCGATGGCGTCCTCATGCCTTTCTTTCTTGAAATCTTTTTCCAGGTGTAACAAAAGCCGCCGAGAAATGTCTAAAGAGAGTCGGAAGGGGGAGCGAAGTGGAAAAGGAAACGCAATTCAGGGCGGCGTTGGAAGGAAACAAGGACCGGATCTACCGAATCTGCTGCTGCTATTTCCAGGAGGAGGCAGAACGGAACGACGTATATCAGGAAATCCTGATGAACATCTGGAAGAGCCTTGACAATTTCCGTGGTCGGTCACAGCTCAGCACCTGGATTTACAGGATCACCGTCAATACTTGCATCAACAACAAAAGGACAGAAAACAGGCGAAGGCAGATATTTTCGTCGATTTCGACGGCAGACCAGGAAAGGTTTCCGAGTCGCAATTCCGATGACCCATCGGACAAGATCGAACAGGCTATTCAGGACCTGTACGCGTGTATCAACAAGTTGACTCCATTGGATAAGACACTGATATCATTGTATATGGAAGATCTTGGAACGAGAGAGATGGCAGACGTTCTCGGGATTTCGGAAGCCAATGTCCGGGTCAAACTGCATCGGATCAAGAAAGTGCTGAAAAACATGCTGGAGAGGTGCGATGATGGATCTTGAATCAATCAAGCGATATGCTCTCAATCAGGCCCATTCCTTGACCAAATCCCGTTTCCCAACTATTTCGGCGGAGGTGGAGGAAAGCCTGATCCATGCCTTGCAAAGGGAAGATGAAAAAAATGCCAAGATGGCAAAGATCTCAATGATGTTCTTTTCCGTCGCCGCCCTGTTCTTTTCATCCATCTTTCTTTTGACCTGGATATTTCCCCCTGACACTTCAGCCTCCATGGTCCGTCTGGAATTTGGTCTGTTTACCATCATCTTTCCATCGCTCGGCCTGTTTTTCCGGATGAAAGCACGGAGATACTCAGAAGTGGACTATGCCGAGCCACTGACTGTTTTTTTGGAAAAAGCGGAAAAGCGTTACACTTCCATTCCTCGAAAGGATGTCGCGATCAGCCTGCCTTTCTTTCTCGCCGTGGTGGTTTTTGCCGGACTGGGCTGGATGACGGCTTTCCAACGCTATTTCCCCAGTCTCGGTCTCGCTGCTGGTATTCTTGCTTATGTGGTCCTCATCCTTTTTGCTGCCGTTGTGTCGGGGGTGATTGCTTTCCGATACTGGAAAAACAGCCAAGCGCCCCTGGTCAATGAAATCCGCCGGTTGAAACTGGAATTGAAGGAGGAGACGGCCGTATCCGAAGATGGGCCCGATTCCGGTCCAGTCGATCCGTCTTTCCACCAATAAATTCATTCGAAGGATATGGTCATGAAACTCTTCCCCAAAGTCATCACCTGTGTTTTTACCGGAATCTGCGCGGTGTTGTTGTTTTCCCAGGCAATCCATGCTGACACAACAGCCGGAGCGGACAGAGCACAGACCGCCCCCTTTTCCGATTCGGCGACATTCAAGTTCCTGATGAAAGGGGTGCCGATAGGTACGATCACCAATTCAATGGATGAGCATGGCGAATATGTTCGGAAGACTGTCCTGTCAATATCCGGCCAGTCGGTAGAGATGACCATGAATGTCAAGACGGACGAACGGGGGGCTTGGACATCCATGGAGATCGTCAACCCCACATTTGCCGATTACCAGGTCAAACGGGAAGGCAACACCGCCATCTATCTGGACAAAGGAATCGAAAGGAAAGTTGAATTGCCTGGCGATGCTGTCTTGTACGATGACTATGGCGTGCTTTATGAAAGCCTGGTTCTGCAGAAATACGACAGGGATGCAAAAGGTGTCCAGGCGTTTGCCCGGTTCCGCGTTCCTGAGGTGCCTGTTCCCGGTAATGTCGTCCAGGTAAGGCTCGAGTATCTGGGAGAGCGGAATTTCTCGCTCAATGGAAAGCAGGGGTCGATTCTCCTCTTCCAATGGATAGGCCTCGGCACGACTGCCGTTTATTATGTGGATTCACAGTATCGGATATTGATGATCGATGCCCCGCAGGACCAGCAGATAGTGGTCAGGGAAGGCTATGAGGACCTCCTGAAGTCAACGGCTGAGGACACGCTGGCCAGGCGATCCTTGTCCGAGACGACCCTGCAGACGGTGAATGTGCCCATGCGGGATGGGGTCGGTTTGTCCACCGATTTGTACATGCCAAAAGATCCAAAGGAACGAATTCCAGTGATTCTCATTCGAACCCCTTACCACAAGAAGGACCATGAATACGAGGGCCGCTATTTTGCCGCCAGAGGATATGCGGTGGCTGTGCAGGATGTCCGCGGAAGGTTCGGTTCTCCAGGCAAATGGGTGCCCTTGGTAAACGAAGCGGCGGATGGGTATGATTCGATTGAATGGCTTTCTTCCCAGAAATGGTCTTCGGGAAAAGTCGGGATGCTGGGCGGGTCCTACCTGGCCCTGGCCCAGGTCCTGGCCGCAAAGATGAAGCCTCCGCATCTCGTTACGATCATTCCCCACAACCTTCCGTCTGACCCCTTTTCCAATGGTCCCTATGAATACGGGGCCTTCTTACTGGCCCCGCAACTCTGGTGGACCAACGTCGTGGAATCCAACATAACGGCTGGACAGACGCAGAAGTTGAATGAGAGCCATCGTTTGAAGGAAGATCCAAACCTGTCCAGTCTTCCGGTCATCGATCTCGACCAGAAAATCCTTGGGAAAAAGGTCCCCTTCTGGCGTGATTGGATACAACACGCCCCGAACAGCCCTTTTTGGGACCAGCTCAGCTATCTCGACAGCATGAAGGAGTTTGGCATCCCCATCTTTTTCCAGACAGGCTGGTTCGATACGCAGGCAATAGGGACCAAACTCGCTTACGCGGCACACAAGAAGACCTCCAACCAGCCTGCCAACCTGCTGATAGGCCCTTGGGACCATGTGAACCAGATACCGCAGGCCATCGCAACACGGAATGTGGGGCCGGAATCTTCGGTGGACCGACTGGAATTGTTCCGCCGATGGTTTGATTTCTGGCTGCTTGGAAAGGATTGCGGGACCAGAGAACCACCTGTGCAGATTTATGTGCTGAATGCGGGACACTGGTTGAAATCAGAAGCGTATCCATTGCCTCAGACCCAATTTACCAAGCTGTTTTTGTCCAGTGAGCGGGGCGCTGCCACGCTGAAGGGGGATGGACGGCTCCTCTGGGACCAGCCCTCTGCGGCAAGGAAATTTGATGAATACTGCTATGACCCGGCCGATCCCACCCCGGCCCCACCGTATCGATTCAAGGAGGGAAGGAAGAGCTTTGACGAAATCACCTCCAGGAGGGCGGATATTCTCGTATACCAATCCGAACCTCTGGAAAAGCCGATCACGATTGCTGGGCCCATCTCGGCCAAATTGTACGCATCGACATCGGCACCAGACACCGATTGGTTTGTCACACTCTATGCATTGACAGAGAAGGGAGAGCATGTGCCCATGGTCCGCGGGGTGGTCCGGGCCCGCTACCGAAATTCTTTGGTCCGTGAGCAACGGCTTGAGAAAAACTTAGTGCATGAATACAACATCGACCTGTGGCATTTTGCTGTCCGGTTGGAGAAGGGCTGGTCGCTTCGCGTGGAGGTGACTTCCGCCTATTTCCCGATTTTCTCCAGAAATCTCAATACCGGCGGCAGGAATGAAATGGAAACAAGGTCCGTTCCGGCGACACAAAGGGTATTCCATGATGTTACCAGTCCAACCCATATCCTGCTGCCCGTGATTCCTGAGGAGGAATGATCCTGTCGTCTGGTTTTTCCGGCGGGAGGGACAGTCGCCTGATACCAGGGCACCGATCCGAACTGCTGCGAGGAAAGGCGCAAACGCTGCGGCCTTACGACCGGGCGGCCCGCATCGGCCCACGCCTGGGGAACCGGGTGTTCCTGGATGCCCTGCCGGGACACCTTCCGCATGACCCGGCGAGCCAGCAGCGAATTCACCTGCTTTCTCATTTCAGTCCTCCTGTCCGTTCTGCCGGACTGGCCGGCGGCTTCTTTGCCTTCAGGCTGCGCGGCCCCGTCGCTGCCGGACGATCCGCAATTTCTTCATCTTTTTTCCAATTATCTACATTATCAACCCTGCCAATCGCGATCCGTCCACATCCATCTTATTGTTTTTATTCGTGTTCTTTGTGACTTCGTGTTTCCTCCCCCTTCGCGGCTCTCGCGCCTACGCGTGCGGCCGGGCCGCCCTCGGCCAGGGGACCAAGGGGCCAAGGGTTCAGGGCAACGACCTGGCCAGACGGAAGCCCAGATAAAAGACCCGGTAGCTCGGAATGCGGCCGTGCCGGCTCGCCGAACGGCAGTACTGCGCATCGCTGCTCCAACACCCACCCCGCTTGACCCGTTTGGAGCCCCCACTCGCGCCGCGGTAGTCCGTGGCCGACCCCGCCGGATAGGCGGCAGCGTACCAGTCCCAGCACCACTCCCACACGTTCCCGTGCATGTCCTTCAGGTTCCATGCGTTGGCGGCCTTCTGCCCCGCCGGCGACGACGAATTGATTCCGCTGCTGTTCCCCCAGAACCAGGCCGCCGACTCCAAATGGATGTACACCCCCGACATGAATTCTGATCCGCAGTTCGCCGCCAGGTAGTTCGGCTCGGCGATGGAAAACGTCGTCGTCGTCCCCGCCCGGCAGGCGTACTCCCACTCCCCCTCCGTCGGAAGCCGGTAGCCGTCCGCTGACCAGTCGCAGTGGACGTCATCCGTTTGGTAGTTCGCCGCCGTGACAGGCACGGTGAATTCGGCGTCGGCGTAGTAGCACCGCGTCAGCCCCCGCTGCGCCGACAGCAGGTTCGCGAACAGCACCGCCTCGTACCAGGTGGCTGCCTGCACAGGGTTCGTCATGCCCGCCCCCCAGGACGTGTCGGTCGGATCCGCCGGCAGGGTCGGCTGCGCGACCTTCAGGTCCGCCCACATCTGTCGCGTCACCTCCGTCTCCATCACCGCGATGTTCCACGTCAGCACGTGGGTAAACTGGGTTTCACTCCCCGAACCCATTGGTTCGCGGCACGGCTCGTCCGCCGGCGAGCCCTGGGTGAAGCTCCCCGCCAGCACGTAGCGCAGGTTCCCCACGACGGGGTCGGGGCCCACCAGATCGCCCGTCGTCGACACCGTCGCCGTGAAGCTCAACGCCTGCCCCACGCTGCCTCTCTTCGGGGCCGTCGCCGTGCACGAGATCCCCGCCTTCTCCTCCCCCCCGGCCGCCAGCCCGGCCCCCGCCAGGGCCAACGCGAACGCCAGCCACGCCCGCGCCGCCCCCCGGCGCAGGCCAGGTCGGGAACCCGACGCGGACCGCCCTCCGTCCCGTTTCCGCATATATCCCTCCGTCTTTTGGGATTGGTTCATCCAGCGCCGATATTACAACCTGCACTCTACTCTATTGTCACATGTACGTCTATGGCTCGTTTTCAATCGCGCCGGCGGCACAGTCGAAAACGAGCGGAGCTGCCGCCATCGGCGAACAGGCCGTTCGCTGTTCAGTCGTGCAGCCGGTGGTGGTGGCCCAGCGAGGGCCGGCAGTCCTCCTCGATCTCGAGCTGGAGCGTGACGTGGTCGATGCCGAAGGCCTCGGCCAGCGCGCCCGTCAGGGAGCTCCGGAGCGCCGTCGGGTCGCTTTCGCCCCGCACCACCAGGTGGGCGGTCAAGGCCGGCTGGTCGGACCCGAGGGACCACACGTGGAGGTCGTGAACCGACAGGACCCCCGGCCCGGCGAGCAACAGGCCCCGCACGTCTTCCAGGGGGATGCCGCCGGGGACGCCCTCCATCAGGATGTGTCCGGCCTCCCGCAGGAGTTGCCAGGTGCGCGGCAGCACCCAGAGGCTGATCAGCACGGCGATGACGGGGTCGACCACCGTCCAGCCCGTGGCCGTGATGACAACCGCGCCGACGATGACGCCCAGCGAACCGAGCATGTCGCTCCAGACTTCCAGGTAGGCGCCCTTGACGTTGAGGCTCTCGCCGCTGCCGGCCTTGAGCAGCCGCAGGGAGACCAGGTTGATGACCAAGCCGCCGGCGGCGACGGCGAGCATCCCGCCGGACGCCACCCCGACAGGGGTGCGGAAGCGCCCGACGGCTTCCCAGAAGATGTAGCCAGCCACGCCGAACAGCAGGATCCCGTTGACGAGGGCGCCGAGTGCCTCCATCCGGGCATACCCGTACGTGCGACGGGCGTCGGGCGGCCTCCGGGACAGGCGCACCGCGGTCAGGGAGACCGCCAGCGCGAACACGTCGGTGGCCATGTGGGCGGCGTCGGAGAGCAGGGCGAGGCTGCGGGTCAGCACGCCACCGACGACTTCGGCCGCCAGGAAGAGGGCGGTCAGGCCGAAGGCCCACCACAGGGGGCGCTCGTGGCGGAAGACCGCCCGGTGGTGGGCATGCCCATGATGCGAATGGGGATGGGCCTCTCTGCACATGGCTGGAGCCTCCCGAGTATCCCGGCGCGCCCCCCCGGGGCGTCGTCTCGCGGGAAGACCCGCCCGGGCGGTGGCGCTGCGAGGCGGGCACGGCGAACTGTCCCCCTCAGCATAGCATGAGGGCGGAAAATTTCGCGTAATCTTCCGGGGCCTGAGCCGGCCGGGGTTCCCTCCCGTATATCGGAGCCGGGAGGATGCCATGAAACAATCGACCCGGCTGTGCCTCGTTCTTTTCGCCCTGCTCCCGACCGCGGTCCTCCCCCAGGAAAAGCCGGCGCCGGACCTGGAAAACCGGATCGCCGGGCTCACCCGGTTCGTCACCGAGAACCCGGGCCACGGGAACCTGTACCTGCGCCTGGCCCAGTTCTGCGCCCAGGCCGGGAAGACGGCGGATTCCATCGACTGGCTGAACCGGGCCCTGGACACCGGCATCGGCCTTGATCTGGACGCCGACCCCGCCTTCGCGAACATCCGGACCTCGAAAAAGTTCCAGGCCGCCCGGCGACGGGCCGCCCCCGGCGCCAAGCCGCTGCGGAAGGCTGCGCTGGCGTTCCGCCTGCCTCAGATAGACCTGCGCCCTGAAGGGATCGCCTACGACCCGGTGGGCCGGGCCTTTTACCTCGGCAGCATCCAGCGGCGCCAGATCCTCCGCCGGAACCCCGACGGGACCACGGCAGAATTCACGGTTTCCGGCCAGGACGGGCTGATGGGGGTGCTGGGGCTCAAGGTGGACGCCGCCCGCCGGCGGCTGTGGGCGAACAGTGCGAGCACCCCGGAGTCCGGAGGGCCGGAAGGCGCCGCCGGCCTCTTCGCTTTCGATCTGGACACTGGCCGGCTCGTCAAGAAATTCGTCCTCGACGGCCAGGACAGGCGACACATGTTCAACGACCTGGCCGTCGCCCCCGACGGCGACGTCTACCTGACCGACAGCGCGGACGGCCGGGTGTACCGCGCCCGGGAGGACCAGGGCGAACTGGAAGTCTTCTGCGGAGAAGGCGGGGAGTTCCAGTACCTCAACGATAGGGGTAGGAAGAGCCGATTGGTTTCGGCCCCCCCTCCCTCCGAACCG
>CAYTBK010000131.1:0-10727 GCA_964436005.1 uncultured Acidobacteriota bacterium
TGGCGAACCGGCAGAAACCAATCGGGGCAATCAGGGGATCAGATTCCAAACCCTGCATCTTCCCTCTGCGGTCCTCGGCGGGGCTCCGCGGTTTCTCTTCTCCGGTTGCGGGCCCGTTTCCCGCAGCGTGGGTTGGAGGTGGCCTGTCCTCGCGGCGCGCTTCCCCCTCCCGAATCGGAACGGAATGGATGACTTCCGACGGCCGAAGAAGGATTTTCCGGTAAAATATGGGAATCCTGCAGTTCCCAAGAGTTTTCGGCCTGATGTTTTGATGGGAAACGGCTTGCGGGAATAGGCTCTCTAGCGGACAGATCAGGAATGGGTCAGGAAGTTCCTGCCACCTATGTTGGCCTTTGTTCTGCAACGGAGAGGCAAGTGCTTTTGTTTGAGCAAGGAAAATCCGAAAGGGGTGAGCATGGCTAGAAAAAAATGTGCATTCTTGTTTCTCCTGTTCACGCTGCTCCTCCTTTGTGCTTTTTGCACAAGGAAGAACAAAATGCCCACAAAGGAGAAACCGAAAGGTGGACCAACCGGGAAAATAGAGACAAACCGATTTGGCATGAGGTTTGTTGAGCTTTCTCCTGGCAGTTACACCATGGGCTCGGATTCAAACGAGGCGGACGACAGTGAAAAGCCGTTGCACAAAGTTATTCTCACTGGAGGGTTCCAAATCCAAACGACTGAAGTCACACAGGCCCAGTGGAAAGCAGTGATCGGGACCGATCCATCTTATTATGCCAAGGGGGACAACCTGCCGGTGGAACTGGTTTCATGGAACGACTGCCAGGCGTTCATCCGGAAGCTGAACGAGAAGGATCCCGGGCAGAACTACCGGCTGCCCACGGAGGCGGAGTGGGAGTATGCTTGTCGGGCCGGGACAATTGTTGACCGTTACCGCGAAGACATCAACGAAATCGCTTGGTTCGGCAATACTGGCCTGGAGCCTGTCGGCGGATTGACACCCAATGCCTGGGGATTGTATGACATGCTGGGAAACGTTTGGGAATGGTGCTCTGATTGGGATGGAAATTACTCATCTGAAACAGCAGTAAATCCCCATGGATCTACGGAAGGATCGGGAAAGATTCTACGAGGAGGTTCTTGGTCTGTGGATGCAGTGCGTGTACGAGCATCGGTTCGAGCATCAATGTCGCCCACTTACCGATCATATGCAACGGGTTTTCGGCTGGTGAGAGATGGCCTGCAGTGAGGCCCAGTTGACTGCATGAGAATTGGCGGCACTCTTCCGCATACATGGCCAAGGGGTGTCGCGAATCGCCTAAGCCCTATCTTATCTGACAGAAATAGTGACTTTCCGCGCAACGCCTTCCCGATCGGCCGGTCGTAGCCATCCGGCCCTGCCTCGACTCTTTGGGTGAGCCATGTGTTCCAACACGTCTCCCCTGGTGGGGTGGGCCGGTCGCGGCCCGACAGGCCGCTAGGACCTTCCCGAGTTCCCACGCCCCGACCGGCGGCCTGGGCTCAGAGATCCGGTGCCGGCGGCGCCGGCGAAGGCCGTGGAGTGCGGCAGCGAGTCCGCGAGCTGCCGCTTTCGGCATCGTAGGGGGGCGAAAGCACCCGGCCCCGATGGCCGGGCGGGTGATCCTCCCGAGATCGAAAAGAAGCACCACAAATCTCACAGAGGATGTATTGTTACTAATCAAAGGGATATTGATGCCGAAAAGAGAAACCGCCGAGGGTCGCGGAGAGCCGCCGAGGAAGGAAGCAAGCGGGCTGCGCGGAACGGCGACGGTGATTGCCCCCGACGGATCCCGCTTCTCCTCTGGCGAACCGGGTAGAAGCTAACCGGGGCAATCAGGGGATCAGATTCCCCGAAACCTGCTTCCTCCCTCTGCGGTCCTCAGTGAGGCTCCGCGGTTTCTATTCTCCGGTCGCGGGCCCGTCGCCCGCGGCGCGGGTTGGCGGGGGCGTGTCCTCGCGGCGCAATCCCCCTTCCAAATCGGAACGAAACGGAAAGCTTCCGACGGCCGAAGAAGGATTTTCCGGTAAAATATGGGAATCCTGCAGTTCCCAAAGGCCTTCGGCATTGTGCTAGATAGGAAACGGGTTACAGGAATAACCACTATATCGGAAGATCAGGAAGGGTTTAGGTAGTGCCTTTCACCTATTTTCAGAATACCGATTTGTCGTGGATGAATAACTCGATTGTTTTATCTTATTACGTGAATAGGTGACCCTTTTGGGAGAAAAGGAGAAGTGATCTTGAATCTATTGTTTAATTACTTAAAGCGAATTCATTTCGTATATTGCCTGCCTTTGATACTGATTTTATTAACCGCTCTTGTAAATTGTGGAAAACCTACTCTTGACCAACAGATTTGCACACTCCTGGAGACCAGGAACCAGTACCTTGCAGTCCTCTCCGGGATCAGGGATGTCCCATCCGCACAAGAAGCACTACCGACACTTGGGGTTTTAAGATCAAAGTTCAGAGACATAATTAGAGAAATTTATGAAATTGCGACAAGAATGTCTTTAAGTTCAAAAGAAATCGACGACGCATTTCAACGGCATCATACACAATTTCTAAAGGTCAATTATTTGTTAGAGAGAGAGTTTAACCGAATCAGGAAAGAAAGGAATGTGCTGCATATCATCGATGAGCAAATTGATTTGATTGAAATGAACATGAGTGTAATGGGAGATCAATTAGGAGAAAAGGGACAAGGGGCAAAAGCCAATACTCACAAAATATTGCGAAAAATTGCTGAAGCACAGAAGTGCTATTACGCTAATGCAAAAAGGCGTTATGGAAAATTTCCAACGTTGGTTGACTGTGAACTTCTCGATGAACGTTTTAATTCCGAGTTGCCTGTGATTGATTGTTTTCATTATGAGATGCGATTCAATAACGGCCAATTTCGATGTGTAGCCTTCGGAGAAGGCCGTTACTCTGCTGCTGCTTTAAGTATTGATGACCGAATGGTAGTCTGTGAGGATAGTGGGGGTTGTGCACCGAGCAGATGGAGCTACTGATGGATGTCAGGGAGCGGATCCTGGCCTCTCGGGCCAAAAGGTGCCAGGCGTCGTCTAACCCCAATCACATCCGATAGACATAGCGAATTTCCGCGCAACGCTTTCCCAATCGGCCAGTCATTGCCATCCGGCCCCGACGCTTCGTGAATTCGAGGCCGACTTCAACACCGGGATTCGTCGCGACGGGAATTCATGCCCTCCGGGCAAGGGTACGGCAGGGGATGCCCTGCGGGCAACAGACCCAGCATCTCCTTCGTGGCCATCGTGCCCTTCGTGTTAATGACAAACACGAAGCACACGAAAAGCACGAAGGAGGATGGGTTTCGCCGGCTTGTGCCATGAAGTGCCGATGGGAAACCGGCGACGGGAGAAGTTGGCGTGACTGACAGATAATGCACAATTTATACGGTCTTTGGATTTTTCGGGGTCGCTTTGATGAAACGCCGTAATTCAGTAACCGCCGAGGTTCACGGAGCGCCGCCGAGGAGGGACGCCGGCGGGCTGTGCGGAACGGCGACGGTGAATGCCCTCGACAGATCTTCTCCTCTGGCGAACCGGCAGAAACCAATCGGGGCAATCAGGGGATCAGATTCCAAACCCTGTATCTTCCCTCTGCGGTCCTCGGCGAGGCTCCGCGGTTTCTCTTTTCCGGCCACGGGCCTTCGAGAGTAAAGTATTGCTGGGAAGATGGGTAAACCACAGATCTCAAAGATGATGGATTAGAGAGATTAGTGGTTTTTTTCCCGCCTCAGCCGAACTGCACGTTCCGCTCGAAGTCGGCGGCGCTGCTGGCGGCCGCCTTGGCGGTGGCCATGTCGATGACTCCTTTCTGGAACAGGTCCATCAGGTGCTGGTCGAAGGTCTGCATGCCGTAGGTGTCGCCGCCCGTGGCGATGAAGTCCTTGATGCCGCCCGTCTTTTCCGGGTTCTCGATGCAGTCCTGGATGCTCAGGGTGTTGCGCATGACCTCCAGGACGGCCACGCGGCCGGCCGAGTCGCAGCGGCGCACGAGGCGCTGGGAGATGACGGCCCGGATGGTTTCCGCCAGGCGCAGCCGCACCGCCTTCTGCTCGGACAGGTCGAAGACGCTGAGGATGCGGTTGACCGTCTTGGGGGCGTCCATGGTGTGCAGGGTGGAGAACACCAGGTGGCCGGTCTCCGCCGCCTTGATGGCGATGTCGATGGTCTCCCGGTCGCGCATCTCGCCCACCAGGATGACGTCGGGGTCCTGCCGCAGGGCGGCGCGCAGGGCCTTGGCGAAGCTCTCGGTGTCCGACCCGACCTCGCGCTGGATGACCGAGGACTTGACCTCGCGGTGGAGGTATTCCAGGGGGTCTTCGATGGTGACGATCTTGGCCGGCTTGTTCAGGTTGATCTCCCGCACCATGGCGGCCAGGGTGGTGGACTTCCCGCTGCCGGTGATGCCGGTGACGAGGACGAGGCCGCGCTCCTCGTTGGCGATTTCCCGGATGACCGGGGGCAGGCCGAGGTCCTCGATGCTGGGCGCGTCGAAGGGGATGACGCGCAGGACGATGGAGAAGGTGCCGCGCTGTCGGCAGATGTTCACCCGGAACCGGCAGACGCCGGGCAGGGAATAGGAGCAGTCGAGGTCCTGCAGGATGTCGATGGCCCGGTCGAAGTCGGCCCCGAGGTTGATGTGGGCGGCGCGGATGATGTGCCGGACCAGGGTGTTCCCTTCTTCCGTGTTGAGATTGGGAAGGTTCTTGATGGGGACCACGTGGCCGTGGATGCGGTACTTCCACGGCGATCCGACGCTGAGGTGGACGTCGGACGCTTCGATCTCCTTCGCCTTGGCGAGCACTTTGTCGAATGTTTCGATGACCGCGTCCATGAGCTTTCTCCAGTAGAAGGGATACCGGATTATACAATAAAAAAACCCCCGCCGGGAAGCGGGGGTTGGGGATCAGCGGGGCGAAGCCGTCAACGGACGGGCACCGCCGCCAGGAAGTTGAACCCGTAATCGCCGAACATCATGAAGCTGTACACCTCGATGTCGGAGGTGACCTTGACGAACCCGCCGAACTGGTTGACGTTGAAGGGGGTGTCGATCAGGTTGACCAGCGAGGTGTAGCGGTTCTTGGGCGGGATGGTCAGGGTTCTCTGGGCCACCTGGGCGGAGGCGGCGGTGTAGAGGGTGATGGTGACGGTGGCCGTGCGCTCGGAGCTCGGGTTGACGGCCGTGATGCCGGTGTAGTAGGTGGAGCTGCCGATGGCGCCGATGGCCACGAAGTCGAGCGAAATGTCGCGTTTGGCGCTGCAGGTGGACATGAAGGGCAAGCTGGAGAGGAAGGCGCCGTTGACCGGGTCGGAGTCGCCGAAGACCAGGTTGCCGACCAGGGCCAAGTCGCTCTCGACCTTCACGTAGCCCTGCGTGCCGTCGGTGGCCGTGGCGGGGTTGGTCAGCCCGAAGAGCTCCCAGGCCGTGGTGAAGAGCTGCTGCCCGGCGGGGATCGTCCGGCTCACGGCGGAGACGATCTCGGTGCCGGTGTCGTTGTACAGGCGGAACGTGACGTTCGCCGTGGTGGTGGCGCTCGGGTTCACCAGGTTGAAGTAGGAGGCCCAGCGGATGCCGCCGATCAGGCCCGTGGCGATGGCGGGGCAGTACAGGATGTTGGAGGGGTTGGCGGCGTCGACGCCGGCCAGGGTGGCCAGGGAGTTGGCGTTGCCGAACACCTCCAGGCCCGCGACGGCGCCGGAAGAGGCCGTGAAGTCGAAGTAGCCGTCACCGGTCAGGGTGGAGGACGGGTAGGAGGCTTCGTAGGTGCCCTTGGCCGGGATGGTCACGGGGTTGGAAGAATGCTGGGTTCCGTTGGCGTTCATGATCTTGAAGGTGCCCACCGCGTCGGAAGTGCCTGGGTTGACGATGGTGACTTTCGTGTCGCGCCCGGCGTTCTTGTACAGGAGCGGGAAGATCATGTGGTTGGTGGTCACGTGGCTCACGTCCGTCCCGTCCAGGTAGGTGGAGGTGGCGCCTTCCAGGTGGCCGAGGATGAAGAAGCCGCTCATGTTGTGGACCGGCGTCTCCACATCCAGCCAGCCCTGGGAGATCCCCAGCTCGCCGTCGGTCTTGCCGAAGGCGAGGGGCAGCATGTTGAAGTACTGGCCGTTGACGATCAGGGCGTCGGGCGAATTGGGGTTGACCATCCCGGAAGCGGAGTGCAGGGTCCCGGTGGGGCTGTAGCCGCGGAAGGTCAGAGCGGCGTTGGAGATGCCCTCGTTGACGAGGGTGAAGCTCATGTAGTCGCCGCTGTTGGACTGAAAGGCCGGGAAGATCAGGTGGTAGTTCGCGCTGCCCGGCGTGATGGTCAGCAGCGAGGCCTGATCGTTATAGGCGATCAGCGCCGGGCCGCCGCCGGTCGTGTACGTGGAGGCCAGGGAGCCCTCGTGCTCGGTGCGGGCGGAGTTGACGTTGAAGGCGCTCCGGCCGGCTTCCGTCAGCGTGAAGGTCAGGGTGGCGATGTGGATGTTGCCCACCGGGACGCCGGAACTGGTGTTGGCGTTCACCAGGGTGACGAACCCGCGGGCGTTGGCCCGGGGCAGGTCGGTGTAGGTGAGGTCGCCGAACTCGGTGGCTCCGCCTTTCACCACGGTTTTCAAAGTCATGCGGGAGTTGTCGAAGGCGATCGGAACGCAGAACCCTCCCAGCGCTGCGGCCGTCGAACTGCCGTTGGCCACCCCGGTCAGGTTGACGTACACCTGGACCGTGATGTCGGCGCCCACCACCGGCGAAGACGGCGTGATGTTGAGGTTCACCGCCGCATTGGGAGTGAAGGGACCGGCCTGGGCCGCCGCAAAGCAGGAAAGTGCGAAGCAGACCAAGAGAGTGGAGATAATTTTTTTCATGAGATCACCTCTCGACGATTTTCGGTTTGAATTATATAGAAGGCCGGGGAGAAATAAAAGGGGAAGATGTCGACTTTGCTAAAAAAAGCCGGCGTCCGCAGCGGCCGCGAAAGCCGGCAGTCAGGCCGCCCGGCATTCATTTTTTTGCCTTGGCGGAAAACTTGACCTTGTTGGTTTCCCGGTCGACGGCTGCCTCGAATTCGACCTGGCTGCACCGGAACTTGGCCGTCAGTTCGGACGTTTTCACCTGGAGGATGTCGAAGAACTTTTCGAAGTCCGTTTTGAAGGGCTGCCCGCTGACCCTTTCGTGGGTTCGGCTGAGGAAGTCGAAGAGGGCCCGGGCCTGGTCGCGGTGGGCGCTGGGGTCGTCCGTGACGAACGAGAAGGAGTCCTTCTCCTCGGCCGCGGCCGGACGGGTGGTGACGCGTTCGACGAGGCTCTGCAGCTCCCGCTCGTCCCGGAGTTCGCCCCGCTCCTCCTTCTCCACCGTCCTTTTCCGCCACAGTTCGCGGTAGGCGTTGTAGCGGGCCACCAGCGTGTTGAAGCGGAACTTCTGGGCGAAGGAGAAATTCTTTTCCTCGAGCAACCTCTGGATCGTGGCCTCCACGGAGTTTCGCAAGTTGACGGGCGGGGTCTTCTTCCCGCCGACGAAGAAGATGTCGTACTCGATCTTCAAGGTGCGGATCTTCTTTTCAAACTCGTCGATTTCCTGGTCCAAGGTGGGCATGGGGCCTTTCCCTCCCGGTTTTCCCGCCATTCTATCAAAGGTTGCCCGGTTTGCGTACCGGCAGACAAGCCATGGGACCATCTTTCCCGGACGGCCCGCCGCGGGCGGCTGCCGGCGGGGCGCCGGGGCCCGTCTTCCCCCGTTCCGCCCGGCGCGGGCGGCCGGTGGGGAAACTGTTGCCATCGAACACCAAAAAGTATAATATGACGGTACCATTTTCAAGGAGCATGGCGATGAAACACCGAATCCGGCTGACCGTTGCCCTAACCGTTTTGGCGGCGAGCCTCTTCGCATCATCCGTCGCGGCATTCGACATGCCCGTGTATTCGAGGGCCCAGCTGGCCGACGCGAATTTCGTCCAGAGCGAGATCGTGCGCCTGAACCAGGTCCGGCACGACTTCAGCCGCCTGTTGGAAGGCAAGTCCAGGATGCACGCCACCCTGATCAACTCGTGGATCGAAAAGATCGACATCGTCCTGCGGGCCCTGAACCACATCGACGCCAACGGCTTCAAGCCCGACGAGCCCATCATCCTCAACTGCCCCTGCGTGGCCGAGGGGACTCCCGATTTTTCCTCCCTGCAACTGGTGGACTACCGCCAGCCCGCCCCCCCGCCCGAGAAGGCGGAGGGGGAAGTGTTCGACGCCACCGACGCCGGCGTGACCCCCCCCAAGCCCCTGCGCACCCCGCGGTTCGACATCCCGCCCGAGGTGGTCGGGGACGGGATCTCCGGGAAGATGACCCTGACCATCACGGTCGGCACGGACGGGGCGCCCTCGGAAGTCTCCGCCAAGTTGCAGATCAAGCCGGAGCTCACGGCCCTGGTCAAGGACCAGATCATGGCCAATTGGCGGTTCCGGCCGGGCACGCGCAAGGGGAAGGCCGTGGCCGTGCGGATGCCCTGGACCCTGAATTTCTCCCACACCGTGATCAAGCCCACCGACTAGCGGGAGCGCCGTTTCGCCTCTGCGCCGAAGTTGATTTCGGCGCGGGGCGGTGGTGGGGTTTTCTCCGGTTGGCGGTGGGGAAAAAATCCCCATGGCTCTGGGTGTACGGTTGGCAATGCCCTTGTTTATAAGTGTTTTTGCATTTTTTGTTAATTGGCACGTACCTTGCTTAATGTTTGGCGGTTGCGAAAAAGATCTTTTTAGGAGGTACGAGCCATGGAAATCCGCAAATACGACCCCTTTAACAAAATGCTCCGCGAGTTCGAGCGCTTCTTCGGGCGCCCCGTGGAAATCGGCCGCGAGTACGACGACGAGGGCAACGTGACCAGCGCCTGGTATCCGCGCATGGACGTCGCCGAACGGAAGAACGACATCGAGGTGCGGCTGGACATCCCCGGCATGAAGCAGGAAGACATCCACGTCACCATCAATGCCGGCGTATTGACCGTCCACGGCGAACGGAAGTACGAGCAGGATTCCGAGTGCGACCGCTGCGTCCGCGTGGAGTGCTCCTACGGCGCTTTCTCGCGCAGCTTCCAGATCCCGCAGACCGTGGCGGCGGACAGGATCTCGGCCGAGTACCGCGACGGCGTGCTCAAGCTGGTCCTGCCCAAGAAGGAAGAGAGCAAGCCGAAGCAGGTCGAGATCAAGGTCGGCTGAGACGCCGGCGCGACAGGAAGGAGCCCGAACCTTCCCGGTTTGGGCTCCTTTTTTTTCTGACCCAGAGACAAGGAGACTGGCATTGATGATTCCCATCGAATACCTCGACGGTGGTCCGCAGCGGGGCGAAGCCGCCGCCGAACCGGCTGACCCCGTCCGTCACCCGGTTCAAGAAACGGTGCTGCCCCCCGAGCCGGCGGTCCCGTCGGTTCCCCTGGCGGAGCACGAGGCGGCCCTGGCGGCGGAGCGCGAGCGGACCGTGCGGCTGGCCGCGGACTTCGACAACTTCCGGAAGCGGACCGAAGCGAACCGGCGCGAAATGGCCCTGGAGGAAAAGGGATTCCTTCTGGCCGACCTCTTCGACGGGTTCGACAACCTCCAGCGCGCCGTGCAGCAGTTCGGCCCCGACACCGACGCCGGGAACGGCGTGCAGGCGATCTGCCGCCAGCTGGAGGACGTGTTCCGCAAGCACGGCGCCGAGCCGATCCCCGCGGAAGGCGTCCCCTTCAATCCCCGGTTCCACGAGGCGCTGGACCTGGCCCCCGATCCGGCCCTGCCCTCCGGGCTCATCCGCAGGGCGTACAAGGGGGGGTGGATGTTCCAGGGCAAGGTGCTGCGCCCCGCGCTGGTGCAGGTGGTGCAGAACGAGCCCGGCGAGGAGCCGGAGGCGGCCCCGCCCAACGTGGACGTCGAGGCCTGAGCGGGCGCCGGCGCCGGACCGGGGCCGCCATCCGATGGAAAGGAAGGGTGCAACATGAATCTGGAGAAATTTACCGTCAAAGTCCGGGAAGCCCTGGAAGCCGCCCAGGCTTCCGCCGCCCGGCGGAACCACCCGGAACTGGAGTGCGAGCACCTGCTCGAGGCCTTCCTGGCCCAGCCGGAAGGCCTCTTCCCCCGGCTGCTGGCCCGCATGAACATCCCCGTGCCCGAGTTCACCGAGCGCGTCGGCCTCGAACTGGACCGGATGCCGCGGGTGACCGGCAACGGCGGTCCCGAGCGGACCTACGTCGGGGCCCGCCTGGCCCGGGTGCTGCAGGCCGCCCTGGCCATCGCCGCCGGGATGAAGGACGACTTCGCCAGCGTGGAGCACGTGCTGCTGGCCATGGCCGACGAGCGCGCCGCCTGCCCGGCCCGGACCCTCTTCCAGGACTTCGGCCTCACCCGGGAACGGCTGCTGGCCCACCTGCAGGAGGTGCGCGGCGCGCAGCGGGTCACCAGCGAGGACCCGGAGGCCACCTACGAAGCCCTGGAGCGCTACGGGCGCGACCTGGTGAAGGACGCGGCCCGGGGGAAGCTGGACCCGGTCATCGGCCGCGACCAGGAGATCCGCCGGGTCACGCGCATCCTCAGCCGCCGCACCAAGAACAACCCCGTCATCATCGGCGAGCCGGGCGTGGGCAAGACCGCCATCGTCGAGGGCCTGGCCCAGCGCATCTACCGCCAGGACGTGCCCGAGAGCCTGAAGGACAAGACCGTGTTCGCCCTGGACATGGGCGCCCTCATCGCCGGCGCCAAGTACCGCGGCGAGTTCG
>CAYTBK010000132.1:0-10639 GCA_964436005.1 uncultured Acidobacteriota bacterium
TCGCTGTTGCTTTCCATTGTTTCTCCCCTCCGGCCGGCGGCCGGTCATTTCCGATTTCTTCCGCCGGCGGGCGGAACCCATGTCTACGTGGAAAATGGAGCAGGGATTCCCGGCGTGGAATAAATGCTTCCCTTTCCCGCCGCCGGTTCTACGAGATCGGCGCGGTCGGGAAGGGAAGCTGGCCTGGGACGGCCGGGGCGGCGGCGCGGGACCGGTCCGTCAGTCCGTGGCCACCATCACGGTGGAGGCCTTGATCACGGCGTAGGCCTGCTTGCCTTCCGCCAACTCCAGCTTCTCCGCCGACTCCCGGGAAATGATGGCGACCACCTCGACACCGCCCCCGATGTCGAGCACCACCTCCGAATTCACCGCCCCGGTGGTGACCTTGACCACCTTGCCGGGAAGCACGTTGCGCGCGCTGATCTTCATGGCTACCTCCCGCGGTACTGGTTTTCCTGCCACCATTATACGCGTGTTTGCCGTGTGCGGAAACCGCCAGGTGCCGATCCGGGCGGCGGGCCTGGCCGGGGGGGGACAGAAATCCATTTTTTTGCGTGTCCCGTCAAAGACGCTGGAATGGAAGCGGCAACGGGTGTATCTATGGGGCGGGGATTCCACAAATGTCCATTCCGAGGGGAGGAGAAAATTGACATGCCGATAAAAACAGACAGCGAGCACAATCGGAAACGGGGGCCGGCGTTCGGGAAGCGGGGAGCGGCCCGGCGCGGCTGGCTGCTGCTCGCCTGCCTGGCCAGCCTGGCCGGCGCGGCCTTTCCGGCCATCGTCATCGACCACAACTGCACCAACCTGGACCAGGTGCCCCAGACCTGGATCGACCAGGCCCGCGGCAACCTGCGGGTGGGGTACGGCCACACCTCCCACGGCAGCCAACTGGTCACGGGGATCGAGGCCTTCCGGGGCGAGGAGGGTTCGAATCACTACTACACGTTTTCCACGTGGGGCCTGGAGCCGGGCGTTTTCCTCAACGACAGTTGGGGCAACGCCGGGGGGGGCGCCGACCTCGGCCACAGCGGGGACCTGGCCTGGCGCGACGCCACGGTCACCATGCTCGGGCAGGCCGGCAACGACCGCAACGTGGTCATCTGGTCCTGGTGCGGCGGCGTCAGCGACAACACCCCCGCGGGCATCGACGCCTACCTGAACGCCATGGCCGCCCTGGAGACGAGCTATCCCGCGGTCCGCTTCGTCTACATGACGGGCCACCTCGACGGTTCCGGCACCGCGGGCAACCTGAACGTGATGAACGAGCGGATCCGCCAGTTCTGCCGCGACCACAACAAGATCCTCTTCGACTTCGCCGACATCGAGAGCTACGACCCGGACGGGGCGACCAACTACATGGCCCTCTTCGCCACCGACGGCTGCGAGTACGACTCCAACGGCGACGAGAACCCCTGGGGCGACGCCAACTGGGCCGTCAACTGGATCAATGCCCACCCTTCCAGCCAACTGGCCCAGCTGGCCTCGGGATGCAGCGATTGCGCCCACTCCGAGAAGCTGAACTGCATCCTGAAGGGCCGGGCCTTCTGGTGGCTGATGGCGCGACTGGCCGGCTGGGACGGCGGGTCGAGCTGCGTGTCGCCCTCCATCCAGTCGCATCCGGCGAGCACGGCCGTCTGTTCGGGACATACGGCCGTGCTCCGGGTCACGGCCACGGGAACGGGCCTCTCCTACCAGTGGTACCGCGGCGCCGCGGGCACGACGTCCTCCCCCGTGGGGACCAACAGCAACTCGTACACGACGCCGGCATTGACGAAGACGCGGCAGTACTGGTGCCGGGTGACGGGGACGTGCGGGTCGGCGAACAGCCAAACGGCCACGGTGACCGTGATGGATTCCACGGCCATCGTGCAGCAGCCCCGGGACGCCGCCGTGGTGCCGGGCGGCACGGCCACCCTGACGGCGGCCGCGGAGGGCGAGTCCGTCGCCTACCAGTGGTACAGCGGGAATTCGGGCGACGAGTCCGACCCCGTGGAAGGCGCCACCGATGCCCAGCTGACCACGCCGCCCGTTTACGCCAGGAGCCGGTTCTGGGTGAAGGCGACCGGCGACTGCGGGTCGGCCGAGAGCGCCACGGCCGTGGTCTACGTCGGCGGGAATCTCAACGGGGACGGGGCCGTAAACGGTGCCGACCTGCTGCTGCTGCGCCAGTACCTGGCCGACGCCCTGCCCCCCGGGGTGACCGTTTCGGCGGAAGCCGCCGACCTCAACGAGGACGGGCGCGTAGACACCCTCGACCTCGCCCTGCTCTCCCGCGCCCTGGGCTGAGGGTGCGGATTGTCTTGACTTCGGGTCCCGGCATGGCTATGTTCGGCCCATGTCCAAGCGTTTGAAGAATCCCTGGCTTTTTCCGGCCCTGCTGGCCCTCCTGCTGCCGGGGGTCTGCGCGGCCGGCGCCGAGCGCGACATCCGTTTCCGG
This sequence comes from uncultured Acidobacteriota bacterium, assembly GCA_964436005.1. Lineage (GTDB taxonomy): Bacteria > Acidobacteriota > JAAYUB01 > JAAYUB01 > JAAYUB01 > JAGNHB01. The sequence continues at coordinate 2,441 of CAYTBK010000132.1, forward strand.
CGCCTCACCCCCTCGGACGGTCTCTCCCAGGGGACGGTTCACGCCATTCTCCAGGACCGCCAGGGCTTCTTGTGGTTCGGCACCGACGACGGGCTGAACCGCTACGACGGGTACAGCTTCCGGACCTACCGGTCGGCGGTGGACGAAGCGGGCACCCTGGGCAGCAACGTCATCTTCTGCCTGGCGGAGGACGGCCGGGGGCGGTTGTGGGCCGGCGCCTGGGAAGGCGGCCTGAACTGCTTCGACCCGGCTACGGAGCGGTTCCGCGTCTTCCGGGCGCGCCCCGGGGCGGCCGGAACCCTCAGCGACGACCGGTTGAACGCCATCGTGCCCGACCCTTCCGGGAAGATGTGGGTGGCCACGGAGGGCGGCTTGAACCTGTTCGATCCGGACACCGGGAACTGCACCCGGTTTCGGCGCCGGCCGGGCGCTTCCGGAAGCCTGGCCGACGATTGGGTCAACGCCCTGCACCTGGGCGCCGACGGGGTCCTCTGGGTCGGCACCCGCCGGGGGCTGTGCCGGTTCGGCCCGGACCGCCGCTCCTTCGACCCGATCCCGTTCCCGGCCGGTCCGAATGCCGCTCCCTTCTCCGATCACGTCACGGCGCTGGAGGAAGACTCGTCCCGGCGGCTGTGGGTCGGCACGAGCGGGGGCCTGTTCTACCTGGACCGGGCGTCGACGGCCCTGGTCCCTTTCCTGGCCGGGGACGACGGGCGGCCCCTCATCGGCGGGGCGGTCTGGGCCCTCTTCGAGGACCGGGACGGCCTGCTCTGGATCGGCACCTCCAGCGGGCTCTACCGTTTGGACCGCCGGAACGGGCGCCTGGACCACTGCGTGCACGACCCGCGGGACCCGAGCTCGCTGGGCGACAACTTCGTCCTCGCCCTGGCCCAGGACCGGTCGGGCGTCCTCTGGGTGGGCAGCCGGGGCCGGGGGCTCAGTTCGTACAAACCCGGCCGGCTGAAGTTCGGGAGCGTCTGGTCGGGCAGCGGGGGGCCCCTGGCGGCGGACGTGTACAGCATCCTGCCGGAGCCGGACGGGTCCGTCTGGCTGGGCACGAGGGGGGGGCTGGCCCGGGGAAGCCTGTCCGGCGGGGGCGAGGGGGCGGCCACCGGCGGGCCGTACCTGGCTGAACGTTTCGCCGAGGCCTTCGCCGATTCCCGCCACCTGTGGGAGAAGCGTTTGGTCCAGTCGCTGCTGCGGGACCGCCGGGGCGGCTACTGGGTTGCGGTGCGCGACGCGGGCCTGTTCCACCTGCCCGCGGGCGGGGGCACGCCCCGGATGTACCGCAACCTGCCGGGCGACATCGACGCCTTTCGGAGCAACCAGATTCTCACCCTTTTCGAGGACCGTTCGGGGGCGATCTGGATGTGCCGCGACGGCTCTGGCCTGGTCCGGCTAAATCCGGCGGACGGGAGCGTCGTGACGTACCGGCGCCGCCCCGCCGATCCGGCCAGCCTCGCCAACGACTACGTCATGATGGTGGCGGAGGACGCGGACGGGACCCTCTGGGCGGCCACCTGGGGCGGCGGCGTCAGCCGGCTGAACCGGGCCACCGGGAAATTCGACTGTCTCCGGCACCGTCCCGGCGATCCCCGCAGCCTGAGCCACGACATCGCCACGACGGTCTACCGGGACAGCCGCAACACCCTCTGGGTCGGAACCTACGGCGGAGGGCTGAACCGGTACGACCGGGTAACCGGCGGGTTCGACCGGTTCACCGTGAAGGACGGGCTGGCCAACAACATCGTCTGCGGCATCCTGGAGGACGACCAGGGGGATCTCTGGATCAGCACGTACGGGGGCATTTCGCGCTTCCAGACCGCCATCGGGCGTTTCGCCAGCTACACCGAGGCGGACGGTCTGCCGGCCAACGAGTTCAACATCCGCTCCTGCGCCCGGATGGACGACGGGCGGCTGCTTTTCGGCGGGGTCCGGGGCGCGTGCGTCTTCCGGCCCGAAGCTTTCTCCCCCAACCCCACCGTCCCGCCCCTGGTTTTCACCGGCTACCGGCGCTTCGGGCCGGGCGGCATCCCCGAGGAGCGGCACTGGGTGGGGAAGGAGGAACTGGACCTTTCCTACCGCGACTCCGTGACCATCGGCTTCGCCGCCCTGGACTTCACCAACCCCTCCAAGAACCGGTACGCCTACCAGCTGGAAGGGGGGTACCCGGGCTGGGTCCAGCTCGGCAGCCGCCACGAGATCACCTTCGCCAGCCTGGCGCCCGGGGTGTACACCCTCCGCGTGAAGGGTTCCAACGACGACGGGGTGTGGAACGAGCGGAGCATCGCCCTGACCATCCGCGTCGAGCCCCCCTTCTGGCAGACGGCCTGGTTCCGTTTGGCTGGCCTGGCGCTGCTGGTCGGGCTGCTGGCCGCCGGCTACGTCGTGCGGGTGCGGGCCCTGAAAGTCCGGGAAAGGGACCTCCGGCGCCTGGTGGACGAACGCACCGATCAGCTGGCCCGGTCCAACGCCGAACTGCAGGAGATGGACCGCCGGAAGACCGAATTCCTCAACATCGCCTCCCACGAACTGCGCACCCCGTTGACCTCCGTGCTCGGGTTCGCCCGGTTGATCCGGAAGAAGGCGGGCGGCGTGTTCGCCTTGCCGGCCGTGCAGGCGGACCCCCGCGCGGTCCGGGCGGCGGGCCAGGTCGGGGAATACCTCGACGTCGTCATCGACGAGGGGGAGCGGCTCACCGGGCTCATCAACGACCTGCTGGACATCTCCAAGATGGAGGAGGGGAAGACGGAGTGGCACATGGCCCCGCTGGACCCGGGGGACATGGTGGGCCACGCCGCCGCCGCCGTCGCCGGCTTGCTGGAGCAGCGGCAGCTGACCCTCCGTCAGGAGGTGCAGCTGCCCCTCCCGGTGGTCGAGGGGGACCGGGAGCGGCTGATGCAGGTGGTGATCAACCTCCTCTCCAACGCCGTCAAGTTCACGCCGGAAGGCGGAACCGTCCGCGTCGTCGCCCGCGGGGTGCGGATCCCGGAACCGGACGGTGGGGTGCCCGCCGCTCCCGCCGCGGCCCCGGCCGCCGAGCGGGACCTGGGCGCCCCCTCGCCGGCGCTGGGGCCGGGAGAGTACCTGCAGGTGTCCGTCTTCGACACGGGGGTGGGCATCGCCCCGGAAAACCTGGAGAGAATCTTCGAGAAGTTCCAGCAGGTGAACGGCGGGCAGGGCCAGGGGGTGAAGGGCACGGGGCTCGGCCTGGCCATCTGCCGGCAGATCGTGGAGCACCACGGCGGCCTGGTCTGGGCGGCCAGCGAGCCGGGGCGGGGCAGCGCCTTCTCCTTCTGCCTGCCGTCGGCGGGGGAGAACCCGGGCGGGGTCTCCCGGCCGGAAGGGCCGCCTGCCTGAGGCGAGGCACACGAAATCATGGGGCGGGTGGGGAGCCGGAAAGAACACGCCTGTGCTTGCCGACGGAGGCCGGCCTGGGGCGGGAAACCACTGATCTCACTAATTAATCATAAGACAAATAATGAATTGGACTATTCTGGATTGGCTGACGGCCCTCGGTTTTCACTCGCCGGAGGCGGTCGGTCCGCGAATAATTTTTTGCCCGGTCTGGCCCCCTTTCCCCTTCGTGTTCCTGGTGAACGTGTTTGAATACAAACATCCGAAAGGAGGGGCGTGATACGCCTTCGCATTTTCCACCAACCGTTGGCCCGGCTTTCGGGAGATTCATGGCCCCCTTCTGTTCGGGGCGGGCTTGTTATCGGGGAAGGCCGCCCCTATAATTCGCAGTTGCCGTAAAGTCGCGCAACGGGCTCGCCGAAGCGGGTCCGTCGGCTTCCCGCCGGCCTTCGGAGGATGCTTTTCGAGCGGAGGCCGGCAAGATGCCGGCGGTCCGTGACTTGTTGCGCGGCCATCCATCGTGGAGGAATTCGTCGCCATGAAACCACCCCGAACGTCCGCGGCCGCTGGGGCCCGCCCTGCCATGGAAACCCCGGAACACCAGGTCCGGCGGCCGCTTCCCGCCGCGGGGGAAACGGCCGACCCCGCCCGGCTGGGGGCGGCCCTGGCCGGGGAAGGGTACCAGTGTTCCCACGAGATCGCCGTGACCGCCTGGCTGGCCCTGTCGCTGGCCCGGCCCCTGCTGGTGGAGGGGCCCGCGGGGGTCGGCAAGACCGAACTGGCCCGGGCGCTGGCCGCGGCCACCGGGCGGGAGTTGATCCGGCTCCAGTGCTACGAGGGCCTGGACGAGTCGCGGGCCCTGTACGAGTGGGACTACGCCCGGCAGCTGCTCTACACCCAGCTGCTCAAGGAACAGGTGGGGGCGGCCCTCTCGTCCGCCGGCAGCCTCCGGGAGGCCGCGGCCGCCCTCAAGAAGGAGGAGAGCGCCTTCTTCTCCCCGGACTTCCTCCTCCCCCGGCCCGTCCTCAAGGCCATCCTGGCCCCCCGCCCGAGCCTCCTGCTGGTGGACGAGATCGACCGCTCCGACCCCGAGTTCGAAGCCTTCCTGCTGGAGGTGCTGGCCGATTTCCAGGTCACCGTGCCCGAGTTGGGCACCCTGCGGGCAAAGGTCCGCCCGGCCGTGGTGCTGACCAGCAACGCCCAGCGGGCCCTTTCCGAGGCCCTGCGGCGGCGCTGCCTCTACCTCTACGTGGACTACCCGGCCTTCGAGCTGGAGTTCCAGATCGTGCGGGCCAAGGTGCCCGGTCTGGACGAAAAGCTGGCCCAGGAGGCCGTCCGCCTGGCCCAGAAGGCCCGGCGGCTGGACCTGCGCAAGGCCCCCAGCATCGGGGAGACCCTGGACTGGGCCGCCGCCATCCTCCTGTTGAACGCCGGGTCGCTGTCGCGCGAGGTGCTGGTCCGCACGCTGCCCGCCCTGCTCAAGGACCGCGACGACGTGGACAAGTTCCTGCGGGAGGCGGCCCGCGGATGATCAGCCGCCGCCTGACCGTCTTTGCCCGCGCCCTGCGCCGGGGCGGCGTGCCGGTCTGCCCGGCCGAGGCGGCCGACGCCGGGCGGGCCCTGCGGCGGCTGGGGGCGCTCTCCCGCGAGGACTTCCGCCTGGCCCTGCGCGCCTGCCTGGTGAAGGAGCAGCGGTTTTTTCCCCTTTTCGATGAAATGTTCGAGCGCCACTTCACCGTGCGTTTGCCCGGGGCCGGCGAGGGAAAAAAAAGACGCCGGGGCGGGGCGCCGGGGCCGGCCGGGCCTGCGCCGACGGGGAAGTCCGACCGCCCGGGAGCGGGACCGCCGCCCGCGGCGCCTCGCCCCGGCGAAACCCCCGAAGGCGGCCCCGCCGGGAAAGGTCCGCCTCCGCAGGATCCGGAGCAGGAGCGGCGGCGCCGCCGTCGGCGCCGGGCCCGCCTCCTGGTGGCGCGCCTCCTGCGGGAGGAAGAGGGCGGAAAATCCGAAAAGGAGGTTTCCGGCCCCCTCGCCGGATGGCCGCTCCCCGACCTGCGACGGCTCGACCTGCGCCAGCCCCGCCCGCCGGAGACGGCCCGCCGGCTGGAAGAAGAAGTGCGGAAGCTGGCCCTCCGCCTGGTGAGCCGGGAAGCCCTGCGACGGCGGCGGGCCTGGCGGGGGCGGGTGGACCTGCGGCGCACCCTGGCCCGCGCCGCGCGGACGGGCGGGGTGCCCTTCGTGCTGGTGCGGCGGCGCCGGGCCCTCACCCGCTGGCAGCTCTGCCTGCTGTGCGACGTCTCGGGCTCCATGCGCCGGGCGGCAGGGCTGTTCCTCTCCCTGGCCCACGCCGTGCAGGCGCTCTTCAGCCGGACCCGGACCTTCCTCTTCGTCGACCGCCCGGTGGACGCCACCGGGCTCTTCGCCCGGCTGCCGGCGGGCGAGGCCCTGGCCGCGGCGCCGTCCCTGCCGGGGCTGCACGCGGAGGCGCTCAGCGACTACGGCTCGGCCTTCTTCCGCTTCCTCGAGGAACAGGGCGGCAGCCTCGACCGCAACACGGTGCTGGTGGTCCTGGGCGACGCCCGCACCAACCGCTTCGACCCCCAGGCCTGGGCGCTGGAGGAAGTCCGCCAGCGGGTCCGCCGCATCGTCTGGCTCAACCCGGAACCGCGGAAGCTTTGGGGCGGCGAGGATTCTGCCGTCGCCGCCTACCGGCCGTTCTGCGACGACTTCCTGCCCTGCGGCAGCCTCGAGGAACTGGCGCTGGCCGGGGACCGGATCGTCGGCCTCGGCCGGGGACGCTGAGGGCTCGCGCCCGGATCCGGCGCGAAAAGGTCTCGACGGAATAAAGGCCGCGGAACCGGGACGGCGGAGGCCGGGCCGGGGGACCGCCGGCTTCCCGCCGGCCCCGCAAGTTCAGCCGAAATCTGCGGCTCCAATGACAATGCCTGGCAGTTTGCCCGTCTGGTCCGTCTTCCCCTCCGCGGTTTCCTTCGTTTTGACGATAAAACGCGAAAGACGCGCAGGAGAAACGCCTCGCTCAGCCTTCAGCTGGATCCTTTGGTGTCTCGGTGTTTTGGTGGTCGGGTGTCCGGCAAGCGGGGCGCAGGCCGTTTTCGACCATGCCCAGCAGCCCTTCGAGCTGCTCCGGCAGGGGCGGCCAGGGGAAGCTCCGGTTGTGCAGCCGCAGGGAGATCAGCCCGTGCACCGAGCCCCAGACCAACTGGAAGACGGGCAGGGGGGCCTCCCCCGCCAGCAGGCCCCGTTCCTGGCACTCCCGGATCAGGGACAACCAGACGGAGAACACGTTGAAGCGCAGGTCGCCGTGCTGCATGACGGGTTTCCCCTCCTCCAGGGTCAGCTGGCCGCTGGAGAACCAGAGCCCGTAGTGGTTGGGGTGGGTGAGGGCGTAGTCCACGTAGTTGCGGACGACCTCCTTGAACGTCTCCAGCGGCGAGCCGGCGCGGTGGGACACGGTGTTCTCGTACCCCAGGCGGACCCCGCGGTAGCCGTCGGCGATGAGCTGGTTCATCACTTCCGCTTTATTCTTGAAATAACGATAGATTGTCGTGGGCGAGTACTCGATCTTCTCGGCGATCTTCCGCATGGAGACGTTGGCATAGCCTTCCTGCACGAACAGTTCCTCGGCGGCGGCCATGATCTTGCGCTTCAGGTCGCTCTGCCCGCGCGCCTTCCTTTCCTTGATGCCCATCCGTGCGTCCCCCGTGGCGGAATGGCCCCGGTCCGCCGGTCCGGCGACGCCCCGAGGCTCGGGAAGCGGCGCCGGCCGGGGTCGGCCGAGGCGGTCGTGCATTATAACCGGAACCAGGGCCCGAAACGCAGGGGATTCGCGCAAACCGCGGCCCCTTCAGATCTTCTGGGCCGTCAGGCCGACCAGGGACTGGAAGCGGGTGTCTTCGCGCAGGGGGGCGAAGTCCTTGTCGTTGCGGATCTGGCCCAGGTTGCCGAAACCGGCGGAGATGGACTTCTCGAGGAAATGGAGGGCCTTTTCCTGGTCTCCCGCCTGGGCGTAGAGCTTGGCGATGCAGTAGTACTGCTCGGCTAGCTTGACGCTGGAGATGCCCACCAGTATGCCGTCCTGGCTCCGGCCGAAGAAGCCGGGGTCCTGCCGGAAGATCTTCTGGATCGCCTCCATGCCCTGAACTGTCATGTTGTTGGTGAAGTAGGTGTTGGCCAGGTTGAAGAGGCAGTTCAGGCCGGTGGGTTCCAGTTCCAGGGCCTTGTGGTACCAGCGGATGGCGGCGGTGTAGTCCTTGGAGAGGTGGCACAGGGCGCCCATGTTGTTGTAGGTGTGGGCGTCCTTCGGGTCCAGTTTCATGGCCTTTCGGAAGAAGGCCGCGGCGTTGGTCAGGTCGTTCCGCTGCAGGCAGACCACCCCGCACAGGTTGGCGATGGCGGCGTTTTTCGGTTCGAGACGGGCGGCGCTGTTGAGCAGGGCCATGGCTTCCGGGTAGTGTTTCAGGGCGATCTGGATCCGGGCTTTCTCGACGAGCGCCCCCGCGTTCTTCTGGCAAGTGGACGGGCAGGTGGACGTCTGCCCGCAGGCCAGCGCGCCAAGGGCCGTCAAAATCAGGACTGTCAGGGAGAAACGAAGCTTGGACATGGGAACCTCCTGGTAAGGAATAGTTTTTCCGCCACGGTGTCTTGTCGTTGCGGTGTTCAAGGAACGGCGTTCTTTTGCGTAACAGCGTTACTTTACGATGCCCGCCACCCCGAGGTTTCATGTTCTCGAAAAAAAACGAAAAAAAATTGGCCGGCCCGCAGGCGCCGGGCGCCGGCCGGCGCACCCTCGTTCCGTGCCGTCGCGCCGAAGCCGCCGGCGCCCGA
>CAYTBK010000133.1:0-10596 GCA_964436005.1 uncultured Acidobacteriota bacterium
CCGGCGCGCTGCAGGATCATGGCGATCATCGAAGTCGTGGTCGTCTTGCCGTGGGCGCCGGCCACCCCGACCGAAAACTTCATGCGCATCAGTTCGCCGAGCATTTCCGCCCGAGGGATGACGGGGATTCGGCGCGTCTTGGCGTGAAAGACCTCCGGGTTCGAAGCCGGGACGGCCGAAGAAACCACGACGACATCCGCGTCCTGGACATTCCCGGCCCGGTGCCCCTCGAACACCTGGCAGCCCAACCGCGCCAGGCGCTCCGTGACCGGGGTGCTCCGCGTGTCGGACCCGGAGACCTCGAACCCCATGGCGGAGAGCACTTCGGCGATCCCGCTCATCCCGCTCCCGCCGATGCCGACGAAGTGGACGCGCCGCATGCCGCGCGCAAAGGCCATGGCGGGGAACAGGCCGGAATGGGAAGACGAAGGAGAACCGGGCGCTTTCGTCATGCCGCTTCCTCCCGGGAGATGTTGATCACCAACCCCATGGCCAGCAGGTTCATGAGGAGAGCAGACCCGCCCATGCTGATGAAGGGCAGCGGAATGCCCTTGGTCGGTCCCAGCGCGGTCACCATGCTCGTATTGATCAGGGCGTGGACCATGATCATGGAAACGAGGCCGACCCCCAGCCAGCGGGAAAACCGGTCAGGGTTCCGGAGAGAGACACGAACACCCTGCACCAGCAGGTACATGAACAGCCCCGCCAGCAGAAGACAGCCAAGAAAACCCAGCTCCTCCGCTAAGACGGCATAAATGAAATCGGTATGCGGCTCCGGAAGGAAGAACAGCTTTTGGGAGCTCTGCCCCAGGCCCAGCCCCCAGAAGCCGCTGTGCGCCACGGCGATGAGCGACTGGTTGATCTGGTAGTTCCGCCCGAGCGAATGCGCTTCGGAGGTCGGGTCCATGAACGTCTTGATGCGGCTTTGCATGTAGGGCGAAGCCGCGATGACCAGGCCGGCCAGGACGGCCGCCACCAGGAAGGTGACGATGAGGTGGCGCCAGGGAATGCCGGCGAAGTACCACAACAGAAGCGTCATCATGCAGATCATGACCGTGTTGCCCAGATCCGGTTCCTTGATGACGAGCAGCACCGTGGGCCCGATCATGCACATCATCAGGACGACGTGCTTCAGCGTGTTTTCCTTCAGGTCCTTCACCCGGGAGAGATACCAGGCCAGGAACACCACCGTGGAGATCTTGGCCATCTCCGAAGGCTGGAAGGAAACGCCCGCGAAGGAGATCCAGCGGTGCGTTCCGTTGACGGCGCCCCGGAAGAAGACCATGATTAGAAGGAGGAGCGTGATCAGCTGGAATCCCGCCACCACCCAGGCGTTCCGGAGGATGCGGACGGGGAACTGGATGGCGAAGAACAGGGCAAGAATGCCCACCACGGCGAAGACGAGCTGCTTGTTGAAAAGATAATGAGAGGACTGGAACCGGGCCTGGCTGACCTGCAGCGACGCGTTGAACACCATCACCAGGCCGAAAGCCAGGAGAAGCAGGGTTCCGTAGAGAAGCCCCCGGTGGATGTTCCAGTTCCGTTCCATCACGAGAAAGCCTCCCCGTTCCGTTTCGCGGAGGCTTTCAGCGCCTCCACCGCGTTCCGGAAAACCTCCCCGCGGTGTTCAAAGTTGTTGAACATGTCGTAGGAGGCGCAAGCCGGCGAAAGGAGCACCACGTCTCCCGGCTGCGACAGTTCATACCCCCGGCGGACGGCCTCTTCCAGCGTGGGGCAGAACGTGAGCGGGACCGTCCCGCCGAGGCATTCGGCGATCAGGGGGGCGGCCTTCCCGATCAGGATGGCGTGGCGCACCCGGCCTTTCGCCAGTTCCTGGATGGGCGTGTAGGGGCTGCCCTTGTCCTTGCCCCCGAGAATGACCACCACCGGCCGATCGAAGGAACGCAGGGCCAGGCAGGTCGAGTCCACATTCGTCGCTTTGGAGTCGTTGACGAAAAGCCGGCCCTCGATTTCCCCTACCGGCTCCAGGCGGTGTGCCAGCGCGCGGAAGGACTTCACGCCTTCGGCGATCTGTTCGGCGGCCAGCCCCGCCAGCCCGCAGAGCAGCGAGGCCGCCAGGACGTTCTCCAGATTGTGCGGGCCGGGGAGAGGGATGTCGCCCTTCGCCATCACCCGCTTCGGTTCACCGCAGATGTTGAGCCAGACGTCCTCTCCGAATACCCCGCTCCCCTTGATGTACTCCGGCGAAGCGACCGGTTGGGCGTCGAAAAAGTGGCAGGCGCAGTTCAAACGAAGGCACCCGTGCGCCAGGCGGTCATCCCGGGCATTGATGACCGCATGGTCTCGGCCCGACATGTTCTTGAAAATATTCCACTTCGCCAACTCGTACTCTTCCATGGAAGCGTAGCGGTCCAGGTGGTCGGGTGTCACGTTCAGGATCGTCCCGATGCGAGGGCGGAAGGTATCCATGCTTTCCAGCTGGAAACTGGACAGTTCCGTGACGAAGACGGTCTGTTCGCCGTCTTCTTGCAGAAGGCCGCTCAGGGGAGTCCCGATGTTGCCGGTGGCGAAGGCCTTGATCCCGGCGACGCTGAGGATGTGGGCCGTCAGGGCTGTCGTCGTGCTTTTCCCGTTGGAGCCGGTGATGCCGATCACCATCCCCTTCAGGCGCCGGAAGGCGAATTCGATCTCGCTCCACACCGGCAATTCTCTCCGCAACGCTTCTTGAATGAACGGGATAGTCTTTGGAATGCCGGGGCTGAGCACGACAGCGCAAGCGCCGTCGAGCAATGAGAGCGGATGCCCTCCGTCGGCGACCTGGAGCAGACCCCGGCCTCCGTCCGCCGCCGCCAGGCTGGCGAGTTCCGCTGCCAGTTCCCCCCGGGGCCGGATATCGGTGACGCGGACGGCGCATCCTTCGGACATGAGACGAAGAGCCGCCGCCAGGCCGCTTTTGGCCAAACCGGCCACCACCCAGGGCATCCTGTTCATCGTTTCATCGCTCATTTGCTGATTCTCCTGCCTTTTCCAGCCCGATTCCGTTTTTCAGGGCCTTGACGATCCGATCCAGTCCGACGCCTCGCGAAGCTTTCACCACCACGAGTTCTCCGCCCCGGATCCGTCCGGCCAGGTGGCGCTCGACCTCGGAAGCATCCGTGTAAAAGCGTGCGGGTACGCCCGACTTGGCCGCTTCCGCGGCCATTTCGGCGGCGTGGCCGGCCACGGCTTCCAGCCGCAGACGGGGGAGACGGGCGATTCTCGCCCCGATTTCCCGGTGCAGCCGCTCCGAATCCGGGCCCAGTTCCCGCATCTCCCCGGCGAAAAGGACCGTATCGGGCCGGCTTTCCCACATCTCGAGCATTCGCAGCACGGCCGTCATCGCCTCCGGGTTGGAGTTGTAGGAATCGTCCAGGAGGCGAACGCCGTGCCCCAAGTCCGAAACGACGCCCCGCATGCCGACGGGCGCGAGCGAAGCAGCGGCCCCCACGATGCGGTCCATCTCCATGCCGGCAGCGATCGCAGCCGCCACGGCCGCGGCCAGGTTCATCACCATGTGCGTCCCGGCAAAACGGAGATGCAGGTCGTATTTTTGCCCCTTCCACTCGAGGGTGGCCACCATCTTTTCCAGGTCGTGGATCCGGACCTGGCAGACGCGGACATCCGCCCCGGCAGACAGGCCGAAGGACACCACGCGCCCCCTGGCCTGCGCCCGCATGGCGCTCACCCGGGGATCGTCGGCGTTGCAGACGAAAACGCCGCCCGCCTTCATGCCTCGGACGATCTCCGCCTTGGCTTCGGCCAGTTGTTCGGCAGACGAGAAATTCTGCAGGTGAACGCTGCCCACGTTGGTCACCACGGCCACGTCTGGCGGCGCCACCCCGCACAGGGCCGCGATTTCGCCCGGGTAGCTCATGCCCATCTCGAGGACAGCGATTTCGTGGCTGTCCGTCAAACAAAAGGCGGCCATGGGCAGCCCCAACGTATTGTTGAAGTTTCCCGGCGTACGGAACACCGAGCGGCAGGACCCGAGCAGGGCGGCGATGAATTCCTTGGTCGTGGTTTTCCCGGAGCTGCCCGTCACCCCGATCACGGGTTTTCCCCAGTGCTGGAACCGCGCGTGCGCAAAGCGCAACAGGGCCTGGCGCGTGTTCGCCACTTCGATCAGGGGAAACCCGGCCGGGGCGCTCACCGGCTTTTCCACCAGGGCCGCCACGGCGCCGGCGGCGGCCGCTGATTCCACGAAGGCGTGCCCATCGGCATGCTCCCCGTGAACCGCGCAGAAGATTTCTCCCGCCTTCACTGTTCGGGAATCGATGATGATCCCGCGGGCCTTCGTTCCGGCAGCGGAAACCGGGATCAGTCTCCCCCCCACCGACGAGGCGAAAGCGCCCAGCGTGTCGAGCACGGCCATTTTTTCGCCCACGCCACCGGAACCGCCACCGGCATTCGACCGGCGCGCCGGGCCGCCCTTTCCCAGGGTGGCTTCCATGATTTGCAGGGCAATTTCCCCATCGTGGAAAGGCACTGTGCCGTGGCGAAGTATCTGCTCCCGCTCGTGCCCCTTGCCGGCCAGGAGGATGGTGTCGCCCTCGCGGGCCATGCCGACGGCCTGCTCGATCGCCCGGCGGCGGTCGGCCTGCCGGATGAAATCCTGCCGCACCTCGAGGATCCCCGGCACGATGGCGTCGATGATCGCCTCCGGATCTTCGCTGCGAGGGTTGTCGGAAGTCACGATGACGACGTGGGACGACTCGGCGGCGGCCTTGCCCATTTTCGGCCTTTTTCCCTTGTCCTTGTCTCCCCCGCAGCCGAAAACGGTGATCAGGCGGCCAGGGGTGATTTCCCGCAGTATGGCGCAGGCGTTGCGCAGGGAGTCTTCGGAGTGGGCGTAATCCACGAACACGCGGAAAGGGTATCCCCCCGCCACTTCGTCGAGACGGCCCGGTATCCTGGCCAAGGAGGCCAGCGAGCCGGCCGCCGCATCGGGGTCCAATCCGTACGCCACCGCCACGGCGAAGGACTGCAGCACGTTGTACAAGTTGCCCCTTCCCGTCAGGGGGGTCTGGATGTCCCACTCCTTCCCGGCGTGGCGGATGGTCATCCGAAGCCCTTCGTTCGTGTAGGCATGCCGCGGGACTGAAAAATCGGCTTCCCGTCCGACCGCCACACCGAAGCGCTGCCCGGAGAAAATCCCATGCAGCGAAGCTGAAAATTCATCGTCCATGTTGAAAATGCCGCGTTCGGGAACCGGACCGTTGCGGCCGTCGAACCAGGCCCGCTTGGCATCGGCGTATTTTTCCATGCTGCCGTACCAGTCCAGGTGGTCCTGGGTCAGGTTCGTGTGCACCGCGGTGTGGAACTTCACCCCGTAGACCCGGGAAAGAGACACCGCATGGGAGGAGACCTCCATGATGAAAGGCCCCCCGCCGTCCGCGACCACGGAAGACGTGAAATCGGCGATGTCCGTTGATTCCGGTGTCGTTCGCGCGGCGGACTCCTCCGTTCCGTCATACCGTCGGGAGACGGTCCCCATGACGGCCGGTTTGTGGCCCTGGGCAGCGAAGAGGTGCTCCAGCAGGTAGGTAATCGTGGTCTTCCCGTTTGTTCCGGTGACTCCGAGAAAGGGGATTCGCCGATCGGGATGGCCGGCCAGGGCGAAGGCGATGCCGGCCATGGCCTGACGAACGTTCGGCACACGGATCCAGGCGAAGCGCCCCGAAAAGTCGGGCAGAGGCTCCCTTTCCGACAGGACGCCGACGGCGCCTCGCTCGAGGGCCTGGCCGATGAAACTGTGCCCGTCGGCCTTCTCCCCGGAAATGGCGGCGAACAGGAAACCGGGCCCAACCCGACGGGAGTCGTGCGTCAACCCCTTCACGGCCAGGCCCGCGGGACCGCTGATAACCGAAACGCCGCATCCGGCTGCGGCTTCGGCAACACTCCAGCTGTTTTTCCCTTGTTCTTCAAACTTTACCAAATGAACCGCTCCTCTGCCGCCATCATTCGTTCTCACCGCTGCCGCACGTTGACAGCCACTTTCCGGGCCACCGCGGCATCGGCATTTTTCTTCTTCCCGCTCGAGACCGCAGCCTTGTTGCGGGGTGAGGCAGCCGGAGCGGCTGCCTTCTTCTCTTCCGCCTTGGCCGCAACGACCGCCAGGGGAGAGAACGACACGCAACAAGGGGAACCGACGACGACGCGTGTTCCCGGCAGAGGATTCTGGGACACGGCCACCCCTGAACCAGAAGCCCGCAGCAGCAGCCCCGCCGAACTGCATTCCGCAGCGGCCGAACGGAGGCTTTTCCCGCGAAGGTCAGGGGCCTCGACCGTCGCAACGGTATAGTACACTTTTTTAGTATCGAGCGGTTCGGCTTTCGGAAGGCCTGTTTCCGCCGGGCCGGTCTGGGTCATGAAGTCGACGAAGTCAACTTGCTGTTTTTCTTTGTCTTCTTTCAGAACCGGCGCTTCCGGATGTTCGGGAATGGGGTTTGTCGGCTTGATGCGCATTCGCACCAGGATCTGCTTCCCGATGGCCGAAAACACCGGAGCGGCCGCTTCCCCGCCATGGTAGGGGGTGGGCGCGTCGAAGATGACCGCCATCACGAAGGCCGGGTTTTCCGCCGGGGCGAAGCCGACGAAGGAAGCCACGAATTCGGTGGGAGAATAGCACCCGCGCACGCGATCGAATTTCTGGGCAGTGCCCGTTTTGCCGGCCACCCGGAATCCGGGGATGGCCGCCTTCTTCCCCGTACCGGCCTCCACCACGGAACAGAGGGCGTCACGGATCACCGCCGCGTTCGACGGTTTCAAGACCAGGCAACGGGAAGGTTCCGAAGATTGGATCAGTTTTCCTTGATCGTCGAGCACGCGGTCCACAACGAAGGGCCGGACCTTGTATCCGCCGTTGGCGACGACGCTCATGGCCCGGGCCACCTGCAGCGCCGTGACGCCGACTTCCTGACCCATGGAAATGGCACCGATGGAGATGCCGCTCCATCTTTTCGGGTTGGCCACGAATCCGGGAATTTCGGAAGGCAGGTCGATGCCGGTCTTCTCCCCGAAACCGAATTTGCGGATATAACTGTACATCCTCTCGTTTCCAAGACGCATCCCCAGCTTGATGCAGCCGACGTCCGACGAGTTGGCGAGGATTTCCGGCAGCGAGAGGGACCCGAAGGCGTGGTGGTCGCGGATGAGATGTCCGTTGATCGAGATGGAGCCATTCCCGCAATGGATCATTTCCGTCGTGTTCGTCACTTTCTCTTCGATGGCCCCGGAAGTGGTGACGATCTTGAAGGTGGAACCGGGCTCGAAGTAGCTTTCGATGGCCTGGTTCCGCAGGTTGGGCATGTCTTCCTTCTTGAGCTTGTTGGGATCGAAGCCCGGCGAAGAGGCCATGGCCAGGACACGTCCGTCGTGCGGGTCCATGACGACGACCATGCCCGCCTTCGCGTGGTAGGCCTGCATTCCGGCGTCCAGTTCTTTCTGCACGATGAACTGCAGTTCGCTGTCCAGTGTGAGAACCAGGTCCTGCCCGGGTACGGCCGGCTTGATCATGCTGGTGGTCAGAATGTTGCTCATGCCGTCGCGCATGATGAACATTCTTCCGCCGGCACCGGTGAGCGCCTTGTCGTACTGTCGCTCGATCCCTTCCAGGCCGATTTCAACGCCGTTGGAAAAAGAGACCGCCCCGATCACGTGGGCGGCCAAGCTCTGGTTCGGATAGACGCGTTTCGTCTCGCGGATAAAGCCCAGTCCCTGCAATTTCAGCGCGATGACGTTGTCACGCTCTTCGGGCGTGATGAATCTCTTGATATATCGGAATTTGGGATTGCCAGAGAGCTTTTCCAGAATTTCGCCGCGGTCCATGGCCAGAACCCGGGACAGGGAGGTCGCCGTCTTTTCCCGATCCTCCACGTTGGGTACATATGCGTACAGCGAATCATAGGGGATGCTCACGGCGAGCGGTTCCAGGTTGCAGTCCAGGATTCTCCCCCGGGGAGCAGTCACGTCCACGACGTCTTCCTTCTGGCTTTTGGCCCGCTGCTGGTAAAACTCTCCCTTGAAGACCTTCAGATAGAATACTCGCCCGAGGACAGCCACCTGCCAGACAATCATCGCCAGGACGAAAATTTTCACACGGCTGTGATCGGAACCGGAAACGGGCACCTGTCACTCCTGGGGAAAAATCAATCGGGATATGTCGCCGCGTGGTTGTCGGACGCGATAGGAAGCGCCCTGGCGACACGCGATTCGTCGGAGATGCCAAGATCCACGTAGCGGATCTGCAGCTGTTCGGGCATGGCCAACCCAAGCTTCACGGCCTCCGCCTCCAGCCTGGGGATGGCCAGCAAGGCGGATTCCTCGTGGCGCAGGACCTGGTTGTCGCGAGTCAGCCGGGCGATGTCCGACTTGGCTGTCTCCACCTTGTAATCCAGGTCGACGATGCAGTTCGGAATGTAGATGTATGTGGTCAGCAAGACCAGTACGAGGAAAATGAAGGCCACGCACAGGCGGATGTCACCTGCCCCGCCCCGGCGCGGTTGAATGATGGAAAAATTCTCGACGGCCCGATCGCTGATAAGTCCCACCATGTCAGCATCCTCCTCGTTCTATTGGAAGCGAAGCCACTTTCTCGATCACCCGCATCTTGGCACTTCGGCTTCGGGGGTTGCTCGCCATTTCGGCAACCTGAGGCTGAAGCGGTTTTTTCGTCAAGACTTTCACCTTCTGCTCTTTGGGACAGCGGCACAGAATCGCCGGCCTTTTGCAAACACAGCGGCCTTCCAACCGTCGGAACGTCGTCTTGACCAGTCTGTCCTCCAACGAATGGAAGGCGATCACGACCAGACGCCCGCCCGCAACCAGGCGTCCGGTGATTTCTTCGAGGAAAGTGTCCAATCCTTCCAACTCCGAGTTGACGGCGATCCGCAGCGCCTGGAAAACCCTCGTGGCGGGATGAATCTTCGCGTTCGGCGGTCGTCCGATGACGCTTCGCACGATGTCCGCCAATTCGCGCGTCGTGGCGATGCGTCCGCCCATCCGGGCCTGGACCACCCGCCGGGCGATAGCCCGGGACCGCCGCTCTTCGCCGAACTGGTAAATAATGTCCGCCAGTTCTTCCTCCGGGAGCCGGTTGACCAGATCGGCGGCCGTTTCTCCCGTTGAGCGGTCCATGCGCATATCCAGCGGCCCGTCTTGGGCAAACGAGAAGCCCCGTTCCGCCACGTCGAGCTGCATGGACGAGACACCGAGATCCAGAAGGATTCCATCGACTTCCTTGACGGCCAACCCGTCCAGTATGGCCCCCAGCGTTCTGAAATCCCCGTGTGCGAATCGGACCCTGTCCCCGAAATGCCCGAGCCTTTCCCGGGCCATGCAAAGAGCCTGTTCATCCCGATCGACTGCGATGAGCCGCCCGCCTTCGGCGAGCGCGGCGAGTACGCCCTCGGCATGCCCGCCCAATCCGGTCGTCCCGTCGACGTATATCCCCTGCGGGTTTGTTATCAAGGCTTCGATGGCTTCGGAATAGAGAACCGGAATATGCGCTCTTTTCGCATCCCCGCCCTCTGGCAGCCCCTCGAGTGCGGGCGTCATCACTCACACCCGATATTCCCGCAGCCGGTCGAAGGTCTGCGGAGTGGCCTTGTTTTCCGAAGCGTGCTGATCGACCACTTCGGGCCTCATGACCTGAAGCCGATCGATCCAGCCGAGGATCACGACCTCGCTGCCGAATTCGAGCTCCTTCAAAATTCTGCCCGGAACGGTCAACCGGCCCTGCTCGTCGATGGTCCGCTGCGCTCCGTTGTTCATGGCGGTAAAGAGGTATTCCTCTTTTTCGGGCATGGAATCGGGAACCGTCATCAGTTGGCGCTCTTTTTCCTCCCAGACCTTCAGTGGGAAAATCGTCAGTTTCCCCGCCGAAATGCTGGTCAGGAAAACATCCGGCCCGTATGCTTCGAGCATTTTTTGACGCATGGCAGCCGGAATCTTCAACCGGCCGGCCTTATCAATGGTGGATTCGTCGCGTCCTCGGAACATCGCCACAACCAGTTCGAAAAAATGCGCTCAGCAACCCGGGAAAGGTGTTGGTTTCGTCAATCTTTAGCCAATTTCACCCAAAATCGACCACCATCACCCTTTTTCAACCAATAATCATTCCGGTTGCCAGTTCTGTCAAGCAAATTTTCTGGCGAACCTCAAATTTTTCAGCATTTTCACCATTTTTTCACCCCGGCCCCACCAAAGACATCCCGTGGCCCGACCGAAGACATCCCCAGGCTGACAAACGTCCTCCGAACGTTCCGCTTGCCCTCATCCCCCAAATTGCCGCCGTATCAATTGCTGGACACCCACAACAGAATAAGACTCTGGACAGCCAATGAACTGAACCACCCCGATTCGCAGCCCAGGTGTGGATGCTTGCCGAAAACGGATGCCGAAAACGGACACCCGACAAAACGACAGGGTCGACATGCCTGGGTGTCCAAAGGCTGGGGAAGCTCTTCATTCTGTTGACCCGCAACAACCCAAAGGCTTTCCTTGCTTTCGGGCGGCTGCGCTTCGCTGGGAGTCCGACAGCTTCTCGACCAGTTGCTGGGTGTCTGTTCGTTCGTTCTCCGTCGGGTGTCCGGCAGC
>CAYTBK010000134.1:0-10536 GCA_964436005.1 uncultured Acidobacteriota bacterium
ACTGGTCCTCTCGTTTGTGCCCGTCCTTCTCCGCGCTTCCGCTCCGGAGCCCCCCGTCGCCCCGACGGTCGCCAGGCTGCTCGCGCTGAAAACCGCGGGCGAAGCCCGGATCTCCCCGGACGGTTCCCGCGTCGCCTACACCGTCGGGGAAGCGGACCTCGAACAGAATGCGTTCCTCACCCAGATCTGGCTCGCCGACGCCGCCACCGGAAAGACCCTCCAGCTGACACGGGCCAAGAAGTCCTCTTCCGGCATCGCCTGGTCGCCGGACGGCAACTGGATCCTCTTCTCGTCGAGCAGAGCGGACGACAAGCCGCAGCTTTTCGCCATCCGTCCCGACGGAGGGGAGGCCGTCCTTCTGACGAAAGCGGAGAAGGGAGTCGCCTCCTACGACTGGTCCCCGGACGGGAAGACCATCGCCTTCACCGCCTCCGACCCGGCCACGCCCCAGGAAAAGGAGCGGCAGGAGTACTACGGGGACTTCGAAGTCGTCCGCAGAGAATACGTCTACACCCACCTCTGGACGGTGGATTTCGCCGAGGCGCTGCTCTCCCCCCAGGCCGGAACCCGCCGCACCGGCGGCCGGGACTTTACGGTGGGGGACTTCGACTGGTCCCCGGACGGCTCCCGGATCGCCTTCAGCGCGCGGGTCAGCCCCGATCCGGACAGCGGGGTGACGTCCGATCTCTACGTGCTGGAAATGCAAACGGACCGTGTCCGGAAAGCCGTTGCCCGGCCGGGTGCCGACGATGGCCCCCGCTGGTCGCCCGACGGGCGTGCCCTCCTGTTCTCCGCCGCCGCGGACCGCCCCGACTCTTTCGCACGCGTCTCCCGCCTGGCCGTCGTCCCCGCCGAAGGGGGGGATGTCGTGATGCTGACCGAAGGCTTTGACGAAGTCCCGCAGGCGGTCGGCTGGAAAGCGGACGGGATCTACTTTTCGGCCCGGCGCAAAACCGCCGCCCACCTGTTCCGGATGGACCCCGCCACGCGGGCGATCCAGCGCCTGAGCGCGCCGGACGAGGGGATCGCCTGGGGGTTCAGCCTTTCCCGGGATGCGAAGGCCGCGGCTTTCCTGTGCGGATCGCCGAAGAGCATGCCGGAGGTGTGCGTTTCGGGGTTTCCCTGGCAACCCCGCGTGCTGACGCAGATGACCCGGCAAACCGACGGCCTCCTTCTGGGGACGCGCGAACTCGTCTCCTGGAAAAGCGAGGACGGGGAGGAGATCGAAGGGGTCCTCATCAAGCCCGCGGACTTCGACCCTTCGAAGAAGTACGCGCTCCTGTGCATCCTTCACGGCGGACCCACGGGGATCGACCTGCCGATGCTCCTGTCGGGCGACACGCGCACCTACCCGTCCGACATCTGGGTCGCCCGGGGGGCCCTCGTCCTCAAAGTGAACTACCGGGGGAGCGCAGGGTACGGAGAGAGATTCCGGGCCCTGAACCTGCGCAACCTGGGTGTCGGAGACGCCTGGGACGTCTTGTCCGGCGTGCGCTTTCTCGTGGGGAAAGGGTGGGTCGACCCCGCGCGCGTCGGGTGCATGGGCTGGAGCCAGGGAGGCTTCATCAGCGCCTTCCTGACCACCTCGTCCCGCACGTTCCGGGCGGTCTCGGTGGGCGCCGGCATCTCCAACTGGGCCACCTACTACTACAACACCGACCTCACGCCCTTCAGCATCCAGTACCTCGGGGACGACCCGGTGGACGACCCGGAGATCTATCGCAAGACGTCCCCCATGACGTACGTGAAGGGCGCGGCCACCCCCACCCTCATCCAGCACGGGGAGAACGACCGGAGGGTGCCCATCGCCAATGCGTACGAACTCCGGCAGGGGCTGGCGGACCGGGGCGTGCCCGTAGAGATGTGCGTGTACAAGGGGTTCGGCCACGGGATCAACAAGCCGAAGTCCGTGCGCGCGGTGATGGAGCACAACCTGGCGTGGTTCAACCACTACCTCTTCGGGGACCCGAAGCCGGACCTCGCGGTTCTCCCCCTCCCCGCCAAACCCGTGCCGGAGGCGCCCCGCGGGAAGTGACCCTTCCGCTTCTTCGAGCAGGGGAAGCAAAAAGGTGTCAGGCGCCACCTGACGCCTTTCCAGCTTATCCGATATAGCGTTTCCGCGCGCATGCCGTTTCCCCTTCGACACGTCATGCCGCAAGCCTCCCCGTCGTGCGCCTCGGGTTCGAAACACGTCTCCCCGCGCAGATCGGGCCGGCAGTCTCCGGATCCTCGGTCGATCGGCAACACGAAGGTCACGATGGGCACGAAGGGAAGACCGGATCTTTTGCCCAGAGGGCATTCATGGCCATCAGGATAGCATCGGTTGGACGGTTGATTCCCGACGGGAAACGGGCGGGTCGGCCGTTCGAACGGGCTATGGACCTCAGTGCCCTACGGGCAAAAAACCAGTGTCCCCTTCGTGGCCATCGCGCTCTTCGTGTTGAGGATAAACACGGCACACGAACAACGCGAAAGAAAATGGGTTTCGATGGCTTGTGCAAAGAAAACCGGGGGTAAGATCCGCAAAACCCTGCTTCCTCTCTCGGCGGTCCTCGGCGGAACTCCGCGGTTTCGTTCCTGTGGACCTGGCCAGCGTCGGAACGGGGAGGCGGGACCGCCGGCATCCTGCCGGCACTCCCGTTTCGAATCCGGAAGGGGAAAAAGACGAGGAGAAATGAACTGGATGGGGAGGCGAACAAAAAAGGTAGGGGAACAAGGGGGCGAGCCGGCTGGAAGCCGGCGGTCCTGGCGAGTCGGGCCGGACTTCCCCCGTGCCCCTGTGCGCGTGTTCCCTTCCGGTCGCGGCTCAGAACAGATGCAGCAGAGAGGATGCGCCGAGGACCAGAACGGCCAGGACGGCGAGGCAGCCGCATCCGCAGCCGCCCTGACCGAGCACGGTGCGGAAGAGGGCCCGCCCGGCGGCTTCGCCGAGGAAGGGCAGCGCGCCGAGGGCCACCTTGCCGGCGGTCTCCCGCCACTTGGCCAGTTCCTCCTGCCGGAGCTGCTTGTTGAGGATTTCCCGCTGGACGGCGATCCGCTCCCGGTACTTCATCTCCTCCCGGGTGCGGATGACCTCCATCTCCTGCCGGTCCGGAACGAAGCGCAGCCTCGACCGGCAGTACGCGCAGACGGTCTCGAGCTCGCCCAGCCCCAGGTCGACGGGCGCCGCGCAATTCGGGCAGTGCCGGCTCTCTTCCCCCATCCTCCGCACCTCCACCGCGTTCTCGGAACGGCCGGCGGCGCTGCCGGTTTCCACCCGCATTGTACCCTGTCCATCTGCGCCTTGACAAACCTGGAGAAGTGCCGTAGCCTCGATTCATCGAATCTCCGATCCGCAAAGGCCTGGCCATGAAAACGTGCCCCTGCTGCGGCAAGTGCTTCCCCGACGATGACGAGGCCTGCGCCGCCGACGGCGGCCGCCTCGCCGAGGTGTTTCCCGGCCCGCCGGTCATCGAGGGCAAATACCTCCTGGAGAAGCGCCTGGGCGCGGGCGGCATGGGGGAGGTTTTCCTGGCCCGGCACATCGAGCTGCAGAAGCGGTTCGCCGTCAAGCTGATCCGCTCGGAGAAGGCGCGCCGGGAGGAGCACCTGGCCCGCTTCCGGCAGGAAGCCCGGGCCCTGGGCCGGCTGGAGCACCCGAACATCGTGCGGGTGACCGACTACGGGGTCGACCGGGAACGGGGCAACCTCCCCTACCTGGTCATGGAATACCTCGAGGGGCAGCCGCTGTCGGAACTCCTCGGCCAGGCCCCCTTCGCCTGGCCGCAGGCCCGGCCCGTCCTGGCGGCCCTGGCCGCGGCCCTGGACTACGCCCATGAAAACGGCATCGTCCACCGCGACTTGAAGCCATCCAACATTTTTTTAATCAGGGCGGACGGCGAGCCGGGCGGGCTGAAGGTCCTGGATTTCGGCCTGGCCCGCCTGCTGGAAGACGACCCGGGCCCGGTCCCTGGCGGGCGGCTGGCGGGGAGCGGCCCTCCCCGGGCGGAGGAGCGGCCGGGAGGGGCGGGCGCCCAGGCCGAGACGGTCTCGCTGCAAACAACGCTGCCCGCGGGCCTGGCCCGGGCCCCGCGGCCCGCGGCCCCGCCGGCCGGGCTGACCGCCACGGGCGACTTCCTGGGCACGCCCCAGTACCTCGCCCCCGAATCCGTCGGGGGGCGGGCGGGCAAGCCCGCCGACATCTATGCCTTCGGGCTCGTCGCCTTCGAGTTGCTCACCGGGCGGCCCGTCTTCCAGGGCAACAGCACCATCCAGTTCATCGCCCAGCACCTGCAGAACACCCCGCCGAACCCCTCCGAGGTCCTCCCCTCCCTGCCGCCGGCGGCGGACGCGCCGCTGCTGCAGGCGCTGGAAAAGGAGCCCGAAGACCGGCCGGCCCGGGCCGCTGACATCGTCGGCGCCCTCGACGCGGCTTTCCGGGACCAGGCCCGCCTCCGCTGGCGGAAGCGGGAATTCCCCCGCCGCTTCCGGCTCGCGGCGGTCCTGGCGGCGCTGGCCTCCGCCCTGTATGTTGTTGTCGCGGGCCTGAGCCCCTTCCTCCTGCTGGACGCCCGTTTCTTCGACTGGACCGGCTCGCTGCGGTCGCCGCGGCCGCTGGACGAACGGATCGTCCTCACCCTGGTCCCCGAGGGGTTCTGGAGCCGGGAAGGGGAGGCGGACGTGGACCGCTTCTCCGCCGTCCTGCAAGGCGCCCTGCAGGCGGGCGTCCGGGGGGTCGCCTGCGACCTGATCCTGCCCGCGCGCTTCGCGCCCAACCCCTCGTTCAACCGGCTGGTCCTGGAGCACCGGGAGCGCCTGGCCTTCGCCGCCATCACCCTGCCCGGGGGGGCGGTCCGCGGCCCGGAGTGCCTCGGGGCGCCGGTCCTCGCGGTGCTCGGGGCCGAGGACGCCGGCCGGCTCTTCCGCTTCGTCAACATCGCCGAGGACCCCGACGGGGTCGTGCGCCGCTACGCGGTGGCGCACCGCGACACCCGGGGCCGCCTTCAGCCCTCGCTGGGTCTGACCGCCGCCGGGATGCTCCAGGGTGGTGAACCCGACCCGGGCCGGGGCGACGCGTCGCTGACCCTCGACTTCGCCCGCGCCTGGCCCGACAGGGTGCTTCCCTGGTCGGAGGTCCAGCGGCGGCTGGCCGAGCGGCCGTCCTGGTTCCGGGGCAAGCTCCTGCTGGTGGGCGGCTCGTCGGAATTCGCCGACGACATGTTCCAGGTGCCCCCCGCCGCGGGGTTGCCCGTGGACGTGCCGGGGTTGGTGGTCCACGCCCTGGCCGTCGACGAACTGCTGCGCGGCGGCGGAATCCGCACGGCGGGACCGTGGGCGGCCGCCGCCCTGGTGCTGCTGCTGTCTTTCCCGGCGGCCGCGGGGGTTCTCGCCCTGCGCCCGGCCGGATGGGCCGCGGCCGGGGCCTGCCTGCCGGCCCTCGTCCTGTTCCTGGCCGTGTCGGGACTCGACCTGGGGGCGCAGTTCCGCCTGCCCCTGACGGCGCCGCTGGCCTGCCTGGCCGTCGCGGCCCTGGCTGCCCTCTGGGGGCGCCGGAGGCTTCCGGCGTTCCCCTAATCCGCTTTGACTGGAGGGAATCGTGATCCATCGCCTTGTCAGGATTTCGTTCGTTTGGGGAGCCGTTGTCCTCGCCTGCGGGCCTGCCCCGGCCGGGGCCGCCGAGAAGCGGCCCGCCGGCATGGTCTGCCTGGTCTCCGGGAAGGCGAGCGTCGTGCTTTCCCCCGCGGACCGGCGGCCGCTGCGCCTGTACGACACCGTCCGGGAAAAGGACGTGATCGAGACGGAGGCGGCGTCCGGCGTCCGGGTCGCCCTGTTCACGGGCGGCCTGTACGAAGTTGGGGAGAAGGCCCGCGCCGAGGTCCGGGCGGACCGGTTGGTCCCCGTTGCCGGAAAGGTTCGCGGCGCCGGACGGGTCGCCGCCATGCCCGACATCGCCCCCATCGCCGCCGGCGAAAATGCCGGCGGCCGGATGGCTGCTTTCCGCGTCCGGGGGGATCTGCAGCAGCGCGTCGTCACCGACGGGACGGAGCTGAACTGGCCGACCGACGGCCCGGCCCGGGAATACCACCTCCTCATCCAGGACGTGGAGGAACGGGTGGTGCATGCGGCGGCGTCCGCTACCCCTCCCTGGGCGGTCCCGCCGGGCCTGCTGAAGGCGGAAACCGACTACTACCTCAGCGTCTGGGTCCAGGAAGGGGAGCGCAAGCGCTACGTGGCGCGCTGGCAGCCGATGTATACCATCGCCGACCGGAGCCGCCGGGCGCGCGAGGAACTGTTGAAGCTGTACCGGGAGGGGCAGGACGTCTCCACGCTGCTCCTGCTGGCCGACTTCGACCGGCAGCTGGGGTTGTGCGGCGAGGCCCGCCGGGAGTTCCAGGAAGCTTCCCGGCTGTTGCCGGGGAACCCGGCCGTCCAGGAGGCCGGTTCCCGCTTCGAGTG
This sequence comes from uncultured Acidobacteriota bacterium, assembly GCA_964436005.1. GTDB lineage: Bacteria > Acidobacteriota > JAAYUB01 > JAAYUB01 > JAAYUB01 > JAGNHB01. The sequence continues at coordinate 6,436 of CAYTBK010000134.1, forward strand.
CCCGCGCTGATTCCGGCGCCGGCCTACTTCCGGCGGCCGAAGAGTTCGAAGGCCGCCCAGAAGAAGGGGTGGGCGAACCGGCGGTCCCGGGCGACCTCCCGCTGGGCGCGCAGCAGGGCCGCGTCTTCCGGGGCGCCGGACAGCACCTCCCGGTAGAAGGCGTGCATGAGGGCCGAAGTCGACTCGTCGGAAATGGGCCACAGCGACACCATCACGCTGCGGGCGCCGGCGTGGAAGAAAGCCCGGGTCAGGCCCATGACGCCCTCCCCCGCCATGACCTTGCCGACGCCGGTCTCGCAGGCCGACAACACGACGCAGTCGGCATCCAGTTTGACGTTCTGGACGATTTCCCAGGCCTGGAGGATCCCGTCGTCCCGGGCGGCCGCGGCTTCGCCCGGCGCGGGCGGGCTGAGCGCCAGGGCCGAGTTCATGGGGAACTCGGGGTCGAGCAAGCCGTGGCAGGCGAAGTGCAGGAAGGGGGTGCGCGGCGGCAGGCCGCGCACCGCGGCCTCGCTGGCCTCCGTGCCCAACCGGACGCCCGCCTGGCCGGGGAACAGGGCGGCCACGTTCTCGATTTCCGTCCGGGTCCCCGGCAGGGGGCCCAGCGATATGCCGCGCCTCGCCAGGGCCGCCGCCTCGCCGCGAAGCGGTTCCCCTTTTTCCGGGGATGGATAGGCCGGGTCGCCGAACCCGACCCAGCGTTTCTCATCCTTGGACGCCCGCGCCGAGCCGATGCCCTTCAGGCCGGCGTAGACCGTCATGGAAAGCTGGATGGAAAAAGGCCTCTGCAGGCCAAGGGGAACGTCCTTCCGCAGCGTTCCGGCCCGCGGTGCGGCGGCCTTCGCGGGCGCCCGGGGCACCAGGGCCCCGAAAGGGAGAAGGTGCAGCGGACCGTCGGGCATGACCAGCAGGGCCTCGGCGGCCGCGATTTCCCCGGCCGCCGGCGCGAGGATCAGGTCGAACAGGTTCCGGGCCGCCTTCTGCCAGGCCTGGGAAGCCGGTCCCACCGCCGTCGTCGGCCCCAGCAGGGCGCGGAAGGCGGCCACGCGGTCTTCCAGGGACTCCCGCCCGACCGGCAGGCGAAAGAACTTCAATCCGGCGTCCTTTTCCCCGGGCCGCGCCTTGCGCAGCAGAAAGAGGAACGTCTCCTTTTCCGCCGACACGAAAGCGATCAGCAAATCGCCCGGACCGAGCGCTTCGACCATGCCTTGGAAGCTCAGAGGTTTGGGGTAGGCCAGGGCGGCCAACCGCGGCGAGGCCTGGCGGATCTCCTCGGCGAGGGCGTCCTCCCGCGCTGGCAGCATCAGCAGTTCCTCCCGCCACGACTCGATCTCCCGGGCCGGGGTCGCGGCTCCGGCGGCGGCCAGCCGGTCGGAGAGGTCCCGACGCAACTGGACCAGTTCACCCTGTTTGGCGAGGAGTGCAGGGGGAATCTCCCCGCGCCAGTCGATGAACCGGCTCGAGACCATCTCCAGGAGAGCCCGCCCCCGGGAGCGCTCGAGCGTTTCCAGGGCCCGTTCGGGCTGGCCGGTTTTCAGGTAGGCGTCGACCAGCCCCAGGTAGGAATCCTGATTGGCGGCGGAAAAGGAGATCTTGGCCGCCTCGCCGCCGACGCGGGTCCGTTGCGCTTCCAGGGTGTCCAGCGCTTTTTCCATGAACGCGACGCCGCCCGGCCTGTCGCCGAGAGCGAAGGTCAGCGTTCCCAGCCGGCCCAGCGTCTGCGCCAGTTCGGCGCTCCCGGGGGCGATCCGGTCGTAGATCGCCGCGGCCCTGGCGTGGCAGTCCTTCGCCGCCGCCAGGTCCCCCCGGGCCTGGGCCTCTTCGCCCAGGGCGTGAAGGCTCTCCGCCTGGTTGAGGCTGCCGGGCGCCAGCCGCTCCTCGATGGCCAGCGCGTCGAGGATGCGCTGCCGGCCCGCGGCGGAATCGCCCTGCCGGGCCTCGACCACCCCCAGGTCGCGAAGGCTCGTGGCCAGGTCCAGGCTGCCCGGCGCCAGGCGCTCGTACATCTCCAGGGCCTTGCCGAAGGATTCCCGGGCGCCCGGCAGGTCGCCGTGCTTGAAAGCCACTTTGCCGAAGTTGACGTGGCTGGAGGCAACTTCCAGGTTTTCGGGGGAGGTGGCGCACTTGATGGCGAGCGACCTGGTGTGGCACTCCTTCGCCAGGACCTGGTCGCCCTGCCGGGATGCCACCACCCCCAGGTTGTTCAGGCTGGCGGCGACGGCGATACTGTTCGGGGCCAGGCGTTCCTTGATGGCCAGGGACCGGAGGTAGAACTCGCGGGCCGCGGCCAGGTCGCCCTGCTTAAGGGCCACGTTGCCCAGGTTGTTGAGACTCGTCGCCACGGCCAGGCTGTCGGGGGCCAGGCGTTCCCGAATGGCCAGGGCTTTCCCATGGTATTCCCGGGCCACGGCCAGGTCGGACAGGTCGTTGGACAGGCTGCCGAGGTTGTTCAGGCAGATGGCTACGTTCAGGCTGTCCGGCGCGCGGCGCTCAAAAATGGCCAGGGCCTGGAGGTAGTATCCCCGCCCCGATACAAGGTCGCCCTGCCGCCAGGCCAGGTAGCCGAGGTTGTTCAGGCTCCCGGCAACGTCCGGGCTGCCCGGCGCCAGGCGCTCCCGGATGGCCAGGGCCTTGCGGTGGTATTCCCTCGCCCCCGCCAGGTCGCCCAACGCGTCGACGGCGTTCCCCAGCCCGTTGTAGCTGGCAGCCAGGTCCAGGCTGTCCGGCGCCAGGCGCTCCCGGATGGCCAGGGCGCGCAGGTGGAAGGCTTTGGCCGCCGGGTAGTCGCCCTGGTTGCCCGTCAGAACACCCAGGTTGTTCAGGGAGAGCGCCGTCAGCAGGCTGTCGGGAACCAGGCGTTCCCGGATGGCCAGGGCTTCCCCGGCCGCCTGGACGGCTTTCGGCAGCCTGCCCAGTTGGCTTTCGAAATCGCACAGCGCGGTGAGCGCCCCGGCCAGGCGGAGTTCCGGACCGCTCTCCCGGGCCAGGTCGACCGTCTTCCGGAAGGCTTCCCCGGCCGGCCCGTTCTCCCTGGCGGCCTGCCAGGCCCGGGCGAGCCGCAGGGTGGCGGCGAAGGCCCAGTAGCTCCCCGGGGAGGCGCCGGAGGCGAGCCGGTTCAGGATCTCCGCCGCCTCCTTCCCGTGGCGCGCCCCCGTGAGGGCCGTTCCCAGTTCGAGCCGCAGCCAGGACGCCGCCTCCGGCTGCCCCTGCGCGGCCGCTTCGTCTGCCAGGTCTGCCCATTGCCGCAGCCCTTCGGCCCAGGAGGTTTCCGCCTTCACCGCTTCGCGGGCCGCCTCCAGCCGCTTCCGCGCGCCCTCCGCCAGGTCGGCCCGGAACGTGCATTCCCAGGCGCCCTGGGGAAGCCGGACCGAAATGTCCTCCTCGCCGCGGCGCAACCGCACGGCGGTTTCCCGGGCCCTCTCCGCTTCGTACCGATAGGCCAGGACCTCCTCCAGGGTGGGGTTCGGCCGGTCGTTCAGGCCGACGATCCGGTCGCCCGGCTGCAGTCCGGCCCGGGCCGCCAGCGATTTTTCCGACACGCTGTCCACCACGGCCAGGGGCGAGAGGGCCGGCCGCTCCTTTTCCCCGTCCGCATGCACCGCACCCAGGAGAAGCCCGGCCATGGCAAGACTCAGCACTTGATGAAATAGGTTTCCCCGCTGGATATCCATAGGCCGGCCATGCCTCCCTGAGTAGAATTCTTAATTGTAAATATACTGTCTTCCGGGCTTGCCGTGCGCCGAAGCCGGGGATCCCGGAGGCGGGAGGCCAGATCGTGGCGAAGCGGCTTCCCGGCCGATGCGAGGGGCGCCGCCCCCGCGCGGGTCAGGGCGCGGGGTCGGCCACGACGTCGATTTCCGAGACGCTGTACATGCCGTCGCCCGAGACGGACCGGATCCGCAGGTAGCGGGCCTTGACGGGGCGGAAGTCGATGGTGGCCTCGTATTCCGGCTCCCCCTTGACCGTGCTGAACGTTTCCATCCCCAGGCTCACCGTTCCCGTGCCGGCGCCGAGCTGGAACAGCTTCCGGAAGAGCTTGCCGTCCGCCGACCAGGCGATCTCGTAGTCGTCGTTGTTGTCCACCTGGATCCGGACGTCCCG
>CAYTBK010000135.1:0-4420 GCA_964436005.1 uncultured Acidobacteriota bacterium
GCGAAGGCGATCAGCATCCCGGCGATGGAGGGGCCGAGCAGCCGGGCCCCGTTCACCATGGAGGAGTTCAGGGCGATGGCGTTGGCCAGGTCCTCCCGTTTCTCCACCATCTCCACGACGAAGGACTGGCGGACGGGCACGTCGAAGGCGTTGACGAAACCCAGGAACGCGCTCAGGGCCACGACGTGCCAGACCTCCAGCGTGCCGCTGAGGTACAGCAGGGCCAGGGCGAAGGCCTGCAGCATGGCGGCGACCTGGGTGCCGATGAGCAGGCGGTGCTTGTTCCACTGGTCCGTGAGGACCCCGGCGAAGGGGGCGAAGAGGAAGGTGGGGATCTGCCCGACGAAGCCCACCAAACCCAGCAGAAGGGTGGAGCCGGTCAGGTGGTACACCAGCCAGGGGGTGGCGACCCGCTGGATCCAGGTGCCGATGAGCGAGACGCTCTGCCCGCCGAAGAAGAGGCGGTAGTTGCGGTACCGGAAGGAGCGGAAGATCGTTTTGAAATTGCTGGCCATGCCGGTCGGTGACGACATCCTTTCCTGAACGGGTCAGGCGGTTCCGCCGCCGGGGGGGCAGGCCCCCGGCGCTTCAGGTGCAGCTGGCGATCTCGGTCTCGCTGCGGGCCGTCACCCGGCTCAGGGGCGGAACGGAGCAGGTGAGCCAGACGTTCCCGCCGATCACCGAACCGCGCCCGATCACCGTGTCTCCCCCCAGGATGGTGGCGCCGGCGTAGATGGTGACCTCGTCCTCCAGCGTCGGGTGGCGCTTGCGCCCGGCGTTTTCCTTGCGCACGGACAGGGCGCCCAGCGTCACCCCCTGGTAGATCTTGACGTTGTTCCCGATCTGGCAGGTCTCGCCGATGACGACGCCGGTGCCGTGGTCGATGAAGAACCCCTCCCCGATGGTGGCGCCGGGGTGGATGTCGATGCCCGTTTCGCCGTGAATGTACTCGCTCATGATGCGGGGGATGAGCGGCACGCCCTCCCGGTAGAGGAAATGGGCGATCCGGTGGACGGTGATGGCGGCCAGGCCGGGGTAGCAGGTGATCACCTCTTCCCGGTTGCGGGCCGCGGGGTCGCCGCGAAAGGCCGCTTCGGCGTCCAGGTCCAGGAGCCGGCGGATTTCTGGAAGCGTTTCCAGGAGGCGCAGGGAGATCCGACGCCCCTGGGCCCGGCACTCCCCGAGGCGGGAGCAGTCTCCCCCGGTCTTGCAGACGTGCTCGAAGCTCTTGCATATCTCCGGCGCCAGGCGCTGGACGACGTGCGAGCACCTCTCCCCGATGTAATAATTCAACCCGGCGGGATCGATATGCTCGTCGGCCAGGAAGCCGGGGAGCACCAGGCGGCGCAGGTCCTGGAGCACGGCCCGCACGGCCTCGCGCGAGGGGATGTTCGGCCCCTCGATGTGGTTGATCAACCCGAGGGCGTCGTAGCTGCGGCGCAGTTCGGCGACGATGCGGTCCAGCGCTTTTTCGGTCTTTTCGGTGGTGGTCATGGTTGAGCTCCTGTCTGATGGGCCCCTTTCCGGTCCCTTCTTGCGTTTGGATGCCAGCCGTCCGCTACGCGGCGCGCGGGGCGTGGATTTTTCCGACGGATGACGGTTTGATCTCTTGGCCCGATGCCGTGTATAATCCTAGCATTCTCGCCGGCCGGCACAGGAGAAGGAACCATGGCCAGCAAAACGACGGCAAGCGGGTTCATCCAGAAGAGCGTCCTGCTCGGAGCGCTGTGCGCAGCGATGCTGCTCCCCTGGCCAGCGGTGGAGGCGGCGCCCGCCAACCGCCTCCGGAACCTGCAGAAGGGCTTCTCCCTGTTCTTCCTCGGGGAGTACCCGAAGGCCGAAGCCGCCTTGCGCGCCCACTTGAAGGCCACCAGCGACAAGTACGGGCTGGCCGCCTTTCTGCTGGGCGCGACGCTCACGGCCCGCTCCCTCACCGAAACCGAAAACCGGGAGGCTCTGCTGGACGAGGGCGTCCGCCGCTTCCGGGAGGCCCGGCGCTGGGGGGCTTTCCGCCTGCCCGACTCGTTGAAGGCCCTGCTGTCGCCCCGCATCCTGGCCGTCTACAACCGGGCCGTTTCCCGCTGACCGCCGGTCCGGCTCTCCGCCAGGGCTCCCGAAAAAGCCTCCACCTGCCCGGCCAAGTGCCCGAAAACCAGCGGCGCCTGACGCATCCTTTCGTCGGGGCTCTCCAGGGCCAGGTCCTGCACCGCCAGGTCGCAGAAGGTCCCCAACAGCCCCAGGTCCGCACCCGTGCGCGCCGCCGCCCGCGAGGCGGCATCGGCAGCGGGTGCGTCCGCGCGGGAGATTCCCTTCCGGGACACCTCGCCCCACTGCCGGGCTTTGCCTGATTCCGCCCGCAGGGACTCCGCCAGTTCCGCGCAGGCCTGCCGCAGGGCGTCGCGGCGGGCGGCCAGTTCGGCCGGCCCCAGGGCCTCCTCCAGGAACGAGGCCACGACCGGGTCGGGGTCGAGCCCGAGGACCTTCTCCCAGCCCGCACGCTGCAGAAGGGCGTTCACGTCCCGGGCCAGGGGGGGGCGCGCCTCGTCGGGCAGGTAGACGAGGGACCCGTTGGCCAGGAAGCGGGACCGGTACCGGCGGGATTTCCCGTCGCCATCGTCCCTCCCCGTTTCGCCCGGGAGCTGGTTCGCCACGGCGGCCAGGACGTCGTCCACGGCGATGTCGGTCCGGCAGGGGATCCCGGCGCAGAGGCTCCCGGCCCAGCAGGGGCAGCAGGGGCGTTCGGGCGCCAGCACCAGGTGCCCTTCTCCGTAGGGCGAGGTCTCGGCATACCAGGCGGTGGAAAAATAGATGCCCACGCAACGGGCGCCTACGGCCGCCGCCAGGTGGATGGTCCCCGTGTCGTTGCTGACCAGGGCGGCGCAGCGCTCCAGCACCGCGGCCAGTTCCATGACGGAAGTCTTCCCCATCAGGTCGGCGAAGGGAAAGCGGAGCTTCGAGGCGAACCACCGCGCCCGGGACGCCTCGGCGGCGGTTCCCAGCAGCACGATCCGGGCGCCGAAGCGGCGGGCGAGCGTTTCGGCCAGCGCGGCGAAGTGCCCGGCGGGCCAGGTGCGGTGGGGCTCGTTGGCGCCGAGCTGCATGGCCACGAGCGGGCCTGCCCCGGGAAGACCCGCGAGCAGGCGCTCGGCGGAAGCCCGCGCCCCGGCCGGCACGGAAAGGCAGCCCCGGGCCGGGGCGCCCGTCGCGCCGGCCATGCCGAGGTGGCTGTCCACCAGGTTGAAGGTGTTGCTCTGGCGGTGCTGGACGTGGGCGAACAGGTAACGGGCCCAATCCCCGTGCACGCCGGCCTGGCCATCTCGCCCGTGCCGGAGCCCGGAGAACTCCCGGTGCGGCACGCGGGTGAAGGCGCCGCCGCCCAGGCGGTCGTGGCAGAAATTGACAATCCGGTCGTAAGTCTCGGCCAGGGAGGGGAACCCGCGGAAGAATCCGTCCAGCGCCCTGGCCTGGCGCCGCGGGTCCGCCTCGTCCACGACGGCCTGGTAGTCCGCCGCCGACGCGTGCACCGCCCGGTCGCACCACGGCGAGTCGGCGAGAATTCCGCCGAAGGCGCCCAGGCAGAGGACGGTGACCTCGCGCCCCGGGTCGGCCTCCTTCAGGTTCTTCAGGACAGGCAGCGTCTGGATGCAGTCGCCCAGGCGGGCCAACTGGATGACGAGGATTCTTTCGCTCACTTCCGCCCCTCCCCCTTTCCCCGCGGCACGAGCAGGACCGCGGCCTCGCCCCCCTCGGGGGACCGGGCCGCGATCAGGGCCGGCAACCCCGCCGCCGCCGGACGGACTTCCGTCGGCGCCCCCTCTCCCCGGGCCGGGAAGAGGGCCGCCCCGGCCCGGTCGGCCGCCAGCAGGGCCGCCAGTACCGGCGCGAACGCCGTCGACACGTTCCCCAGGGCGAACCGCGGGTAGCATGTGACCGGATCCAGAATCACAGTAGTATTCCAAACATGTCGCACGTCGCCGGCCAGCCGCACATCGTCCCGAGAAGTGCCGCCCCCCCCGACGAACAGGTGCAGGCCGCCTCCGCCGTCAGGCGCGAAGGTCGCCAGTCGGCCCAATTCCTCCTGGAAGGAGTCGAGCGCCGGTGGCGGGCCGTCCCCGGCCCGGCCGAACGCCCAGCCGGCGACCTCGGCGAGGGCCGGAGCGCCACGGGCCGCCGCGTCGGCTTCGCGCTCCAGGACCAGCACGCCGGCCGCCTCGCCCGGGAGGACCGCCCCGTCGGGCGCGGGTTCGGCGCCTTCCGAAATCCCGGCCAGCAGGTGGGCCCGCGCCAGGCCCAAGGGGGTGAGTTGGTCGGTCACCCCCCCGGCCAGGGCGACGGTGCAACGCCCCGCCCGCAGCGCCGCGGCGGCTTCGGCCACCGCCCGAACCCCCATGTCGGCCGCCGGCGAGAACACCGCGTTCTC
>CAYTBK010000135.1:4520-10395 GCA_964436005.1 uncultured Acidobacteriota bacterium
AAATCCTCCCCCTCGTTCCACACGCGCATGGCGTTGCGCTGCACCCAGAGGTAGGCCGTTTCCCGCAGCACCCCGGCCTGGGCCAGGAGGAGCAGGAGTTGTCCGGAGAAGGTCATTCCGCGGGAGCGGCCGATGTTCTCCAGCATCGCGTCCGGGTAGACGTGCATGTCGCGAACGATGAGCGTGAGAGAGCGCAGCAGGTAGTGGAGCAGCGAAGTACTGTCGGGCAGGACAACGCGCTCCGCGGAAGAGTGCGAAATGTCCCGCTCGTGCCACAGGGCCTGGTTCTCGAAGCCGACCACGGCGTTGGAGCGGAGCACCCGCACCAGCCCGCAGACCTGCTCGCACTTGACCGGGTTGCGCTTGTGGGGCATGGCCGAAGACCCCTTCTGGCCGGCCCGGAACGGCTCTTCCGCTTCCCGGACCTCCGTGCGCTGCAGGTGGCGGATCTCCAGGGCGATCTTTTCCAGGGTCCCGCCCATGACGGCCAGGGCGGCCAGGAAGGCGGCGTGCCGGTCCCGCTGCAGCACCTGGGTGCTGACCGGGGCGTAGTTGATGCCGAGTTCGGTGCAGACCTCCTCCTCGACGCCCGGGTCGAGGTGGGCGAAGGTGCCGACGGCGCCGGAGATCTTCCCGCAGGCGACATCCGCGGCCGCCGCCTCGAAGCGCCGAAGATTCCGCTGCATCTCGGCGAACCAGAGAGTGTACTTGAGCCCCATGGACGTAGGCTCGGCATGCACTCCGTGGGTCCGGCCCATGATGGGGACCCCCTGGAACCGGAAGGCCTGCTCTTTCAGCACGGCGGCCAGCTCTTCGGCGGACGTGCGGATCAGGTCGGCCGCCTGCTGCAGGAGGAAGCCCTGCGCCGTGTCCACGACGTCGGTGGAGGTCAGCCCGTAGTGCACGAACCGGGACTCGTCGCCCAGCGTCTCGGCGACGGCCGTGGTGAAGGCGATGACGTCGTGGTGGGTCGAACGTTCGATCTCCGAGATGCGGGCCACGTCGAAGGACGCGTTCCTCTCGATGGCCTCCAGGGCTTCCCGGGGCACGAGGCCACGCCGGCAGAGCGCGCGGCAGACGGCGATCTCGACTTTCAGCCAGCTCCGGAACTTGTTCTCCTCGCTCCACAGATCCCGCATCTCCGGGGTGACGTACCGGTTCAGCATAGATACCTCCAGGTTGTCGGCCGCCTGCCCGGGCAAGCCCGGGCGCTGCGCGATGGAACCGCATCCGGCCGCCCGTCCTGTATAACACAGGGGGAAGAAAGGGTAAAGGATCATGCGCCGGGCCGTTGGCGGCAAGGTTCCCGGGGAACCCGCCGTGGCGGCAGCGCACCACCGATGGGGATATTAGTGCTTTCCATTTCCCCGGATCTTGGTATACTGCAGGCAACTATCTCTATTCCGGAGGATTTGTCATGTTTTCCAACATCGGCATCAAGGCCCGGATTCTGTTCAGCGTCACCGCCCTGGCGATCCTGGTGGTCGTCATCGGCTGCGTCGGCTATGCCAATGTCCCCTCCACTGCCGACACGGCGAGGTGGTTCCTCCTGTTCCTCGTCGTGCTGGGCGTCGCCTTGTCCCTGATCCTGGGCGCCTGGCTGCTGGCCGCCGCATCGGGCCGTTTGGGCCGGGTGCTGGTCGGCCTCACGGAAGGTGCCAAACAGGTGAACGGAGCCGCGGAGCAGGTCTCGGCCGCCGCGCAGCACCTGGCAGAAGGGGCCTCGGAACAGGCCGCCTCCCTGGAGGAAACCTCCGCCACGCTGGAAGAGATCTCCAGCATGTCCAAGCGCAACTCCGAAAATGCCAACGCCGCCAATTCCATGATGCGCGACGACGCCGCCCCCAACTTCGCCAAGCTGGCCTCGCAGATTTCCGCCACGTCGGAATACATGAACGAAACGCTGCGGGCCAGCGAGGAAACCGCGAAAATCATCAAGAACATCGACGAGATCGCCTTCCAGACGAACCTCCTGGCCCTCAACGCGGCAGTGGAGGCGGCGCGGGCCGGGGAAGCCGGCGCCGGTTTCGCCGTGGTGGCCGACGAGGTCCGGAGCCTGGCCCGGAGAGCCGCTGAGGCCGCCAAGAACACCCAGGACCTGATCGGCAACACGACAGACAAGGTTCGGTCGGCCTCTTCCGGGTTCGAGAACATGTTCACGGTCATGAAGGAAAACGAGGTCATCGCCAGCAAGGTTTCCGAGCTGATTTCCGAGATCGCCGCCGCCTCCGCCGAACAGGCCCAGGGGATCGAGCAGGTGAACAAGGCCGTTTCCAACATGGAAAAGGTGGTCCAGCGCAACGCCGCCAACGCCGAGCAGTCCGCCGCCGCCGCCGAGGAACTGCACGCCCAGTCGAGCTCCATGACGGACGAGTTGCAAGGGCTGAACCGGGTCCTGCTGGGAGCCGGCGGGGCGGCCAGCGCTTCGGCGGCCAGGCCCTCCCCCTCTCGGAACGGAAAACCCGCCGCCAGGCCGGTGGCAACGAAAGGGGCCAGGCCGGAAACCGGACCCGCCCCCGCCGCCGGGAAAAGGCCGGCCGCGCCCACGGCCCTGGCCAGGAAGGCCCCGGCGAAGAAGGAAGTACGCCCGGACCAGATCATTCCCATGGAAGAAGACTTCTGAGCGGCGCCCGATGGAAGAAAGCATGACCGGCGCCGGCACGCCGCCCCCCCTGCTGGCCGTCGTGGGGCCTACCGCCTCCGGCAAGAGCGCCCTGGCCCTGGAACTGGCCAGGCGGTTCGGCGGGGAAATCGTCAACTGCGACTCGATGCAGGTCTACCGGGGCCTGGACATCGGCACGGCCAAACCGGACCGGGAAACCCGCGCTGAAATCCCCCACCATCTCCTGGATGTCGCGCAGGTGGGGGAAGTCTTTTCCGCCGGCCGTTTCGAAAAACTGGCCCGGCAGGCCCTCGACGACATCCGGGAAAGAGGCCGGCTGCCGGTGGTGGCCGGCGGAACGGGTTTCTATTTTCACGCGCTCTTCTACGGCATCTTCGAGGGACCGGCCCGGGACGAAACCCTGCGGCGCCGGTTCGAGGCCATTGCGGAACGGCGGGGCGTGCCCGCCCTGCATCGGATGCTCCGGCGTTTCGATCCGGAATCGGCTCGCCGCGTCACGCCCCTCGATTTCCCCCGTTTGGCCCGCGCGCTCGAGGTACTTCTGCTGACGGGGAAACCCATGTCCGACCACTTCGGGTCCGGGGAAAAGCCCCTCGAAGGGTTCCGTTCGCTGCCGTTCCTCCTCGACCCGCCCCGGCCGGCCCTGCGGGAGCGCATCGACAAGAGGACGCTGGACATGCTCCACGCCGGCTGGGTCGAGGAGGTCCGGGACCTGCTGGCGGCCGGCACGAGCCCCGCGGCCAAGGGTTTGGATGCCATCGGGTACCGCCAGATCGCCGAACACCTGGAGGGGAAAACACCCTGGATGGCCATGGCGGAGTCCATCCAGGCGGCCACCCGGCAGTTTGCCAAGCGCCAGATGACCTGGTTCCGCAAGGAGAAGGGACTCACGGTCCTGGCCGGTTTCGGGGACGATCCGGCCATCCAGGCGGAAGCGTTCCGCCAGGCCCGGGATTTCCTGGCCGGGAACGCTCCCTGAAAAAGTTCCTCTTCAATGAAGTTTTTCTTTACAAGTAAAAACTCGGCTTGACAGGGCAATCTGTTTTTGCTACAAAAAACATCACTGGAGCGATTTCCATTGCGCAGACGATCTACTGAATATTCCAATAGTTAGGTGCACCAAATTGTCACTTGACTCGCCTTTCGCCATAATGCGGGTGGACCCTTTCGGGCGATTGGTCCGCGCCTCGGCCGCCGTCCGGGATTTTCTCCTCAAGACCGGGGTCAGCGAATCGAGCTTCTTCCCGATGGAACTGCACGAGACCGTCCTCCAATCCATGGAAAAACAGTCGGTCCTGGAGCACGAATACCGGGTCGGGAATTCGACTTTCCTGCTGACCATCTCGCCCTCCGCGCACCGGGAGGGCGCCTACATCCTGGTGCAGGACATCTCGCAGTTGGCAGAGGCCAAGATGTCTCTCCAGTCCATGCGGGACCGTTTGGAAACCATCTACGAAACGGCCTGGGAAGGGATGGTCGTGATGGATGCCACCGGGCGCATCGAATCGGTCAACGACGCGGCCTGCATCCTGACGGGATATGAGAAGGCGGAGCTCGTGGGGCATCCGGTCGGCACCCTGATTCCCGAGCTGCACGAAGCCATGGCCCGGGACCAGGAGGCCAACGACCGTCTGGACCTGGAAGCCGCCGCCATTCGCCGGGACGGGACCCCTGTCTCGCTGGAAATGCGGGTGGAGAGGATCCCGGCCACGTTCGGGACCCCGTCCGCCATCGCCGTCTTCCTGGAGAAGATGTACTCCCGCGCCGGGGAAACTTCGCCGCTGATCTCGGCTTTCCAGAAAGCGGCCTACGAAGTGGCCCTCGCCTGCCAGCAGAGAATCGCCAGCCGGGAAGACCTGCGGGAGGCCCTGCGGAAACTGGGCGAGTCCAGCGATGCCGACAGGGTTTACCTCTGCGAGAGCCGAATCGAGCCCTTCGCCGGCATCCCCTACGCGGAACGCGGCGAACAGTGGCTGGCGGACCCGAAACAGGGCGAGAGGCCCTCCCCTTTCCCGGAAGAACTGTGGTACGGGGAACTCCCCGACCTGTACGAACGCCTGAAGAGCGGCCAACCGGCCCTGGCGGATTGCCGGGAAGCCACCGACAACCAAAAGGCCTTTTTGGAGGAGTCCGGGACGAAGACGTGCCTCTGGGTCCCCGCCTTCGTGACAGGTGAATTCTGGGGTTTCGTGGGGCTGGACCATTGCCGCCGCCACTATGACTGGGGCAAGACCGACCGGACGGCCCTGGCGCTCGCGGCGGGGAACATCGCCACCTCCATCGTCCGCGGGCGCGACCTGGAAAAGCTGGACCACGCCCGGACAGCCCTGGCGCAATTCGAAGCCGAGTGCAGCGAGTGCTCCTGGAACTGGGACATCCTGACCGACAAACTCGAGTTCAGCGAAAACTGGCTGCGCCTGCTCTCCTACACCGAGGAAAACGCCCCCGCCCGTTTCCAGGCCTGGCAGGACATCCTTCACCCGAGCGACCGGCTGTCCGTGCTCAGCGAACTGGACAGGCACCTCAACGGCGAAGCCCAGGACTTCCGCGCCGAGTACCGCATCAGGACCGGCACCGGCGAGTGGAAATGGGTTCGGGACCGGGGGGTGGCGGCGACCGGGAAAGCGGGCGCCCCGGAACGCCTGCGCATGTTCCTGACCGACATCGACGCGCAGAAACTCTCGGAGGAGATGGACCGCATCCACACCGTGCTTCTCGACGCCATCCTGCGCGTGCAGAAGGTTCTCCTGTCCGAAGAAACAGCCGAAAACACCGCGGAGGACTTTCTGGAAAACCTGGCCCGGTGCACGGGGAGCGAACTGGCCTTCCTGGGGACCTTCACTTCCTACGGCACGGAAAGCCCCTTCCTGCAGGACGGCTGGATGTTCCAGCAGGATCGGGGTCCGGAGAAACCGCGAGCCAAGCGGGAAAAATACCGCTCCCTGCTCGGGAAGTGCAATTTCGGCGCCATCTGGGGAGAAGTGGAAAACGCCGCGGCTCCGGCCGTCATCGCCAAAACGGCCAGTGAGTGGAAAGCCGCCGGCTGGCCGGAAGAGTTCCCGCCCCTCCAGTCGTTTTTGGGCATTCCCTTCCAGTCGGAAGAAAGCGTGCAGGGCCTGATCGGCCTGGCCAACCGTCCGGGCGGGTACAGCCGGCTCATGCCGGAAGCCGCCGCCCCCTGCGGCCCGGCCTGGGTTGGGATCTGGCGGGCCCGGGAAATGGACCGCCGGCGCAAGCTGGCCGAAGACAAGC